>NZ_JAKSYB010000045.1:0-284586 GCF_022829505.1 Methylobacterium sp. J-043 | reverse complement strand
GGTCCGCGAGACCGAGTTCGCCGTCGTCCGCGCCGGCCTGAACTACAAGTTCGGCTCGTACTAGTATCCGGAACTCCGGCGGTCCCTCACCGGACCGCCGGACCTCCCCCAGAAAAGCCCGGCTTCGCGCCGGGCTTTTTTTTATGGCCATTCCGTGCGGCGCCTGGGTACGAACCGCCCGGCCGCGAGCGGGGAATCGACGCTGGCCCCCTGACAAAAGCTCCACAGGTCCCCATCTCGTAGCCGCCGCGCGGTGTCGACGCCGTCGGCGCCTCAGGGAGACAGCTCCATGAACAGCGAAGAACGCGACATCATCAACGGCATCTTCCAGCGGCTCGAACAGGCATCCGGCCAGGCCCGGGACGCCGATGCGGAGCGCTTCATTGCCGAGAAGCTCCGCAACCAGCCTTACGCGCCCTACGCCATGGCGCAGCTCATCTACGTACAGGAAGAGGCGATCAAGAGCCTCAACCAGCAGCTCGAACAGGCGCGCCAGCAAGCTCAGTCGCAGCCGGCCGGCGGCGGCGGCGGCTTCCTGTCGAGCATCTTCGGCGGTGGCCAGCGCTCCGAGCCGCAGAGGCCGCCGGCGGGACAGGCCTGGGGCCAGCAGGGCGGCTACGGCCAGCAGGGCGGTCCGCAGCCGGGTTACGGTGGCGCTCCGCAGGGTGGGCCTTGGGGCGGACAGGCTCAGCAGCCCGCACGCGGCGGCGGCTTCCTGGCGACCGCTCTGCCGATGGCGGCCGGTGCAGCGGGCGGCATGCTGCTCGGCAGCGCCCTCTCCAATGCCTTCGCGGGTGGCCATTCGCAGCTCGGCAGCGCCTCCGCGGCGGGCTTGGCCGGCGGTGAGACCGGCGGCGGCATGTTCGGTGGCGGCGGCGATCAGGATCTCGGGTCGGCGCTCGGTGGCGGCGACGGCGGCTTCCAAGACGCCTCGTTCGGCGGCGGTGGCGGCGACGATTTCGGTGGCGACCTCGGCGATGGCGGGGACGACGACTGGGCTTGATCCCGCCCGCACGTCCTGAATGCTTGCAAAGCCCGGCGCCGCTCCCACGGCGCCGGGCTTCTGCTTTCGTAAGATCGCGTCAGATCACCTCGACACGAGTGCCCACCGGCGTCCGCTCGTAGAGGTCGATCACGTCCTCGTTCATCATGCGGATGCAGCCCGAGGATACGTTCTGCCCGATCGTGTGCGGCTCGTTCGTGCCATGGATGCGGTAAAGCGAGGTGCCGAGGTACATTGCCCGGGCCCCGAGCGGGTTCTCCGGGCCCCCCACCATGTGCCGCGGAAGGTCCGGGCGCCGCCGCAGCATCTCGGCAGGCGGCGTCCAATCCGGCCATTCCCGCTTGGCCGAGATCGTCTTCGCCCCCGTCCAGACGAAGCCCGGCCGCCCGACACCGATGCCGTAGCGGATCGCTCGGCCCTCCGGCTGGATCAGGTAGAGATATTTGGCGTTCGTATCGATGACGATTTGGCCCGCACGACCCGGCCCGTCATAGGCCACAACCTGCCGGGAAAAGCGCGGATCGACGGCCCGCGCGATCATTCCCTCCTCGGGCGCCGGCCGCGTCGGCAGCGCCGCGAACCGGGCGCGCGGTTGCGGGACGGCTAGCGGCCGAGGCTCGCCGAGAGCCCCGTAGCCATCGACCGACGCGCGCCGGGCCGGGCTCGACCCATCTGCCGTCATCAGGAACTCGATGAAGCCGCCGCCGTAGCGGCCCGGCTCCGCCTGCGCCACCACGCTCGACCCCATCACCGCCAGCGCCGCCAGCGCCCCGCCCCACTTCGCCCGCATCCCCGGCCCCTGCTCTGCACACGCGATGCGGCAAGTCTTTTCCGGGTCGTGCCTGCGGGCGATGAATGGACGTGGTGAATCATTTCCTCCGGGGCTCGAGCCCCCGCTAAGTCCGAGTCGTCGTCAACGGGCCGTAAATGACCCCGCTCCTCGGAAAACTTTCAGCAAATCGAAACCAGTGCACGGGATTGTGTCAGGCGAAATTTTACCTCGAAGGCCTGTCCGACCGATGATCACCAAGCGCTACCGCATCGAGGAAAGCCTGGGCTTGCCCGTTCCGGCGGCCGGTGTCTCTGCGGCTCCGGCCGAGGCAACTCCGAATCCGCGCCTCGATGAAATCCTGACGGCGATCAACGACCTGCGCCGCATCACCCAGGCCAGTGCCGGCGAGACCATCGAAGCCTGCCGCCGCGAGCTCAACGATGCGTTCGCGATGCGTCACGAACTCGAAGTGATGAAGGAAGCGATCACCCGCACCAAGGGCGAGATCGCCAGCCTCCACCGCTCCGAGACCACGGGCAAGGGCATGCGCCGCGTTGCCGGCGAGCTCGATGCAGTGGTCGAATCGACCGAGCAAGCCACCTCGACGATCCTCGGCAGCATCGAGCGGATCGAGACCAACGCCAACATGATGCGCGGCCTGCGCCTGCCCAAGGCTGCCCAGGAGAACGTCGACGGCATCCTCGACAACGTGATCTCAGCCTACGAGGCCTGCAACTTCCAGGATCTGACCGGTCAGCGCATCAGCAAGATCGTCAACGTGCTGAAATTCGTCGAGGAGCATCTCGACCGCGTCATTGAGGCCTGGAGCGGACTCGAAGGCTTCCGCGACCTGCTCGCAGTCGAGACCGCCGTTGTCGATGAGAACGACGAAAGCTCGCTTCTCAACGGCCCGAAGCTCCAGGACGATCCCGGTCACGTCGATCAGTCGGACATCGACGCCCTGTTCGACTGACGCTTCCCGTCACAGGGTCATCGCTCGGAGCGATTGTCCTGGCTGAGGCGACCGCGGCCCTTTCAACCGGAATCGCCGCGGCTTACATCGGGGCCATGAGCCGCGCGACCCGATCCGCCTTCGACGACGTCCCGCCCGACGGGTTCGACGAGGACGAGACCGAGGCTGCCTCCCTCGACGAGGCGCCCGAGATCGACTTCGATTTCGAGCCCGGCGCCGTCCAGGCGGGCACCGAGATCATCCGCCGGTTCTGGTCGACCCTGCCGACCTCGCCGGGCGTGTACCGGATGTTCGATGCCAAGGGCGACGTGCTCTACGTCGGCAAGGCCAAGAACCTGAAGGCCCGCGTCGGCTCCTATGCCCGCGGTCAGGCGCATTCCAACCGCATTGCCCGGATGATCGCCCAGACGGCGGCGATGGAGTTCGTCACCACGGCGACCGAGACGGAAGCGCTGCTGCTGGAGGCCAACCTCATAAAGCAGCTGAAGCCGCGCTTCAACGTGCTGATGCGCGACGACAAGTCGTTCCCCTACATCCTGCTGACCAGCGACGGGCCGGCGCCGCAGATCGTGAAGCATCGCGGTGCGCGCCGCCGCAAGGGCAATTACTACGGCCCCTTCGCCAATGTCTGGGCGGTCAACCGCACCGTCAACGCGCTCCAGCGCGCCTTCCTGATGCGGACCTGTTCGGACAGCTATTACGAGAACCGCACCCGGCCCTGCCTGCTCTATCAGATCAAGCGCTGCTCCGGCCCCTGCACCGGCGAGATCGCTCTAGAGGATTATAGCGGGCTCGCCGACAGTGCCCGCGCCTTCCTTTCGGGCAAGTCGAACGCGGTGAAAGACCGGATGCGCGAGGAGATGCAGCGCGCCTCCGAGGCCCTCGAATTCGAGCGCGCCGCGCGCTTCCGCGACCGCATCGCCGCACTCTCGGCGATCCAGGGCGTGCAGGGGGTGAACACGCAAGGCGTCGAGGAGGCTGACGTGTTCGCTATCGACGAGCAGGCGGGCCAGTTCTGCATTGAGGTGTTCTTCTTCCGCAACTTCCAGAACTGGGGCAACCGCGCCTACTTCCCCAAGGCGGACCGCTCCATGAGCGTGGACGAGGTGCTGGCCTCGTTCATTTCGCAGTTCTACGACGACAAGCCGGCCCCGCGGCTCGTCCTCGTCAGCCACACGATCGAGGATGCCGAACTCGTGGCCGCCGCCCTGTCAAGCCGGGTCGAGCACCGCGTCGAGGTCCACCAGCCGCAGCGGGGCGAGCGCAAGAACCTCGTCGAGTACGCGCAACGCAACGCCAAGGAGGCGCTCGGGCGCCGGCTCGCCGACACCGCCTCGCAGGGTAAGCTCCTCGTCGCGCTGGGCCAGTCCTTCGGGCTCGACAAGCCGCCACGGCGGGTCGAAGTCTACGACAACTCGCACATTTCCGGCACCGCGGCAGTCGGCGGCATGATCGTCGCCGGGCCGACCGGCTTCATGAAGACGCATTACCGCACCTTCAACATCAAGTCGGAGGAACTGACCCCCGGCGACGATTTCGGAATGATGCGCGAGGTGCTGACCCGCCGCTTCAAGCGGCTGGCCAAGGAGGCGCCGCGCACGCCACAAGAGGGGGAGGCCGGCGAGCCGCAGGCCCCGGAGCAAGCCGTTCCGGCGGTGGCCGAGGTGCCGGACGATCCCGATGCCTTCCCCGCCTGGCCCGACCTCGTGCTGATCGACGGCGGCGCCGGACAGTTGGAGGCGGCCCGCGCCTCGCTCGCCGAGATCGGCGTGACCGGCGTGCCGCTGGTCGGCATCGCCAAGGGTCGCGACCGCGATGCCGGCCGCGAGACCTTCTTCGTGCCCGGCCGCAGCCCGTTCAAGCTGCCGCCGCGCGATCCCGTGCTCTATTTCGTGCAGCGCCTGCGCGACGAGGCCCACCGTTTCGCCATCGGCACCCACCGCGCACGGCGCAAGCGGGAGATGACCAAAAACCCGCTCGACGAGATCGCCGGGATCGGCCCCACTCGCAAGCGCGCGCTGCTGCACCATTTCGGCACGGTGAAAGCCATTGAACGCGCCGCCTTGGAGGATCTCGCCAAGGCGCCCGGCGTGAACGCCGCCACCGCGCGGGCGGTCTACGACTTCTTCCATGCCAATGCTTGAGCCGAGCCCCGTGCCGAGAGAGTCCGCACCCGATGCAGCGACGACGCGGTTGACGCCCCCGGCCGCCCATGATTTCACCCCGCCGATGAACGCCGTCCTCCCCCGACGCCGGTCGCAGGCCTGGACGCTCGCGAACTGCCTCACCTACGGCCGCCTCGTCGCGGTGCCGGTCGTCGTCGTCCTGCTGTTCTGGCCGGACGAGTTCGCCGCGCGCTGGACCGCCTTCGGCGTGTTCGTGGCCGCCGCGATCACCGACTATCTCGACGGCTACGTCGCCCGCGCCTGGGCGCAGAGTTCGGCGCTCGGGCGGATGCTCGACCCCATTGCCGACAAGCTCCTCGTCGCCGCCCTCCTCCTCATGCTGGCCGCCGACCGCACCATCGCCGGCATGTCGCTCTGGGCGGCCATCGTCATCCTGTGCCGCGAGGTGCTGGTTTCCGGCCTGCGCGAGTATCTGGCGGAACTGAAGGTCGGCCTGCCGGTCAGCCGCATCGCCAAGTGGAAGACGACGGTGCAGCTCATCGCCCTCGGCTTCCTCGTCGCCGGCCCGGCCGGCGACGCCGTCCTTCCCGGCAGTCTCACCGCTGGCATCGTCCTGCTCTGGCTCGCGGCTGCCCTCACGCTTTACACCGGCTGGGACTACATGAGGGCCGGGATCCGGCACGTGATCGACGATCCGCGCTGAGGCGCCCGTCATCGCGAGCGAATGCGAAGCGATCCAGATCGCGGCATGTCCGGAAAGAGCGGAGCCCTGGATTGCTTCGGCTTCGCCTCGCACTGACGGCACGCAGGCGCCTTCGCACGTTCACATCAACGAGGACGATCCAAGATGAAGCTCGTCTACTTCGCCTGGGTGCGCGAGCGCGTCGGCAAGCCCGAGGAGACGGTGAGCCCGCCCGACGGCGTCGCCACCGTCGCCGACCTGATCGGCTGGCTGAAGACGCGGGGCGAGGAATACGCCTACGCCTTCGAGAACGAGGGCGTGGTGCGCGCCGCCATCGACCGGGTCCACGCCAAGCCCGGCAGCGCCATCGCCGGAGCGCGGGAGATCGCCTTCTTCCCACCGATGACGGGCGGTTAGGCCCTCAGCTCAGCGCGTCCTGGAACGCGTTGAGGTTGGCGCGCATCATCTCCAGATAGCCCGGCGCCGGCCCACCCGGCGCGCTCAACGCGTCGGAATAGATCCGCCCGCCGACCTTGGCACCGCTCTCGCGGGCGATCTGCTGCATCAGCCGCGGGTCGGCGATGCTCTCCACGAACACTGCCGGCACCTTGTCCCGGCGAATTTGGCGGATGATGCGGGCGACGTCCTTCGGACCGGCCTCGCTATCCGTGGAGATGCCCTGCGGCGCCAGGAAGCGCATGCCGTAGGCGGCGCTGAAGTAGCCGAAGGAATCGTGCGTGGTGATGATGCGCCGCCGCTCTTCCGGGATCCCGGCGAGCGCCGAGCGGATCTCGGCGTCCAGCGCATCGAGCTTCTGCGTGTAGGTGGCGGCGTTCGCGGCGTAAAACGAGGCATGGTCCGGGTCGGCGGCGCTGAGGCCATCGCGGATGTTGGCGACGTAGAGCTTGGCATTCGCCACGTTCTGCCAGGCATGCGGATCGGGGTGGTTGCCGTGATCGTGTCCGTGATCCTCGGCGTGATCGTGGTCGTGGCTGCCCGCGACCGTCTTCACCCCCTTCGAAGCGATGGTGACCGGCGCCTTGGTGCCCGAGGCCTTGATCAGCCGTTCGATCCAGCCCTCGAAGCCGAGGCCGTTGACGACGACGAGATTCGCCTCGGCCAGCTTGCGGGCGTCGCCCGGCGTGGGGGAGTAGCCGTGAGCGTCGGCGTCCGGTCCGACGAGGCTCGTCACGGCGACCTGATCGCCGCCGACCTGCGCCACGAGGTCGGCCAGGATCGAGAAGGTCGCCACTGCCTTCAGCCGCGCCCCCTCCGCCGCGGCCATTGACGGCGCAAGGCCGAGCAGCACCAGAACAACGATGGCGACGCCGCGCCCCACGCCCAAACCCATACCGACACTCCTCCGCTTAGCCACGGTGATAATGTAACATTATCACATCGCCAAGGGCCGGGTTGCGATTGTGCAGCGCAGAACGTGCCGGGCTGCCAACATGGAGAAGGTTTCATGGAGCAGACACAAACCGGAGACGAGCGGACACACGCGAGAGACGGAGCGGACCCATCCTCTCGGGGTCGGGGCAAGGGCCCCTGAACGGTGGAGGGTGTGTGATGACCAAGCCGAACCTGAGCAAGCGAAGCAGGGCCGGGCTCCTGCTGGCGGGGCTGGCAATCCTCGGTGCGGCCGGCCTCGGGTCCGCGGCGGTGCATGCCGGCGACTGGGGCGGCCCCGTCGCGGACGGCCCCCACGGCCATCGGCACGGGCGCTGGTCGGCGCTCTCGGCCGAGGACCGAGCGGCCTTCGCCGATGCCCGCCTCGCCGGCCTGCATGCCGGACTGAAGCTGAACCCCGAGCAGGAGAAGCTATGGCCGCCGGTCGAGACGGCCCTGCGCGATCTTTCGAAGCAGCGCGCCGCCCAGCGTGAGGCGCGGCGGGAGCGCGGCCGGATGATCGACGACGCCCCCGGCACGCTCCGCGCCATGGCCGACGCGGCCACCGCTCGTGGCGAAGCCCTGCGCAAGCTCGCCGATGCCAGCACGCCGCTCTTCGCCAGCCTGGACGAAGGCCAGAAGCGCCGCGCCATGGTGCTCGCCCGGCCGATGCGCCCCTTCGGCGGACCGCACAAGCACGGGCACCGGCACGGGGGCGAGCGCGACTGAAGGACAGCGGTCGCTTGATCCGCGAGCCGCGCGGCGGCAAACACCGCGGGCTCCGGTCGTTCCGGCCGGGGTCAGCACAGACACGGTATACGATGGCGCGCCGGCCGCTTCTGAGAGGCGACACCCTTCCCCTGCTCGGGCGGCTCTGGCGGGAATGGCTCTCACCCCACCGCGCGACGCTCGCGGTGGTCCTTGTGCTCATCACCGTCGTCGGCGCGGCGACGGGGCTCTACCCGGCCCTCATCAAGGCCGCCTTCGACGCGTTCGACCGCAAGGACATGAGCGCACTGGCATACGGCCCGCTCATCGTCATCGCCGTCACCTCCGCCCGCGGCTTCGCCCTGTTCGGGCAGACGGTGCTGACCAACCGGGTCGTAACCCGCGTCGAGGCCGACATGCAGGCCGCGCTCTACGCCCACCTGATCGATGCCGACCTCGCCCAACTCGGCCGCGAGAGCCCGGCGGCCTTTACTCAGCGCTTCACCACCGACTTCGCCTTCATCAAGGAGGCGCTGACCCGCATCTCGACCGTGCTGTTGCGCGATGTGGCGATGCTGGCCGCGCTCGTGATCGCGCTGGTGTGGATGGACCCGCTGCTGACGCTCGCCGCCGCGGTCACGGCCCCCCTCGTTGCCGGGCCGGTCAACCGGATCGGCAAGCGGCTGCGCCAGGTCTCGACCACGACCCAGGAGCAGATGGGCGCGACCGCAAGCCTCATCACCGAGAGCCTCCAGGGCGCTCGCGTCGCCAAGACCTACGCGCTGGAAGGCTATCTCAAGGACCGCGCGGCCCAGGCGCTCGACGAGGTGCGCCGCCTCAAGATGAAGGCGGCCAACGCGCGCGGCCGGCTCGACCCGCTGATGGAGATCGGCGGCGGTCTCGCGGTGGCGGGCGTGCTCGTGCTGGTGGGCCAGCGGGTGATGTCGGGTGACCGCACCGTCGGCGACTTCACCGGCTATGTCGCCGCGCTCCTGCTCGCCGCGCAGCCGGCCCGGGCGCTCGGCACCCTCAACGCCATCCTTCAGGAGGCGGCGGCGGCGCTGACGCGCTACTTCGCCCTGATGGACGAGCAGCCGACGATCCGCGAATCCGCGTCAGCTCGTCCGCTGACGGTGTCGCGGGGCGAGATCCGCTTCGAGGCCGTGCATTTCCGCTACCGGGCCGACGCGCCCGCCCTGGAGGGCATCGACCTCGTGGTGCCCGCGGGCTCGACCACGGCGCTGGTCGGGCGCTCCGGCTCGGGCAAATCCTCGCTGCTCAACCTCGTCCCCCGGCTTCAGGACGTGACGGCGGGGCGGGTTCTCATCGACGGCACCGACGTGCGCGACGTGACCATCGCCTCCTTGCGCGCGGCGATCGCGGTGGTGTCGCAGGAAGTCGTGCTGTTCGACGACACCGTAGCCGCCAATATCGGCTTCGGCCGGCCCGGCGCGACGCAGGACGAGATCGAGGCGGCGGCGCGGGCCGCGGCGGCGCACGGCTTCATCACGCGTCTGGGCGAGGGCTATGCGTTCCGGGTCGGGCCGGGCGGCGGCCGGCTCTCGGGGGGTGAGCGCCAGCGCATCTCGCTCGCCCGCGCCTTCCTCAAGAACGCGCCGATCCTGCTCCTCGACGAGGCGACCTCCGCCCTCGATTCCGAATCCGAGCATCTCGTGCAGGAGGCGCTGGAGCGGCTGATGCGCGGGCGCACGACGCTGGTCATCGCCCACCGCCTCTCGACCGTGCGCGAGGCGGGCCGCATCGCGGTGCTGGAGGCGGGCCGGGTGATCGAACTCGGGCGACACGACGAGCTGGTGGCCGCGAGCGGCACCTATGCGCGCCTCCACCGGCTGCAATTGTCGGATGATTCCAGCGTATCGAGAGCGCAGGCGGCCCCCGCCTGACAGCGGTGGCATGAATCGAACGGCCCCGTGCGACCCGCACGGCCTCTCGCGCGTAAGTCCCGGTCACGGCGGGAGACAGGGATGCGGCCAGAGCCATTCGGAACGACGCGGGCAGGTGAGCGCGTCACGCGGCACACCCTCGCGTGCGACGATCTGCGGGTTCAGGTGATCGATTACGGCGCGATTCTCACCGCCATCGAGGTGCCGGACCGGGAGGGCCGCTGCGCCAACGTCGTCCTCGCCCTCGACACCTTGGAGGGCTACGAGACCGTGAGCCCGCATTTCGGGGCGATTGCCGGGCGTTACGCCAACCGCATCGCCAGGGGGCGCTTCACCCTCGACGGCACCGCCTTCGAATTGCCGATCAACGAGCCGCCCAATTCCATGCATGGCGGCCCCGAAGGTTTCGCCAAGCGCCTGTGGCAGGTGGCGGAGGCGGACGAGACGCGCATCGCGCTAAGGCGGCGCAGCCCCGATGGCGAGGAGGGCTTTCCGGGCAATCTCGACGTGGAGGTCGTCTACAGCCTGCCCGAGCCCGGAACGCTGCGCATCGATTACCGCGCTGAGACCGACCGGCCGACGGTGCTGAACCTGACCAACCACAGCTACTTCAACCTCGCCGGCGAGGGCACGGGCGACGTGATGGATCACGTTGTGGAGATCTTCGCCGACGCCTACGCACCGACGGACACGACGCAGATTCCGACCGGAATCATCGCGCCGGTCTCCGGAACGCCTTTCGATTTCCGCGAAGCCACCCCGCTCGGCGCGCGCATCCGGCAGGGCCACGAGCAGATCGTGATCGCGGGCGGCTACGACCATACCTTCGCTCTGCGAGGCCCCGCCGGCACGCTACGCCCGGCCGCCTCCTGCCTTTGCCCGGTCAGCGGGCGGCGCCTCGATGTCGCGACGACGCAGCCGGCGCTGCAGCTCTACAGCGGCAACAATCTCGACGGCTCGCTGGTCGGCCCGTCCGGCCGTACCTACCGCTCGGGCGACGGCGTCTGCTTCGAGACGCAGGGGTTTCCGGATGCGCCCAACCACCCGAATTTTCCGAGCACAGTCCTCAGGCCGGGAGAGGTCTTCACTTCGAGCACCACCTACCGGTTCTCGGCGGGCTGAGCGGGACGGGCGGCCGTATCGGTGCAAGGAAGCCAACGGACGTGAACCCGCGCGCTTGACATCCATCTCATTTGGTCTGAAATTTCTGTCATGACAGAAATTTCAGACCAACCGCAAACCCTCGCGCCCGCGGTGGAGCGGTTCATCCTTCATTGGGGCGATCTCGGCGGGCAGTGGGGCGTTAACCGCTCCGTCGCTCAGATCCACGCCCTGCTCTACCTCTCCGACAAGCCGCTCGCGGCAGAGGACATCGCGGGGACACTCGGCATCGCGCGCTCGAACGTCTCGAACTCGCTGAAGGAGTTGGCGGCCTGGAACCTGATCCGGCGTGTGCCGGTGCTGGGCGAGCGGAGGGACTTCTTCGTCGCCGAGACGGATCTGTGGGAGATGGTCACCCGCATCGCCGCCGGCCGCAAGGAGCGGGAGATCGACCCGGCGCTCAAGGCCCTGCAGGAATGTGTGGCCGAGGCCGAGGGCGACCCTCGGGTCGGAGCCGTGGCCGGGCGGCGGCTCAAGGCCATGCTCGACTTCACCCAGACGCTCGACGGCTGGTACGCGCAGATGCTGAACGTGCCCCACAACACCCTGGCCAAGCTGATCCGGCTTGGTGGCCGCATCGTCCGCTACCTGCCCGTGAAGTCCGAGACCTGATCCCCCGCTGGCCGGGCGTCCGCCGTCCGGGAGAGTGTTTGAGGAGGCCCTTGATGCGCGCCGCCGCCGAAGCCGCCGTCCCGATCGCAAGAGCCCCGACCGCGAGCCCGGTTCGCCCGGCGGAGCTGTTCGACCTGCGCTTTCGCGCGCTGGTGCCGGAGGCGGATTGGGCGCGGCTGCCGCCAGCCGTGCGGCGGCGCTTCTCGAAGCGGCTCGGCGAGGGTGAGAGCGCGGTCTATGCCGGACGTGTGGTCGAGACCCATCTGACCCGGCTCGGCTGGCTGCTCGCGCAGGCCCTGCGCCTCGTCGGCGCGCCGCTGCCGACGACCCGGATCGCCAACGTGCCGAGCGTGGTGGCCGTCACTCAGGACGGCGCCGGCAATGGCCAGATCTGGACGCGGCTCTACGCCCGCGGCTCCGGCTTCCCGCAGGCGATCCACTCGGCCAAGCGCTTCCGGGGGCCGACCGGGCTGGAGGAGCGGGTCGGCGCCGGGCTCGGCATGAGTCTGCGGGTTCTGGTCGAGGATCGGGCGCTGGTGTTTCGCAGCGAGCGCTACTTCATCGACCTGCCGGGCTTCCGGCTCATCCTGCCGCGATGGCTGACGCCGGGCACGCTGACGGTCAGCCACGGCGCCACCGGCGCCCGCGCCTTCCGCTTCATTCTGGAAATCCGCCACGCCTGGCTCGGCCGGCTGCTGCGCCAGGAGGCGGTGTTCTGCGACCAAGTCGAGGCCCGCGACGAGGTCACCGCCGCGCTACCCTGATCGAAGGTTCAGAGCATCGTCCCAAGAGGTGGTCACCGGCTTTTCGGAAAAAAGACGATGCAAATAGAAAGGGCTAGCCTGCGAGCAATGCGCCCGACGGCCGGTCGGCGCCCCAGATCTTCTCGAGGTTGTAGAAGCCGCGGACTTCGGGGCGGAAGATGTGGACGAGGATGTCGCCCGCATCGATCAGCACCCAGTCGCAGGCCGGCATGCCCTCGACGCGGGCATTGCCGAATCCCTTGGCCTTCATCTCCTGGATGATCTTGTCGGCGATCGAGCCGACATGGCGCTGGGAGCGGCCGGACGCGATGATCATCGTATCGGCGAGCGAGGTCTTGCCCGCGAGGTCGATCTCGACGGTTTCCTCGGCCTTCATCTCATCGAGGCATCCGAGGGCCAGGGCCTTCAGCGCGTCGGAGGAGGCAGGCTCGGCATCGAAGCTGACACCGACGTGTGGAATGTGTGCGGACAGGGTCTCGGTTCCTGAAGATCAATTCGCGGCGATCCCGCCACGCGCTGAAATTGGCCGCTTTCGGCCCACTTTTCAAGCGCAAGAAGCGCCCTAAGGCTCGTGCGCCGCAATTGGGTGGCCAAAACCCCGGCCGGCGCTGTGACGATCGTCCCGGAGCCGGGTCGGCAGAGGGCGCCGTCACCGTGTTCGCAAGGCGGTTGAGGATAACCCGGAACGCGGCCCGTGCAGGAAGGCCCAGGCTGGTGTGGGATGGACCGCAAGGGTGGGGGCGTTCGCCTCTGGAATTCGGGCCGATCCGAAGGTCTGCGCCGCCCGCGCCGAAGGCGCCGTCAGCGTGTAACCGGGACGGTCGATCACCGCGACCGGCATCAGCGACAGGATTTCGTCGAAACGGCGCCAGCGATGGAAGGTGCCGAGCGAATCCGCACCCATGATCCACACGAAGTGGAGGGCCGGTCGGCGCCGGACCAGCCAGCGCAGCGTATCGGCGGTGTAGCGGCTGCCGATCCCCGCCTCGAAGCCGGTGACGGCGATGCGCGGATCGGTTGCGAGCGCCCGCGCCTGCGCCACCCGCTCGTCCAGCGGGGCGAGCACGCCATGGTCCTTCAGGGGGTTGCCGGGGGTGACGAGCCACCAGACCCGATCGAGCCGAAGGCGGCGCAGGGCGGTCCGGCTGACATGCAGGTGCCCCGCATGCGCCGGGTTGAACGAACCGCCGTAGAGGCCGATCCGCATGCCGGGCGCGGCCGGCGGTAGTCTGTGATCGCGCAGAGGAACCGCCGTCAGCGCGTCACGGCCGCGTCTGGCCGCTGCCGTGGACCCGGTACTTGAAGGTGGTGAGCTGCTCGACGCCGACCGGGCCGCGGGCATGCATCCGCCCGGTGGCGATGCCAATCTCCGCGCCGAAGCCGAACTCGCCGCCATCGGCGAACTGCGTCGAGGCGTTGTGGGTCACGATCGCCGAATCGACCTCGTTGAGGAAGCGGGTGGCGGCCTCGGTGTCGTCGGTGACGATCGCGTCGGTGTGGTGCGAGCCGTTAGCCTCGATATGAGCGATGGCCGCGTCGAGCCCATCCACCACCTTCGCGGATATGATCGCATCGAGATACTCGGTGCGCCAATCCGCGTCGGTCGCCGCACTCACCCGCGGGTCGGCGGCCTGCGTCGCCGCGTCACCGCGCACGGCGCAGCCGGATTCGAGCAGCGCCTCGACCAGAGGCTTGAGGTGGGTCTTGGCGACCGCCGCATCGACAAGCAGCGTCTCGGCGGCGCCGCAGATCCCGGTGCGCCGCATCTTGCTGTTGAGGAGGATGGTGCGGGCCATGCCGAGGTCGGCGCCCTCGGCCACGTAGACGTGGCAGATGCCGTCGAGATGGGCGAAGACCGGCACCTTGGCCTCCGCCTGGACGCGCTCCACGAGGCTGCGCCCGCCGCGGGGCACGATCACGTCGACGCAGCCGCCGAGGCCGGTGAGCATCAGGCCGACCGCCGCCCGGTCGCGGGTCGGCACGAGCTGGATCGCATCCGCAGGCAGGCCGGCGCGGGCGAGGCCTTCGCTCATGGCCGCCGCGATGGCGGTCGCGGTGCGGTGCGAATCCGAGCCCGCGCGCAGGATCGCGGCATTGCCGGCCTTGAGGCAGAGCGCGCCGGCATCCGCGGTCACGTTGGGGCGGCTCTCGAAGATGACGCCGACGACGCCGAGGGGCACCGAGATGCGCTCGATCAGAAGGCCGTTCGGCCGTTCGAAGGCCGCGAGCTGGCGCCCGACCGGATCGGCGAGGCCCGCGACCTTCTCCACCGCCTCGGCGATCGCCGCGACGCGGCCCTCGTCCAGGGTCAGGCGGTCGATGATCGCGTTGGTGAGGCCCGCGGCCTGCGCAGCGGAGACGTCCCGCGCGTTCTCGCGCAGGATCGCCGGGGCGCTGGCGCGGATCTGATCGGCGATGGCACGCAGGCCCAGATCCTTGGTCTGCGCCGGCGCGAGTGCCATCGCCCGGCCGGCGGCGCGGGCGCGCTTTCCGATGCCGGCCATCATCGTATCGAGGTCGTCGGCGTCCGCGAGATCGGACTTAAGATTCAGGACAGGCACGTTCCCGCTTCCCGTCTGGCGCCGCCGGGGCGGCGCGCGTGAGTATTCGAGTGCATATGCACCCTCCCGCGCCCCTTTGCACATCGCCTTGGGGTTGAACAAGCGTCGATGTTAAGTTGCCTTGCCGGAGCGGGCCGCGTCAGGCACCGATCATCGCAAGATCGTCGCGGTGGATCATCTCCGTGCGCCCGGCCTGGACCGAGGCGGCGGCGATCTCGCGGCTGGAGCGGCCGATGATGGCGGCGGCGTCCGCGCTGTCGTAGGCCACGAGCCCCCGCCCGAGGATGCGCCCCTCGGGGTCGCGGATCAGCACGGCGTCACCCTTGGCGAAGCTCCCCTCGATGGCGGTGACGCCCACCGGCAGCAGGCTCGCCCCGCCCTGAAGCGCGCGGGCGGCGCCGGCATCGACCACGAGGACGCCGGAGGCGTCCAGCGAGCCCGCGATCCAGGTCTTGCGCGCGGCGGTGGGGGTCGAGCCCGACAGGAACCACGAGCAGCGTCCGCCCTCGCGGACCACGCGCAGCGGATTCTTTCCGCGCCCGTCGGCGATGACCATGTGGGTACCGCCGCTGGCGGCGATCTTGGCCGCCTCGACTTTTGTGCGCATGCCGCCGCGGGACAATTCGGAGGCGGGCCCCCCGGCCATCGCCTCGATCTCCGGGGTCACCCGCTCGATCACCGGAAGGTGCCGCGCCTGCGGATCGGTGTGGGGGGGCGCGGTGTAGAGGCCGTCGATGTCGGAGAATAGCACCAAAACATCGGCGCCGATCATGGTGGCGACCCGCGCTGCCAGCCGGTCGTTGTCGCCGTAGCGGATCTCGGCGGTCGCCACCGTGTCGTTCTCGTTGACGACCGGGACCGCGCGCACTTCGAGGAGCTTCTGCACGGTCGCGCGGGCATTGAGGTAGCGGCGGCGCTCCTCGGTGTCCTTCGGCGTCACCAGCACCTGTCCCGCGACGATGTCGTGGTGACCGAGCGCCTCGGTCCAGTAGCGGGCGAGTGCGATCTGGCCGACCGCGGCCGAAGCTTGGCTCTCCTCCAGGCGGAGCGCACCGGGCGGAAGGCCCAGCACCGTGCGCCCGAGGGCGATGGCGCCGGACGAGACGACCACGACATCGACGCCGCGACCATGCAGGTCGGCGATGTCCTCGGCGAGCGCGGCGAGCCACGCGTGACGCAGGCGTCCCCGCGCGCGATCCACGAGGAGGGCCGAGCCCACCTTCACGACGACGCGGCGGAAATCTTCGAGAGTGGGAGGGCGGACCACGGTCATGCGACAGTCGATACGAAAAATTGGGCGTTACGGAGAATCTGGTGATCGCCGGTGCGAGGCCGGTTCCTGTGCCTCAAACGCCCGGCCCTGGCCAGATCCCTCCCATGCGCGAGACCTTCACGGCATTCCGCGCGATACAGCCTGTGCGTGTTTTTGGTGTGCGGGGATAGTGCGCAAGGGAAAGTTACGCACTTCAGGTTGTGAAAACTGTATGATCCCATCTGGAGACCGTTTTCACGCCGTGCCTGCGTGCCTCTCGGCCGCATCGGAAAGCAGGGAGTGCCTCGTTGCCGGTCCGTGCCCTACTGGGCCGTCGCGTCCTGATCGTCGAGGACGATTATTTCTGGGCCGACGAATTGCGCCAGGGCTTGCAGAAAGCCGGGGCCGTCGTCCACGGCCCGGTCGCCAGCGTCGAGGCGGCCCTGCAGATCCTCGATTCCGAGGTCGCCCTGGACGGCGCGATTCTCGACCTCGATCTCAGGGGTGAGCGTGCCTACGTCGTCGCCGACCGGCTGATTGCCCGAGATGCGTCCTTCGTGTTCGTGACGGGCTACGATGCCGGTGCCCTCCCGGACAGCTACGCGGCGATTCTGAGATTCGAGAAGCCGGTCGCGTTCGATACGGTGCTGAGGGCGCTGAGCGCGATGATGCCCCCCGCCTGACCTCTCCACACCGCCTGTCTCCGGCCTGGCCGACGCCGGCGAACGATGGCGGGGTGGGTCTCGAAAGCTCCAACTCGGATCGGCTGGCCGCCGCGACTGTCAGTTCGCCTCGTGCAGCAGCCGCTCGGCCACGATCTTCACAGGCTGGCGGCGCCCGATCATCACGGCGAAGCGTGACTGCTCCGGATCGGATTCGAAGCGGGTCCGCCCCCAGGCGACCAGGAACTTGAGATATTCCGCGCCGAGCAGGCGGGTGACCGCCGGATCCGCCCACCAGCGGCCGACATCGAGCCCATCGGAGACGACCGGATAGGGGATCAGCGTCTCGCCGTCCTTCAGGGCGTGCCGCAACTCCACCAGGGTGCGCGGCATGTGATAGTTCGAGGTCACGACCACGACGGTGCCGAAGCTGTGACGCCGCATCCAGCGCCGGGTCTCGATGGCGTTGCCGATGGTGTTGCGCGCCCGGTAATCGAGATCGACGCAGCAGGTGATCCACTGCTCCTGTGACGGGTTGAGGCGCACGATCTCCTCGCGGGTGGTGCGCTCGTTGACGCCGGAGATCAGCAGCCGTCGGCCATGGCCCTCCGCCAGGAGATCGATGGCATCGCCGACGCGCTGCGAGCCGCCGGTCATGGCGACGATGCCGTCGACGCCGTTCAGGCTCGGCCGGTTGGCCTGTTCGACCTCCGCGACGAAGGCAAGAAAGCCGCCCGCCAGCGCGAGCAGGCCGAGGAGGGAAAGGCCGACGAAGGCCCGAAACAGACGGATGCCGCGCCGCGGCCGCGCAGGGGCTTCGGTCATTCGAGATGCGCAGGGCTGCGACGATGCGCGGGCCGACGGGTCCGCCGCCCAGGACCATCCGAGCGCTTCGCACTGGCACTCGCAGGGCGAGTCGTTTGGGAGCCGGCCCCGGCCGGCCGCCTGTCGGCGGGGCACTCGCGGAAGCATGACGGACGAAAACAGGGGCTCATGAACGGTTCGGTGCCGGGACTCTCGGTTCCCAATGGTTGTCGAAACGTTAACGGATTCGATCGACCTGACCCTATCGGAGGAACCGGCGCACGGTGAAGCGGGACACGGCCGCCGTGACGAGGGACGCGATCACGCCGATGAGTACGATGATCGCGTAACCCTGCCAGCCGATCTGGAACGTCCCGAACAGCGCCTCGATCTCCTCGCCCGCCGGACCCGACCGCCACATACGTGCGAACAGACCCGCGAGCGCGCAGGTCAGAAGCGCAGCGCCGGCACCCAGCGCCCCTCCCCTCAAGCCGAGGCGGAAGAAGCGGCTCTGGAAGGCCTTGGCGATGTAGTCGTCGTCGGCGCCTACGAAGTGCAGCACCTCGACAACCTCGCGGTTGCCGGCCATGGCGCCGCGGGTGGCGAAGACCACGGCGAGCCCGGTGGCGAACAGGACCAGAAGGACGATGCCGATGCCGATGCCGGCGAAGGTGTTGGCCATGGTCGAGAGGCGCTGGAGCCAGAGCGCGTGGTCGTCGAGGCTCGCCACGCCCGGAAGCGCGTCGGTGAGGGCAGCGCGCAGGCCGGTGAGGTCGGGGCTCCGGTCGCTCGCGAGCGTCAGCGCGATCAGGCGTGGTACCGGCAGGTCCGACATGTCGAGACCGCTGCCGAGCCAGGGTTCGAGCAGGCGCTCGGATTCCGCCTTCGAGAAGATGCGCGCGCCGGCGATGCCCGGCGCGGCGCGTGCGAGGCTCTCGGCCCGCTTCACGTCCGCCTCGATGTCGCGCCCGGCTCCGGGCCGGATCTGCACCGTCACCTCCTGCGCGACGCTGCCCTGCCACTGGCTGGCGCTGGAGACGGCGATCTCCGCCGCACCGGCGCAGAGTGCGGCGAGGAAGGTGAGGATGGCGATGACCGCCGCAAGCGCCCGGCTCGCGGCGGAATCGGTCGGCACCAGGGGCGCGTTGCGGCGCAGGTTGGCCGGAAGCGGCGGCTCGGACGCGGGCGTCGCCGCTTTCGCCGCGGCCGCACCGGTCCGGGCGGGGGAGCGTACCTCGGTCATGGGGCTTCCACCCGCAGCCGGCCGTCGGCGAGCACCATGCGGCGTGCCTCGACGAGATCCATCAAACCGTAATCGTGGGTGGCGATCACCACCGAGGTGCCGAGCCGGTTCAGTTCCATGAACAGCCGCAGCAGGCGCCGGGCGAGGCTCGGATCGACGTTGCCGGTGGGCTCGTCGGCCAGCAGCAGTTCCGGCCGCGCGATCAGGGCCCGCGCGATCGCCGCGCGCTGCTTCTCGCCGCCCGACAGCAGCGGCGGAAGGACGTGCATGCGCTCGCCCAGGCCCACCCAGCGCAGCAATTCGACGACCTCCGCCCGGTAGCTCGCCTCCGCCCGTTCCTGCACGCGCAGGGGCAGGGCCACGTTCTCGTAGGTCGTCAGGTGATCGAGCAGGCGGAAATCCTGGAACACCACGCCCATGCGGCGGCGCAGGCCCGTGAGTGCGTCGTTGGAGATGCCGCTCACCTCCCGGCCGAACACCGAGACGATGCCGCGGGTCGGGCGCACCGAGAGCAGGATCAGGCGCAGCAGCGTCGTCTTGCCCGCCCCTGACGGGCCGGTGAGGAATTGAAAGGAATGCGGCGCGATCTCGAAGCTCACATCGGACAGCACCTCCGACCCGAGGCCGTAGCGCATGCCGACGCTCTCGAACCGGACGACGGGCTCCTCCGCGCCGGACAGGAGGCTGCCCGTTTTCATCCCAGCCGACAAGGCCCGCTCACTCCACGCTTCGCACGCGACACAGGACCCCTGTGCCACACCCGGCTTCACCGCCGGTTAACCCTACTCGGGGACAACGTTTGTGTCCTTTTCGAGAGCGCGGCAACCCGCTGCCGGGACCTGACACCGACGCGGCTTAACCCATCCCATGCTGATCGTCTGCCCGGCCTGCGCCAGCGAGTATCGTATCGATGCCGACCGCGTCGGCACCAGCGGGCGCTCGGTGCGCTGCGCGGCCTGCCGCGAGACGTGGTTCATCTCGTCCGACGAGGTGGTGGCAGCGATGTTCGACGAGATGTCGGCGGCCGAGGAGCCCGGGACCAGCGCTCCGCCGGAGCCGGCGCCGAGGGCCGAGGCCCCGGCTGACGAACCGGTGCCACGCCCTCGGACGAGCCCCGCGAAGCCCGCCAAACGGGGCAAGCCGAAGCGCCCGGCCCGGCGGCTCTCCCCGGCGCTTGCTGCCGCCCTCGTCCTCGCCGCCTCCCTGCCGTTGGCGCTTCTCGGGCGCGCCAGCGTCGTGCGGGCGATGCCGCAGACGGCGGGGCTGTTCGCCCGCGTCGGCCTGCCGGTAAATCTGCGCGGCATCGATCTGACCGACATCGGCGCGTTTCAGGTCTCTGCCGACGGCAGCAACCCCGCCCGGCTCGTGGTGGAGGGGGATCTCGTCGCGGTTGCACGGGAGCGCGTCGCCGTGCCGGCGATCGAGGTCGAGGTCCGCGACGCCGGGGGACAGTCGCTCTACCGCTGGACCGTTCCGGGACCGCGCGCAGCCCTGGAGCCCGGCGAACGGGCGCGGTTCAAGGCGAGCCTCTCGGCTCCCCCGGAGAAGGGTCGGCAGGTCGAGGTGCGCTTCTCGGACGAAGCCGCCGTCGGCGCGGGAGCCGGCGAGTCCCCTTAGAGCAATCCTGGGAAAGCCGTCGTCGCGTGCGGACTCACATCTGTGGATTGCGCCGATCCGGCAGCGGGCGCTTCGGCTGCGCGGGTCCGTAGCGCTGGCGGAGCCCGCTGCGCATGGTAAGGTGCAGCGTGGCACGGCCGAAGGCGGTTCGCGCCGCAGAGATTCAGCGAAGACATCACGAGCCGCATGAGCACCGCATCGAAACGCGTCCGTGTCCTGTTCGACGAGGCGGCGATCGCCAAGCGCAACGAAGAGTTGGCCGACGCGATCGTCGCGGCCAAGCCCGAGAATCTGCTCGTCGTCGCGGTGCTCAAGGGCAGCTTCATGTTCGCCGCCGACCTGCTGCGGTCGCTCCACCGGGCCGGGCTGTCGCCGCAGGTCGAGTTCGTGCATCTCTCCAGCTATCGAAACTCCACCGTCTCCTCGGGCCAAGTCGAGATCCTGCGCGACGTTCAGAGCGAGGTGCGCGGCCGTGATGTGCTGCTGGTCGACGACATTCTCGAATCCGGCCGCACCGTCGTCTTCGCCAAGGATCTGTTGATGGCTCGCGGCGCCAAGCGCGTGCTGACCGCGGTGCTCTTGGAGAAGCCGGGCAAGCGTGCCGTGACGATCGACGCGGATTTCGTCGGCTTCACTTGCCCGGACGTGTTCGTGGTCGGCTACGGCATGGATGCCGCCCACGCCTTCCGCCAGCTCCCCTTCGTCGGCTTGGTCGACTACGACAGCAGCGACGCGGATCTGTTCGGCGGCGCCTGACCGCAATCTTGGTCCGGCAAATTCTTGATAAGAACGCGATACTTGCTTCAAAGCGACGGCCGATGGAACTCTGTCGGCCTATGAGGCTTGACAGGCCACGCTTCCCCGCGGTCACTCGGGCGCGACGATCCACATCAAAAGGTACGGTAGAGGACGCCCGACCATGGCGCGCATCCTGCTCGTGGATGACGAGGATACGGTTCGCGGCTTCCTCAAGCGCGGACTGGAATTGGACGGTCACACCGTCGTCACGGCCATCGACGGCAGCGACGGTCTGGATCGCCTGTCGGAAGCCGGCGGCGGCTTCGACCTGATGTTGACCGATATCCGCATGCCGCTGATGGACGGCATCGCGCTGTCGCTCGCGGCCAAGCGCGATTATCCCGATCTCACGATCCTGCTGATGACGGGCTTTGCCGACCAGCGCGAGCGCGCCCGCGGCCTCGACGCCATCGTTACCGACGTGCTGACCAAGCCGTTTTCGCTTGCCGACCTGCGCTCCACCGTGACGCGGGCGCTGGCGGCGTAACGCCTCAATTCATCTGCCAGATCGTGCCGTTGAGCAGGCAGGCGAACGCCACCCAGGCGGCGTAGGGCACGAGCAGCCACGCTGCGGCCCGGTCGAAGCGCCACGACAGGCGGATCGTCCAGAGGATCATCACGAGCATGGCGATCGCGACGATCAGCGCGAGGCCGAGCTGGTGGGCGGCGAAGAAGACCGGTGTCCAGGCCGCATTGAGGACAAGTTGCGCGCCGAAGGCGGCCAGCGCCAGCCACCACGCCTTCCGGGCCGGCCCCGGTACCGGTCGCGCCCCGAGCAGCCGCCAGAGCGAAACGGCGATTACGGCGTAGAGGACGGTCCAGGCCAGCGGAAACACCCAGTTCGGCGGGTTGAAGGCCGGTTTGCGGATCGTCGTGTACCACTCCTCGATGTTGGAGCCGGTGGAGAGAGACCCCACCGCCGTCACCAGGACGACGGGGAGGATCGCGGCGGCGAGCCGTGGGATCGGCGGCAGGGCCGGCCGCTCGGGGATGTCCAGGGCGCTCATGCGCTGCGCAATGCTCCGTCGCTCATTTCTCCGCCTTGCCCGGTCCTGCGGATTCGCTCAAGCCAACATCTCGACCAGACCTCGATGATCGCCTCGGATCCGATATCCGAGACGATCATCGAGGTCTGTGTTCTCGCATCACCCTTTTTCCGAAGGCCGGTGGCCACCTTTCGGGACGATGCTCCAGAGCGAGGAAGCCCATGAGCCGGTCCAACGTGCCTTACGGCGATTCCGATGCAGCCTCCTCCGAGGCACTTTCGTCTGAGGAATGGCGCCCGGCGACGCTGGCCGCGCAGGCGCTCGGCCGGATCGATCCGGTGACGCGGGCGGTGGTGCCGCCGCTTCATCTCTCGACCACCTATCTGCGCGACCCCGACAACGCCTACCGCTCCAGTTTCATCTACGCCCGGCCCGACAACGCCACGACGCGCGAGGCGGAGGACGTGATCGCCGCGCTCGAACGGGCGGAAGCGGGCGCCCTGCTGTTCGGCTCCGGCATGGCCGCGGCGTCGGCCGTGTTCTGCGCGCTGGAGCGCGGCGACCACGTGATCGCGCCCGAAGTCATGTACTGGGGGCTGCGCCGCTGGCTGCGGCAGGAGGCGCCGCGCCTCGATCTCGCGGTCGATTTCGTTCCGATGGAGGATCCCGAGGCCGTGCGCGCCGCGATCCGGCCCGGCCAAACCCGGCTCGTCTGGATCGAGACGCCGGGCAACCCGCTCTGCACGGTCACCGACATTGCCCGCATCGCCGAGATCGCCCACGCCGCCGGGGCGCGGGTCGCCATCGACTCGACCGCCGCGAGCCCGATCCTCACCCGGCCGCTGACGCTCGGGGCCGACATCGTGATGCATTCGGCCACCAAGATCCTGAACGGCCATTCCGATGTGGTGGCCGGCGTCCTGGCCGGGGCGCGCAAGGATGCCTTCTGGGATCGTCTCGTGGCGATCCGCGGCGGCTGGGGCGCGATCCTCGGCCCGTTCGAGGCCTATCTGCTGATGCGGGGTCTGCGCACCCTGCCCTTGCGCGCCGCCGCCCAGAGCGCCGGGGCGCTCCATCTCGCGCAGCGGCTCGCCGCGCACCCGCTCGTGAGCGCGGTGCTCTATCCGGGGCTGCCCGACCATCCCGGCCACGCGGTCGCCGCGCGGCAGATGCAGGGCGGGTTCGGCTACATGCTTTCGATCCGCGCGGCCGGTGGCGAGGCGGCGGCGATCGAGACCGCCGCGCGGGTGGCACTCTGGAAGCGGGCGACCTCGCTCGGCGGCGTGGAGAGCCTCATCGAACACCGCGCCTCGGTGGAGGGGCCAGGCACCCCCTGCCCGCCCGATCTGCTGCGTCTCTCCGTCGGCATCGAGGATCCGGACGACCTGCTTCGCGATCTCGACGCGGCTCTGACGGGCACGCAAGTCTGACCGGCGCAGTTGGGCCGACCGGCTGACGCCTCGATGGAATTTTGTGGAGGGTGCGTGGCCGTTGCGGGGCTCCGTGCGTTGTCGGGCGATGAGCCCCACCGGGACGCGACCCGCCATGATGAACCGTACGCTTTTCCTCCTCGCTGCCTTCTCCCTCGGCCTCGTCTGCGGCACAGCGCAGGCCGAGGACGGACCGCCGAAGCTCGACGTCGAATCGACCTGCCAATCGGCACAGCGGGTGCAGAAGACGCTCAGCGACAACGCCAATGCCGATGCCTGCCTTAATTCCGAGCGCGGCGCCGAGCGGGATCTTAAGGAGCGCTGGAGCCAGTTTCCGGCTCCGGCCAAGACGCAGTGCTCGCAGCAATTCCAGGCGGGCGGCTTCCCGTCCTACGTGGAACTGCTGACTTGCCTCGAATTGGCGAGCGGCACGGTCCCGTCGGAGCCCGCCCTCGACTCGACGGCCAAGTCCGATGTCGGCGGTGGGACGAGCGGCGGCAGGAAGGGAGGGAGCGCACTCACCCGTGAACCTGCGCCCACCCAGCGCACCAATCCGATCGAGGTGCTCGAGGGCAAGTAGCCGACAGTTCATCCGTAGGGACGTTCTCGGCTTGCGAAAGAGCGATTCATCGCTTTCGGGTCGTGCAGACAAGCAAAGGAGGCGTCGCCGGAGCGAAGGTGAACGGGCGGTTTCGGAGGAGAGTCTTCCGGTCAAGCCCCTCACCTTCGGCTGCCGCCTCGCCACGCTCCCCGACGAGGGGGAGACGTGGCCCACTCTCCGCGTGCGGGGAGAGGGGAGCCGGGGGCTTCCAAAGAGATCAACCGGAACCCGCATGACGCCGAACCGGAATCCGCTTCGGCGTCGAAGGCTCAGCGCAGGGTCGGCGCGCCCGCCTCGTCGATGGTGACGGGGAGCCAAGGGGACGGCGCGGCGGTGATCGCGGCCGGCTCGGCACCGGCGGTGCGGCTCTGATGCAATTCGAGCAGTTCGGGGGCTGGACGCGTATCGTCCTCGGTGAGGAAAAGGCCAAGCGCCTTCGAGCCGAGGCCGAGGCGGGTGCTGCTGGTGAACACGCTCTGGAGCGGGCTCGTCAGCAGAGCGAGGGCGACCGGCGCCATCCACAAGGCGAGCCAGGAACTTCCGAAGGCGAGCAGCACCGCGAGCGCCCCACCCGCCGCGACCGCGTCGCTCTGGAGGCGGAACGCCTCTCGCCATGGCACGCTGCGGTCGTCGCGCGATTGCGTGTCCCAGCGAACCACCCGCCCGAACAGCGTCGTCAGCACGGCGCCCGCCGCGAACAGCGCCATCACCGGCCAGAGCAGCACCCAGATCGCCTGTTCGAGCGCGGCGCTCACGAGCAGCGAGCGGGTGCCGCCGAAATCCGTCCGGCGCCGGGCCGAGGCGAGGACGTAGCCGAGGCTCAGGAGCTTCGGCAGCGCCATCACGGCGATGACGACGGCGGCGAGCGCGAAGGCCGCCGCGTGGCCGCCGTCGAGGCCGTAGCCGATCAGCCCGAGTTCACCCGAGCGCACCGCCTGCCACGTGCCGAGCGCCAGGAAGGCGATCCAGAGCGGGTAGACGCAGTAGCCGAGGATGCCGACGCCGAGATGCCAGCGGCTCGCGCCGAGCAGTCCCTTCATCGGCAGCACGCGGATGTGCTGAAGGTTGCCCTGGCACCAGCGCCGCTCGCGCCCGAGCAGGTCGATGAGGTTGGTCGGCATCTCCTCCCAGGTGCCGCCCATCTCCGGCAGCAGGCGCACCTCCCAGCCGGCGCGGCGCAGCAGCGCCCCCTCGACGATGTCGTGGCAGAGGATCTCGCCGCCCAGCGGCGGCTTGCCGGAGAGGACCGGGAGTTCGGCGTTGTTGGCGAACGCCTCGATGCGCAGGATCGCGTTGTGGCCCCAGTAGGAGCCGTCCGGCCCCTGCCACGTCTCGAGGCAGCGCAGCGAGAGCGGCGCGTAGAGGCGCACGGCGAATTGCTGGATGCGCGCAAATAGCGTGTCGCGGCCGGCGGCGTAGGAGACGGTCTGGATCAGGCCGGTGCGCGGGTTCTCCTCCATTAGCCGGGCGAGGCGGCGCATGGCGGCGCCGGTCATCAGGCTATCGGCATCGAGCACGATCATGAAATCGTATTCGTGCCCGTAGGTGGCGCAGAACTCGGCGATGTTGCCTGCCTTGCGGCCGGAATTGTCGGCGCGGCGGCGGTAGCGGATGCGCGGCATGCCGCGGCCCTCGCGCCGGCTCCAGGCCTGGATGCGAGCGAACTCGTGCTCCTCGACCGCGCTGATCGCACCCTCGCGGGTATCGGAGAGGACGAAGATGTCGATGTCCGAGCCATCCCCGCCCTCGCGCTGGAGCGAGCGGGCCATGACCCGGATCGCCGAGAACACCGCGAGCGGATCCTCGGCATGGATTGCCACCACCGCGGCCGTTCGGCTGAGGCCGGTGGGACGGGTCGAGATCGTCGCGGCCCGGCGCTCCAGCGCGGACAGGGCGCGATCGCCCATCAGCGTGGCGATGAGGCCGTAGAGATACTGCCACGCGGTGAAGGACTGCCACGCCATCAGCACGACGAAGAGCCCGAGTACGGCGCGCCCGAGCCACGTTTCCGGCACGCCGTAGGCTGCGAGCGCCAGGGCGGCGATGCTGGCGGCGATGGCCAGTGTCGGCCCGGCCAGCGCGAGGCGGCGCAGGCGGAACGAGGCCGGCGGCGGCACGGGGCCCGCGCCCCTCGGGCGGGCTCCACCCCCGGCCCCCGTCTCGACGGAGCGTTCAGCCTGCGGCAAGTCTGGGCTGGACATGATCGGCGTCGACACTCGCGGGAGGGATGAACGGATGGCAGGACCATCGGACGCGGACAACGCGGCGCCCGAAGAAATCGACGTTTCGCGGCGCGCCATCGTCCGTGGCGCTTGTCAAAGTGCTCTTGCCGGTTCGGCCGGCTTGGGGATTTTTGGCCTTTTCGACCTGAATGCCGCCCGAACGATGGCTCAGCCGTTGAAAAACGCACCAACTGACACGCATCCGGTCACCTTCGAGGCCGTGGCGGAACGGGCCGAGCGGCTGGCGGCGCAGGTTTATGCTCCGCAGAGCAGCCCGTTGCCGCCTGAGCTGGCCGCGCTCGACTACGACGCCTTCCAGGCGATCCGCGTCCGGCCCCAGGCGACGGTCGCGCTCGGGCCCCGCTTCTCGATGCAGCCGTTCCACCGCGGCAACCTACACGCCAAGCGGGTGGAAATCGTCCTGCAATCACCCCAGGGCGTGCGCCCCTTCGGCTACGATCCGGACCTGTTCGATCTCGGGCCGGCCTTGCAGGGCCGGCGCTATCCGGCCTCGCTCGGCTATGCGGGCTTTCGCATCGCCCACGGCTTCGACGCGAGCCGGCCGCAGGCCCACGAGGAGTTTCTTGTCTTCCTCGGGGCCTCCTACTTCCGCATCCGCGGCCGGGGGCAGATCTACGGCCTCTCGGCCCGTGGCATTGCCGTGAACACGGGATTGCCGCAGGGCGAGGAGTTTCCCGATTTCACGGGCTTCTGGATCGAGGAGCCGCAGGGCGACGCGGCGTCGATCACGATCCTGGCGCTGCTCGACGGTCCGAGCCTGACCGGCGCTTATCGCTTCGCCGTCACGCCGGGCGATCCGTCCGCCGTTGCGGTCGAAGCCGCCCTGTTCCCGCGCCGGCCGATCGCGGCGCTGGGTCTGGCGCCGCTCACCAGCATGTTCCTGTTCGGCGAGAACGGGCCGGGCGTGCACGGCGCCGAACCGTTCGACGATTTCCGCCCCCAGGTGCACGATTCGGACGGGCTCGCGGTGCAGGCGCCCGGCGACCGGCTGTGGCGGCCCCTCGTCAACGGCCGGCCGGCGCCGCAGATTTCGTCCTTCCGCGCCGCCCCGCTCGAAGGGTTCGGGCTTCTTCAGCGGGAACGCCACTTCGCCGCCTATCTCGACGTGCAGGCGCAGCACGAGGATCGGCCCGGCCTGTGGGTGACGCCGCAGGACGGCTTCGGCGCGGGCGCGGTGCGGCTGTTCGAGATCCCCTCACGCACGGAGGCGACCGACAACATCGTCGCCGCCTTCGTACCGGAGGCGCCCGCGGAGGCGGGCAAGTCGCTGCGGCTCGCCTATTCCCTCGTCACGGTCGGCGCCGAGCCGGCGCTCGCGCCGCCGCTCGCCCGCGTGGTCTCGACCCGCGTCGGTTCGGCCGAGCGGCTGCGCCCGACCGATCCGCCCTCGCCGCGGCGGCGCCTCTACGCCATCGACTTCGAGGGGCCGGGCCTGCCCGACGACCCGAAGGCGGACATCGACGTGGCGCTCTCGGCGAGCGCGGGCGCGCTGGTCGAGCCCTATGCCGAGCGGGTGCCGCAGACCGGTGGATGGCGCCTCTACGTCGAGTTCCGGCCGCCCGATTCGTGGCCCTCAGGCGACGTCGTCCTGCGCGCCCGCCTCTCGCATGCGGGACGCGTCATCACCGAGACCTGGGACGCCATCGCCTGACGCGGATGAACTGGCAGGGTCGCCGGCCGTTAACGGGGCACCAGCACGTCCGAACCCGGAGTCACGGATGCGTCCCACCTTGTCCAGCGTCCCGCGATCCGCGCTCGCTGCCCTCGCCCTCTTACTCGCGGCTGCCCCGCTCCCGGCTCGCGCCGAGGCGCCGCCCTCCGGGCCGGCGGCCGCCCGCTTCATCGAACAGCCCGAGGCGGGCACGATGCGCGGCTCGAAGGTGATCGGCGTCGGCGTGGTCGGCGCGGACCACGTCCGGGTCGGGAAGATCGAAGACGTGCTCGTGGACGGTACCGGCCGCATCCAGGCGGTGGTGATCGGCGTCGGCGGCTTCCTCGGCGTCGGCGAGAAATACGTCGCGGTGCCCTTCGATCAGCTTGCCTGGAACTTCGGTGACGTCTCGTTGACCAGTGGCGCCTCCTCCGTGGTGACGCCCGACAACGCGCCGAGCGAGAAGGCGGCCGACAGGGCCACTGCCGAGACGATGCCGGGCGCGAAGGTGTCCCCCGAGGTGCTGGGCGCCATGCAGAACCAGCAGAGTGGCCGCGTCACCGATGCGACCGGTTCGGTCGAGCCGCAGCGGCCGAGTGCGACGCCCGCGACGGTGCTCGTGGGCCAGGATCTGATCCACGCCGAGGTGCGCCTGACCAAGGCACAGCTCAATGAGGCGCCGGCCTTCCAGTTCGAGAAGGCGAAACAGTAATCGCCCTGCCCAAACGGTCTCAACCCTTGGAGTTTGCGTATCATGAGACACGCCGCCTTCGCCCTGACGGTCTGGCTCACCGGACTTCAGGCGGCCCTCGCCCAGGCGACCAACCCTGCCCCGCCGATTCCGGAATCGGGGCCGTCCGGCTCCAGCTCGGGCGCAGCGACGGCCGCGGCGACCGATTTCAACTGGGTCTGGGTCAGCGTCGTGATCGCGCTGGCGGTGCTGGCCCTGTGGATGTTCGCCCGTAGGCGG
The DNA here is from genome assembly GCF_022829505.1 of Methylobacterium sp. J-043. NCBI lineage: Bacteria > Pseudomonadati > Pseudomonadota > Alphaproteobacteria > Hyphomicrobiales > Methylobacteriaceae > Methylobacterium > Methylobacterium sp. J-043. The sequence goes on along the minus strand of NZ_JAKSYB010000045.1, from coordinate 255,674 downwards.
CAATCCGGGCCGCCGCGGTAAAGACGATCGGCCACGCGTATTTCTCCACCCCTTCTCCCTCACCCTGAGGTAGCGGCGCGCAGCGTCGCCCTCGAAGGATCCTCCGGCAGCCGCGCAACTCCCTGGACGATCCTTCGAGGCCGCTGCGCGGCACCTTAGGACGAGGCGGTGTATCGGAGGGAGACGAATCAGCCCTTCTTCGCGCTCGGGAAGAACAGCGGCTCGCCGTTGATCTTGTAATCGGCAATGGCCCGCTGTCCCTCGGGCGAGACCAGCCAATCGATGAAGGCCTGGCCCTCCTTCACCTTCACGGTCGGGTGCTTCTCCGGATTCACCAGCATCACGCCGTAGGGATTGAACAGACGCTTGTCGCCCTCGACGAGAATGGTTAGGTCGCCCCGGTTCTTGAACGAGAGCCACGTGCCGCGATCGGCCAGTATATAGGCGCCGAGCGACGAGGCGGTGTTAAGCGCCGGACCCATGCCCTGTCCGACATCGCGATACCAATCGCCGCGCACCGCCGGGAGATCGATGCCGGCCTCCTTCCAGCTTCGCAGCTCGGCGCTGTGGGTGCCGGAGCGGTCGCCGCGCGAGACGAAGGGCACTTGCCCCGCCGCGATGGCCTTGAAGGCGTCGTCCACCCCCTTGCCGCGGATGCCCGCCGGGTCGGCCTTCGGGCCGATCAGCACGAAGTCGTTGTACATCACGTCCTGCCGCGCCTTGGCGAAGCCCTCGGCGACAAACTTGTCCTCGGCCGGGCGGTCGTGGACGAGCACGACGTCGGCGTCGCCCCTTCGCGCCGCGTCGAGGGCTTGGCCGGTGCCGAGCGCCACCACCTTCACCTCGATCCCGCTCTTCTGCTTGAACAGCGGCAGGATGTGCTTGAACAGGCCCGATTGCTCGGTCGAGGTCGTGGAGGCGACGACGATCGAGGCCGGCTCGGCGCAGACCGGCGAGACGGCGCCGAGGGCGGCAAGGAGCGAGACGGTCAGGAAGCTGCGGCGAAGGAGGTCCAAGGCAGTTCTCCGGTGAGATAGGCCCGCGCCTCGTCGGTGCGGGGTGAGAAGAGGACGGATCGGGTCGGGCCCCGCTCCACGGCGCGTCCGGCGGCGAGCACCACGGTCTCGTCGGCGAGCCGGGCGACCTGCCCGAGATTGTGCGAGACGAGGAGCACGGTGGTACCAGCCTGCGCCATCTCGGTGATCAGTCTCTCGATGGTCTCGGTGGCCGCCGGGTCGAGGCTCGCTGTGGGCTCGTCGAGGAGCAGGAGGTTGGGCCGCATCGCCCAGGCACGGGCGAGCGCAAGGCGCTGCTGCTCGCCGCCCGAGAATCGCGTCGCCGCGTCACGCGCCCGCGCCGCCAGGCCGACGCGGGCCAGCGCTGCCTCGATCCGCTCGGCGCGCTCCCGGCGGGGCAGCTTCAGCGCAACCAGCCCGAGGGCGACGTTGGCAGCCGCACTCGCCCGCACCAGAGCGGGGCGCTGGAACACGAAGGCGCGGCGGCCCGGCGTGAGGCGCACCGTGCCGGCATCCGGCTGCAACAGGCCGTCGATCACCCGCAGGGTGACGGTCTTGCCGGCTCCGTTGGGGCCAATCAGGGCCGTGATGCCGGGCGCGGCGATGTCGAGGTCGAGACGGTCGAGGATCGGCCGCCCGCCGAGCGTCAGGCTGACGCCGTCGAGATGGATGGCGGGGGCGGCGCTCATCCGTAGGCCTTCGCCACCTGGTTGCGCAGGAGCGCGGCGCCAGCGTTTACGGCCAGCACGAGGCTCATCAGCACGAGGCCGAGCGCCATGGCGAGGCTGAGGTCGCCCTTCTGCGTCTCCAAAGAGATTGCCGTCGTCATGGTGCGGGTATGCCCGTCGATGTTACCGCCGACGACGAGCACCGCGCCGATTTCCGAGATTGCCCGGCCGAAGGCGGCCAGCGCCGCCGTGACCAGCGAGAACCGCGCGTCATAGATCAGCACCCCCGCCCGCCGCGGTGCGGAGAGGCGCAGCGAGCGCAGCTGCTCGCCCAGATGCGCTTCGGCGTCGGCGATGACCTGCCGCGTCAGCGCCACGACGAGCGGGGTCGCCAGCACCGCCTGCGCCGCCACCATCGCGGCGGGGGTGAAGAGCAGGCCGAACGCCCCGAAGGGCCCCGACCGGGAGAGGGCGAGATACAGGATCAGTCCGACGATCACCGGCGGCAGGCCCATGAACGTGTTGAGAAGCCCGACCACGGCGCCGCGCCCCGGAAACCGCGCCACTGCGATCAGGCTCCCGAGCGGAACGCCGAGCACGAGCCCGATGCCGACCGCCGTGAGGCTGACGCGCAGGGACAGCCACGCGATCGCCAGGACATCCCGGTCGAGCGTCCACAGGCGTGAGAACGTCTCCTGAAAGGTTTGGCTCAAGGGGCTCGGCTCGAAGGGATCCGCTCATCCGTAACCGGGGGTGCGCCTGAGGCGCGTCCGGGGCTGCGCGGGGCAAGTCGGGATGATACGCCAGCGCACGCAAGATCAATAGGAAAGGCCTTGCATATGGATGTCGAGGATGAGCCGGCCCTGTCGCGGGTCGTCTCCGGGTGGGATGGGCTCGGCGTCCGCCTTCACGTCGAGGGCCACTGCGAGGGCGCGTCCGACTTCGCGCTCCGCGGCGCGCACCTGCTCCTCGACGCGCTCGGCCGGACCGGCTCGCTCCAGGGGGCGGCCGAGGCGCTCTCGATCTCCTATCGCTCGGCCTGGGGGCAGCTCGACGCGCTGGAACAAGCACTCGGCCAGCCGGTCGTAGTGAAGACCAAGGGGCATGGCAGCAGCCTCACGCCGCTCGGGGTCGCACTGCTGACGTTGCTACAGGCGTCGCAGACCCGCCTCGCCCCTGCGCTCGCGGCGGAGGAGATGGCGCTGACGGAGGGCCTGCGGCGGCTTCTGGAGCCGGCCGATGCGCGCATCCGCGTAGCTGCAAGCCACGACCCGCTGCTGCTGGAGGCGGTCGAGGCGCGGCGGGAGATCGACCTCATGGTCGCCGGCAGCCTCGACGCCCTGGCGCGGCTGCGCGAGCGGGCGGTGGATGCCGCGGGCTTCCACTACGGCTCGGACGGCCCGCCGCCCGCATCCTTCGGGGCCGTGTTCGACCGCCGCGATCTCGTCGTCGTCCCGCTGTTCCGCCGGGAACAGGGCCTGATGCTGGCCGCCGGCAACCCGCTCGAATTGGGAGGTGTCGCCGACATCGCCGCGCGGCGGGCGCGCTTCGTCAACCGCCAGCGGGGCGCCGGCACCCGCATCTGGTTCGAGCGGCTCTGTGCGGAGGCCGGCATCGACGTCGCGGGCATCGTCGGCCACCAGACCGAGGAGTTCACGCATCAGGCGGTGGCGGCCCTGATCGCCACTGGCGCGGCCGATGTCGGCATGGGCACCCGCGGCGTCGCCGAGCGCTTCGCTCTGGATTTCCGCCCCGTGGGTTGGGAGACGTATTTCCTCGCCATCCACGCGAGGATCGACGCGGAGCGGCTCGCGGCGTTTCGCGAGGAATTGCGCAGCCGTGCCGGACGGACACCCGGCTACGCGCCGCCCCTCTGATGTCTCAGGTGGAGGCGTGACCCCTCACCACAGAAGTCCGTGCGGATAATACGCCAGCAGATCGCCGGGGCTCACCCCAGTCGTGTCGTCGGGCAACTCCACGAGGCCGTCGCTCTCGGTGAGCGAGGTCAGCACGCCCGCTCCGTCGCGCGGAAACTTTCGTGCCTCCAGGCCGCCCTCGTCGTCACGGACGAGAGTGACGCGAACGAATTCGCGGCGGCCCGCCTTCTTGCGGTAGCTGAAGCCCGCCCGCACCGGCCAGGACAAGGGCGGCTCGTAACCTGCGCCGCCGAGCCGGGCGAGCAGGGGCCGCACCACGAAGAGCAGCGTGACATAGACCGCCACCGGATTGCCCGGCAGTCCCACGAAGGGCGTACCGGCGACCAGCCCCACCGCCACCGGACGGCCCGGCTTGATCGCGAGCCGCCAGAGCATCAGCCGGCCCTGCGCCTCGACGGCTTTCTTCACGTGATCCTCCTCGCCGGTCGAGACGCCGCCGGAGGTCAGGATCAGGTCGTGGTCCCGTGCCGCCTCGGCGAGGTGGGCCGGCAGGGTCGCGGGGTCGTCGCGCAGGATGCCGAGGTCGTCCACTGCGACGCCGAGCCGGGTCAGCAGGGTCACGAGCAGCACGCGGTTCGAATCGTGGATCGCGCCGGGGCGAAGGGGGGCGCCGGGCTCGGTCAGCTCGTCGCCGGTCGAGAAGACGGCGACCCGCAGCCGGCGGCGTACGGCAATCTGCGCGTGACCGGTCGCGGCGGCCAGCGCCAGATCCTGCGGGCGCAAGCGCTGCCCGGCGGGGATCGCGAGGCCGCCCGCCGCCAGATCTTCGCCCGCGGGCCGGGCATTGGCGCCAGGCTTCAGCCCCGGCGGCAGGACGACCCGCTCGCCCTCGCGGCGCACGTCCTCCTGCATGAAGACGGTCTCGGCGCCGGGCGGCATCGGCGCACCGGTGAAGATGCGGATCGCCGTGCCTGCGGGCAGCTCGCCGGCCGCCGCGCCGGCCGCGAGCCGGCCGCTGACCGGCAGGACGGTCTCGGCCCCTGCGGCGAGGTCGGCAAAGCGCACGGCGTAACCATCGACCGCCGCGTTGGCGAAGGGCGGCAGGTCGTGACCCGCAAAGACGTCCTCGGCGGCGATCCGCCCGTCGGCGAGGCCGAGCGGCACCGTCTCCGTGCCGGCGACCACGGGGAAGCGCTCGGCGATCAGCGCCACCGCCTCCTCGATCCGCATCGGCTTGCCCCCGAAGGCGAAGCAATCATCGGTGAGCTGTGCCATGGCTAAAGCTTCATCCCGAAAGGTGGCCACCGGCTTTCGGAAAAGACGATGCCAAAACAATAACCTAGAGCATCACCCTGGATCCGATATCCAGGACGATACTCTAGGGTCTTTCCAGCCGGGCGAGCACGGACTCGAGCGCCTCGGCGCGCGCGATCACGAGATCGGCGATGGCCTCGACGTCGTCGAGCCCGACCACCGGCACCGTCGCCTGCGGGAAGGGCGCGTCGCTGGCGATGCCGACGATGCGCGGGTCGTCTCCGTGCAGGGGCGGACGGCCGTTGGCCGCGCGGAACACCTCAAGCTTCGGATGCGCCTCGCGCTTGAAGCCTTCGACCAGGGCGAGACCGCTCGGTGTCAGCCGCCGCAGCAATTCGGGCAAGGTCGCTTCCGCACCCTCCTCGACCTCGCGGATCTGCGCCCAGCGCCGGGCGGAGGATACGATCACTTCGCTCGCCCCGGCCTGCCGGTGGACGAAAGAATCCTTGCCCGGATGATCGATGTCGAAGGCGTGGTGGGCATGCTTGAGGGTCGCGACCCGTACCCCGCGGGCGACGAGCACGGGGATGAGGCGGGCGAGCAGCGTGGTCTTGCCCGCTCCGCTCCAGCCGGCAAGGCCGATGATGCGCAGGTTGCTCACGATTCGCCTCCGCCGGGTTCGAACCCGAGTTCGTGGAGAGCCGCATCCGCCTCGGCGGTCCCGAGCAGCGCCAGGAAGGCTGCGAGCGCGGGCTTCTCGCAATCCGCCTTGCGGTAGGCGAAATCGTAATGCTCCTGCGCCAGCGGCAGGAAGCCGAGGCCGTAGGCCGTGGCGACGCTCGCGATCGCGACCCCCCAATCGGCCCGGCCCTGCGCCACCGCCGCCGCGACGGCGTTGTGCGAGCGCGGTTGGTTCCAGAAACCGGCCGGCCGGGCCGCGCCGATCAGGCCGTCCACGAGGAGCCGGGTGCCGGAGCCGGCATTGCGGTTGACCATCACCGCCTCCGCATCGGTCAGCGCCGCGCTCACCGCGTCGGCGGCGCTTCGGCCCTCGAAGCGGGCGTCACCCGTGCGGAACACCACGCCCTGGAGCCTGCGCCAACCGAGGGCGAGTGTCATGCCGGGTTCGAGGAAGGGGGCGTTGTAGCGGCCGGTCTCCGGGTCGCACAGGTGCATGGCGGCCAGATCGCACTCGCCGCGGCGCAGGGCCGCCAGTCCCCCGGCCGAACCGACCCACACGGTGCGGGCGCGAAAACCACGCGCGGCGAGCAGACCGACCACCCGGTCGAGCCCGATGCAGTGACTTCCGATGACCGTGAGGTCCGGCGGCCGCACGCCGGCCCCGAGACGCACCACCGAGACCGTTTCACCCGCTTCGACGCCCGAGCGCGCGGCGGGCACGGCGAAGAAGCCGTCGGCCTGGGAGAAGGCGGTGACGGAGCCGGAGCCTTTCGGCAGCGGCAGGGCGACCAGGCCGTCACGCGCTTGCGCAAGCGAGGCCATCACGAATTCGGTGCGGCCGAGTTCGGAGGTCAAACGCTGCGGCAGGCGGGCCGATACCGCTTCCTCCTCCCGCGGCGGCAGGCCGGCGAGGGCGCGCACCAGCGGCACCACGAATTCGTGGAAGGTGAACATCGCCGAGGTCGGGAAGCCCGGCAGCACCACCACCGCCTTGCCCTCGGCGACGGCGAGGCAGAGCGGCTTGCCGGGTTTCAGCGCGACGCCATGGACGAGGATGCCGGGCGGGCCGAGCCGCGACAGGATGCGGTGCGAGACATCGCCCGCGCCCTTCGAGGTGCCCCCGGAGAGCACGACGAGATCGCTCCGCGCCAGCGCATCGCGCAGGGCGACCCCGAGCGCCGCTTCGTCGTCAGGGACGATGCCGAGCGGCACCGGCACGCCGCCATTCTCGGCGACCGAGGCCGCGACGATGGCGCCGTTCGAATCGTAGATCGCGCCCGGTCGCAGTTCCGCCCCCGGGGCGACCAGTTCGTCGCCCGTCGAGAGCACGGCGACGCGGGGGCGGCGCACCACTGCGATCTCGGCGAGCCCGCATGCGGCGAGCATGCCGATCTCGCGGGCAGTCACCACCGCACCTTTTCGCAGGACGGTTTCGCCGGAGGCCATGTCGGCGCCGGCATAGCCGACGAACTGCCCCGGCCGGACCGGACCCGTCACGTCGATGGCCAGGTCGGCTTCGAAGAATTCGGTCTGCTCGACCATTACCACCGCGTCGGCCCCGCGCGGGATCATGCCGCCGGTGGCGATCGGCGTCGCGGTGCCGGCGGCGACGGGAAGCGTCGGGGCGACGCCGCAGGCCAGGATTTCGCGGTTGAGGGCGAGCCGGCGGGGCCGCGCCGCGTTGGCGCCCTCGGTATCGGCGGCGCGAAGCGCGAAGCCGTCCACCAGGGCGCGGTCGAACGGTGGCACGTCGATCGGCGAGGCGATGTCGTCGGCGAGCACCCGCCCGAGCGCCTGGGCCAGCGGCAAGGTCTCCGGCGGCAGTGCCACGTGCGGGACCGCCGCGCGGAAAGCGGCATGCGCGTCCTCGCGGCTCATCACCGTCAGGAACTGCTCCTGCCGGGCGGCCGCGGCGAAGCGCCGGGCGAAGTCCGTCTCGCGATCCGCGCTCACAGCGGCACCACCTCGACCACGCTGCCGGCCGGGTAACCCTCCCGCTCCGGCGGCACCAGCACGATTCCGTCTGCCTCGATCAATCGGCGCAGGGCAAGATCGGCCCCGCCGAGGGGTTCGACCTCCGACCCCTGGACGCGAACGAAGACGATCTCCGCAAGTCCGACGGTCGAAGTGATCTTGCGCGCGGTCGGCCCTGTCCGCGGGGCCGGTTCGACAGCGCCGGTCAGGGCCGCGATCAGCGGCCGACCGAGCGCCAGGAGAACCGCGAGTGCCGCATCGGGCCCGCCGGGTAGGAGCAGAACCGGGCGATCCCCGGCCTCGCCGATCCCCGCCGTCTCGCCGGGCCGCAGGGCGAGGCCATGCGCGATCACGCCGCCGGCTTGCGCCAAACCTTCGGCGCTGCGGTCGGTACGCCCGAAACCGCTGCCGCCGAGGACGAACACCGCATCCGCTCCCTCGGCCGCGATGGCGCGGGCGATCGGTTCGGGGTCAACCGGCACCGCCACGGTCTCGGTGAGGCCGCCCGCCCGCGCGATCACGGCGCCGAGAAGAGGCGACAGGAAGTCCGGCGCCCCCGTGACCACAAGGCGAATCCGGGCTTGCCGAATTGTGACCTCGAAAAACCCCGCGGCAGCAAGGCCGAGAAGGTGGCGGGGTGCGATCCGCTCGCCTGCCCTCAGGAGGGTGTCGCCTTCGGAAAAATCCTCGCCCTTAGCGCGGGTGCCCTCGCCCGGACCGACTTCCGCCACGGCGCTGCGGTGCTCCACCCCCTCGGCGGGCAGCACCGCGTCGGTGCCGGGCGGCAGGCGCTCGCCCGCTTCGACCCAAACAGGTGCGCGTGGCAGCAACACCGGTGCGTAGGGTGAGGCGCCGCCGACCTGCGCGGCGTCCACCGCGAAGCCGTCGCGCAGGGCGGTGAGCCCGGCCGGGATGTCGTGGGCGATCGTGAGCGATGTCGCGGCAACGTGCCCGGCCGCCCGATCCAGCGGCACCGATCGCGGCACGACCGGCTTGGCAAGGCGCAGCAGCAGGGCGAGCGCGTCGGCGAGCGGTGTCAGGGCGGCAGAGGGCGCGCGCATCACTCAGGCGTCCGCGCGCGCCGGCAATGCGGCGGGCCGAACGGCGAAGATGCGTGAGGCTCCGTCCTGTGTCATCGCCGCGAGCGATGCGCCATCGCCGGGCGCGGATCAAGGTTTTGCATTCCGCCCCTCCGGCGCCTGAGACACAAACCCTCACCTCCGGCGGGCGGACGGCGTCCCGACCGGTCGCGTATGGTCCGCCGGGGAAACGGAGTGGGATGCAGATACCGATGTGGGCGACGCGGAGTCTCGGTCTGATCGCAGCCCTTCTGCTCGCGGTGCCCGCGGCGGCGCAGATGCGCGGCCACGGCGGGCCGGTTCGGGCGCTGGCCGTGACCGGCGACGGTCGCCTTGCGGTCTCGGGCGGGTTCGATCAGGCGGCGATCGTCTGGGGTCTCGAGGCCGGCGCGGCGCTGAGCGTCCTGCGCTTCCACGACGGCGCGGTGAACGCCGTGGCGGCCCTCGCCGACGGGCGCTTCGCCAGCGCCTCGGAGGACGGGCGCATCGCCCTGTGGCGGCTGGGACAGGCCGAGCCGGAGCGCGTGCTCGAAGGACATGCCGGCCCCGTCGCCGGGCTCGCCGTCTCGCCCGACGGCACCATACTGGCCTCCGCCGCCTGGGACGGCACTGCGCGGATCTGGCCCCTGGCGGGCGGGCCGGCGCGGGTTCTCGAAGGACACAGGGGCAACGTCAACGCGGTCGCCTTCCTGCCCGATGGGCGCCTCATCACGGCCGGAGCGGACGCAAGCGTGCGGATCTGGACGCCGCAGGGGGAGACGGCCGCGACCGTGACGCTTCCGAGCGCGCTCAGCGCGCTGGCGGTGACCGGGGATGGCGAGATCGCCGCGGCGGGGGCGGATGCCACGGTGCGGTTCCTCGCGCCCGACGGGCAGGTGCGGGCAGAGGTCGAACTCGGCCCTGCTCCGGTGATCGCGCTGGCGCCCGCGCCAGACGGCACCCGGATCGCCGCTGCGAGCGCGGGCGGCACCGTCGCGATGATCGAGCGGGCGAGCGGAAAGATCCTGTTCACGCTGGTCGGGCCGGGCCTTCCGGTCTGGTCCGTGGTGTGGCGGCCGGATGGGAGCGAACTCGTCACCGGTGGGGGCGACCGCCTCGTGCGGCGCTGGAACGCCGCGACCGGCGAGCCGATCGGCCCCCTCGCCATGCCCCGGCCCGCGGACGCGCTCGCTACGTTCCACGGCGAGCGGGGCGCGGAGGTGTTCCGCGCCTGTGTCGCCTGTCACACCCTCACGCCCGGCGACGCACCCCGCGCCGGGCCGACGCTCGCCGGCCTCTTCGGCCGGCGCATCGCGACGGTCGCGGGCTACCGCTACTCGGAGGCGCTCAAGGGCATGGACATCGTCTGGACGCCGGAGACGGTCGCCCGCCTGTTCGAACTCGGTCCGGCGCGCTTCACCCCCGGCACCCGGATGCCGGAGCAGACGATCAACAGTGCCGAGGACCGCGACGCGCTGATGCGCTTCCTGGCCAATGCAACGGCGACGCCGCCGACCGGGGCGAACTGAGTGTCTCTCACAAAACTCCCGCGGGAGTTTCGTGAGGCACTCTAAGCCGCGCCCGGCCCCGGATTCGACGGATCAACCGTGGCAGCTACAGCCGGCGTGGTCGCAACCGGCGTGATCGGGGTGGCCTTCGGCACACTCGTCGCAGCAGAAGGCCTTCTCGTCGCGCTTCACCGCCTTGGTGACCGAGACCACGCACACGCAGTCCGGGCAGGCGCACTTCACCATATCGACATCGACGCTCGCCATCGGGGTCATCCTTTTCGAGACGATTCTTTTCGCGCCCCGAAGCAGCGCGGCGCACAACCATCTTCCTGCGGGCCGATGCGGAGCGCAATCCTTGCGCGCACGGGATCGCCGGACGTGGCGCGAATGTGTCATAGCAAATCCGGTTGATCCCTTCGGGATGGCGGATTTGGGCTTCGCTCAAGCGCCGCGCGGGCTGGCTGATCCGGTCCCCGCTTGGATCGAGCGGAAACCGTATCAGGTGCGCTGCGCTCCCGAGAGGGGCGGAGCACTCCTCGCAAGGCCGGTGAAGCGGGAATGATGCCCGATCAGGCTGGGGTGTCGAGAAGCTGCGAGACCCGGGCCGCGAGTTCGGCGGAGGCGAAGGGCTTCGTCATCACCGGCAGATCCTCGGGGATCTGCACGGCCTCCGCATGGCCCGTCAGCAGCAGGATCGGCACGCTGGAGAAACGCTCGCGGATCGCGGCAGCAAGCTCGACGCCTGTCATGCCGGGCATGGCGAGGTCGGCCACGACGAGGTCGAAATGCTCGCCTTGCTCCATCAGGCTCAGCGCCGTGCGCCCGTCCGCAGCCTCGGTTTCGTTGTAGCCGAAATCGCTGAGGAAGGAGGCGGTGACGTGCCTCACTTCCTCGTCGTCGTCGACCACGAGGATGCGGGCCGGGATTGCCGCAGTCACCACCGCCGGGGCGGTCGTCTCTTCGGTGTCTTGGGCGGCGCTCTGGGCGCGCGGGAGGGCGAGTTCGATCCGGGTTCCCTGGCCGACTTCGCTGGTGATGCGAAGCCGCCCGCCCGCCTGCTGGGCGAGGCCGAACACCATGGCGAGGCCGAGGCCGGTGCCTTGCCCGACCGCCTTGGTGGTGAAGAACGGCTCGCAGACCCGTTCCAGAATCTCCGGCGGGATGCCGGTGCCCTCATCGGCGACCGTGACGACCGCGTAGGTGCCGGGTTTGAGATCGGGATCGTCGGCGATCTCGGCGCGTCGGGTCGAGATGGTGACGGTGCCGCCGTCCGGCATCGCGTCGCGGGCGTTGATGCAGAGGTTGAGCACGGCGAGTTCGAGCTGGTCGGGATCGACCAGGGCGAAGGGCATGTCGGGTTCGAGATCCCGCACGACGCGCACATGGCTGCCGAGGCTGGAGCCGAACAGCGCGCTCATCCCCTCAATCAGCGCGTTCGGGTCGACGGGCCGGGCATGGGCGTCGTTGGAGCGGCTGAAGCTCAGGAGCCGCTTGGTCAGCGCCGAGCCGCGTTGCGCGGCGCCGGTGGCGTTGTCCACGAGGCGCTTGACCCGGGGCTGGTCGGCGATCTTGGGGCCGACGAGTTCGAGGCTGCCGAGGATCGCGGTGAGCAGGTTGTTGAAGTCGTGTGCGATGCCGCCGGCCAGTGTGCCGAGCGCCTGCATCTTGTCGGATTGGCGCAGCCGCGCCTCCAGGCTCTTCTGCTCGGTCACGTCCCGCTCGATCGTGGCGAGATGCGTGACCTCGCCGGCCCCGCCGCGGATCGGCACGCGGATGACGTGCGACCAGCGCTCGGCGCCGAGCGCGCCGCGGGCGATCACCGTCGAGCCGGCTTCACCGGCTGCGACCGCGCGGCGGTCGGCGGCCTCCGCCTCTTGGGCCTGAGGGGTTCCGGCGATCTCGGTCTCGGTGCGGCCGAGGCAGGTCTCGACCGTGCCGCCGACAAGACCCGCCTTGCGCGCATTGAGGCGCACGAAGCGGCCTGCCGCGTCCTTGAAGGAGATCGCCTCCTCGGCGTGGTCCAAGAGGCCGCGCAGCAGGGCTCGCTCGGTGGCGAGATCGCGGCCGAGGCGGTGGCGCTCGTAGGCATTGCGCACCGTGGCGCGCAGCAAAGTCGGGTCCCAGGGCTTGGCGACGTAGCCGATGATGCCGCCGCGATTGAGCGCCGCGATCACCGCCGAGATGTCGGCATAGCCGGTGAGCAGGATGGCCTGCGCCTCGTGGAAGCTGCGCGCCTCGGCCAGCAGCGCGTCGCCGGTCATGCCGGGCATGCGCTGGTCGGAGACGACGACCGCGATGTCCGGGTCGGCGCGAAGGATGTCGAGCGCCTCTTCGGGCTTGGCCGAGGTGAGCACCCGGTACTCGTCCTCGAACAAGTCCTCCAGAGCGATCAGGATGTCCGGCTCGTCATCGACGGCCAGAATCGTGCCTTTGCTCATACCGGTGCCGGTTGCCTCGGAATTCCGATGACGAAGCTCGCGCCGCCGCCCGGCGCCGTCTCGACGATCAGCGAGCCGCTATGCGCCTGAACGACGCTGTAGGCAATCGCCAAGCCAAGCCCCGTGCCCGATCCGACCGGCTTCGTCGTGAAGAACGGCTCGAAGATCTTTTCGCGTAACTCCTCGGGAATACCGGGTCCGGTATCGCTGATGCGGATCATGTCGAACTCGGCATCCGAATAGGTCGCCACCGTGATGGTCCCGTCACCATGGATCGCATCCGCTGCATTGCCGAGGATGTTCATGACGACCTGATTCAGCAGGGCCGGCGTGCAGGAGATCTCCGCGCGTCCCGAGAAGTCGCGCGTCACCGTGATCCGGGTACCGAGCTTGTGCTGGATCAGCGCCAGCACCGTCTCGATCGCCTCCGGCACGTTGACGAGGCCGCGCTCACCCTCGTCGAGCCGCGAGAACTTCCGCAGGTTGAGAACGAGATCCTGAATCCGGGTAAGCCCAAGGCGCATCGAGCCGACCCGGTCGCGCGCCTTGGTCAGCGCCCGCTGGCCCTCGGGCGCATCGGGTGGCGGCAACTCGCCGAGCAAGCGCTCCACCGTGCCCTGATGCGCCAGGATGAAGGCGAGCGGGTTGTTGATCTCGTGGGCGATGCCCGCGACCAGTTCGCCGAGCGAAGCCATCTTGGCGGCCTGGACCAGCTTGGCCTGCGCCTCCGTCAGCTTGCGGTTAGCGTCTTCCAGATCGCGGTTGGCTTGTCCGAGTGCGTCGGCCAGCGCCGCGCGGGCGGCGGCCGTCTCCGCTTCGGCGCGAGCACGCTCCACCGCGCGCTCACGGTCGCCGAACTCGCCGGAGATGCGGCGATTATCTTCCTCCAGCAGACGGCGGCGGACGAGGCCGCGCACCCGCATCGCCAGAACCTCGCCGTCGGCCTTCGACACCACGTCGTCGGCGCCGGCGGCGAAGGCCGCGACCAGGAGGCTCTTGTCCGGCTTGTCGCCGGCCATGCCGACGAGGGGGAAGGCGTTGCCGCCGCCCTCCGGCGCCTTCATGCGGCGCTCGGCGATCTCGGTACAGAGCGCGATGCCGTCATAGGCGCTGCCGACGAGGTCGAGGGTCACGCAGTCGAAGCCCGCACCGGGCTCGTCGAGGGCCGCGAGCGCCCCCGTGCGGTCCGCCACGGCGACCACGGTGTGGCCCTCCTGGGTCAGGAGGCCAGTGAAGAAGGCGCGGTAGGTGGCGCTGCCATCGACGATCAGCACCCGGCCGCGGCGGAACGCGGCGCCCGATGGCCCTTCCGTCGCGGAACTCTTGCGCTCGCGCAGCAGGGCGCGGATGCGCAGCACGAGGAGATCGCGGTCGGCCGACTTCTCGACATAGGCGTCGGCGCCGCTCTCGAAGCCGTGGCGCTCGCCGTTGCGGGCGCTGGTGAGCATCACGACGGGCAGCGCCCGCGTGCGCAGCGACAGGCGCATCTGCCGGGTGAACTCGTCGCCGTTCATGCCGGGCAGGTGGTGGTCGGCGACGACGAGGTCGGGAAGGTCGGTGTTGAGCAGGTCGAGCGCGGCCTCGGCGGTAGCGCAGCGCTGCACGGAAAAGCCATGCCCTTCGAGCTGAAGCCTCAGTTCGAGCGCCTGGGTCTCCGAATCCTCGACCAGCAGCAGCCGGTGGCCGGGCGCGGCGGATGATGCGCCGGAGGGCGATGTGCTCGCGGTCATGCCGGCTTCCTCTGCGCGAGCCGCACGAGATGGTGCGCCACATGGTCGAGGGGCAGCACTCGGGCCGCCGCGTTGAGGCGCACCGCCGCGGCGGGCATACCGTAGACGACGGCGCTGCTCTCGTGCTCGGCCACCGTGGCGGCGCCGGCCTTGCGCATGTCGAGCAAGCCCTGTGCGCCGTCCTCGCCCATGCCCGTGAGCAGCACGCCGATGCCTTGCGCGCCGGCCTGACGGGCGACGGAGCGGAACAGCACGGTCGCCGCCGGGCGCTGGCCTCCGACCGGGGCCAAGTCGCTGACCCGAAGCAGCCCGTTCGTCCCGAGTTCGAGATGACGGTCGCCGGGGGCGACGTAGACATGGCCGGGCTGCATCGTCTGACCGTCCCGCGCTACCCCGACGGCGAGCGGCACCACGCCGTCGAGCCAGCTGGCAAAGCCGTCCATGAAGGCGGCGCCCATATGCTGAACCAGAAGGATCGGTAGCGGGAAATCCGCCGACAGGCCGCCGATGACTTTGGCGAGTGCCGGCGGGCCGCCGGTCGATGCGGCGACCGCCAGCACGCTCGGCGCGGCCTCCGACTCGGAGAGGATCGGCAGGTCGGGGGCGGGAACCGTCCTGCGCGCATTCCATTCCGCCCCGATCGGCCGGCGGCGGATGACCGGGACCGCGGCCATGATGCGCAACTGTGTGCAGATCTGCCCGGCGACCGCCTCGTAGCCGTCATTGGTCGTGGCCACGGGCTTCTCGACCACCGAAAGCGCGCCAGCCCGAAGCGCGTTCATCGAGATCTTGAGCGAGGAATCCTCAATCGAATCGGCGATCACCACGATCGGCGTCGGCCGGCTCGCCATGATCCGGCGGGTCGTCTCAAGCCCGTCGATGCCGGGTAGGCGGATGTCCATCGAGATCACGTCCGGCCGCACGGTCTCGATCGCCGCGAGCGCCGCCTCGCCGGATTCGACCGCTCCGGCCAGTTCCAGCCGTGGGTCGCGGGCGATGATGTGGGTGAGGAGGATGCGCACCACAAGCGAATCCTCGACAACCAGCACGCGTACGCGCGGACTCTCAGCCCCTCCGTTCACAGCAACTGACCGATAGTGTCCAAGAGTTCGCGCTGATCGAATTTCTGCTTGGTGAGATAGGCGTCGGCCCCGAGTTCCAACCCGCGCGCCACATCCTCCTCGTCACCGCGCGACGTCATCAGGACGATGGGGAGGCGCGCGAAATCCTCTTCGGCGCGCAAAGCCTCGACGAGGCCAAAGCCGGTGAGGCGCGGCATCTCGACGTCGGCGACCACGAGATCGACCGGCTCGATGCGCGCGCGCAGACGGTCGAGCGCCTCCTGCCCGTCGACGCAGACGATCACGCGGTAGCCCGCCGCTTCCAAGATGCTCTTCTCCAAGGTGCGGGTGGTGATCGAGTCGTCCACGACAAGAATCGTCGAACGTCGCGTTTCCGGGATCGTTCCGCTGCCGTCCCCAAGTCCCTTCGACGGGGGCCGGACGGCCCGCGGGCCGGCGCGACCGAGCCGGTCGATCAGTCCGTCCGGATCGAGGACGAGGGCGGGCGTATCGGTGCCGAGGATGACCGTGCCGGTGACGAGGGCGGGATCGCTGCCGATCGGCGGTGCGGGCAGGACCAGCAGCGTGCGCACCTCTTCCAGGCGATCGACCGCGAGCAGGCAGCGCCCCCGCGTGCCGCGTAGACGCACCACCGGGATCGTCGCGCCCTCCGGGCGGTCGATGCCGAGGCCGAGAAGTTCGCCGAGTTCGGCGAGCGGTAGCGTGACGCTCTCTCCGCCCTCCCCCGCCACCTGCGCCACCGGCCGGCCCGCCACCGTGGACAGGGCCGAGGAATCGAGCCGCGAGAGCGCTTCCGCGGCACCGCTCGGCAGGGCGAAGCGCGTGCCGCCGGCCGAGACGATCAGCACAGGCCGGCGCGCGGCCGAGAGCGGCAGGGTGAGAATTAGCGAGGTGCCGTACGGATGACGGCGGGCGAGCTGCACCCCTCCGTGCAGCGCGCGGGCGACCTCGGCCACCACCGACAGGCCCATGCCGCGACCCGACAGGGCATCGACTGCGCCGGCGGTGGAGAAGCCCGGCTCGAACGGCAGCGCGAGCAGCGCGTCCGCATCAAGGCTCTCGCCCG
Source organism: Methylobacterium sp. J-043 (assembly GCF_022829505.1). NCBI lineage: Bacteria > Pseudomonadati > Pseudomonadota > Alphaproteobacteria > Hyphomicrobiales > Methylobacteriaceae > Methylobacterium > Methylobacterium sp. J-043. Next base: position 239,319 of record NZ_JAKSYB010000045.1, on the reverse strand, counting down.
GCGCGATCAAACCGCGGGCGCGACCCGTCGTCTCGATCGCCGCGAGGTCGGGCCCGCGACCGTCGTCGTGAATGCCGAGGACGAGGCGCCCGCCCTTCGCCTCGACGGTCAGGCCGATCGACAGGGAGGCGGACTTGCCCTGGCGCTGCCGGCTTTCCGGACTCTCCGCCCCGTGGCTCAGCGCGTTGCGCAGAGCGTGCAGCACCGGATCCTTGAGCGCCTGAAGCATCGCCCGGTCGACCGGCAGGTCGAGACCGCGCGTCGTGACCTCGACGTCCTGACCGTCGGAGCGGGCCATGTCGCGCACCGCGCGGGCGAGGCCGCCAAACACTGTCTCGGCCGGCACCAGCGCGAGGCGCTCGGTTTCCTCGCGCAGGCGGCGCGCAGCGGTCTCGACGGACAGGATGACGGCCTTGTGCCCTTGTGTGAGGTCGGAGGCTTCGCGTGACAAGGCGGCCAGGCCGCTCTCGATCTCGGCGAGCGCCCGCCGCAAAGCCGCAACCTCCGTCTCCTCGGCCTCGCCGGGGACGGTATCCGGAACGCGGCGGGCGGCCTCCGTGCGGCGGCGAAGGGCGCCCGCGTTCGCCGAGAGCCGCGCGATGCGCTCGGCGACGGCCCCATGCCCCGGCAGCGCGGTCCAGAGCCCGTAGCTCGCCCGCGTCAGCGACTCGACCGCGGCGGCGGGAACGCGCAGCACCGCCTGCGTCGGTTCGGCGGTCGGCTCGGTCGCGGCAGCCGGCCCGGCAGGCGAGGTGGCGGGCGGCGAATCCGGCTCGGGCCGAGCGGGCTCCGAAGCGACGGCCTCGGGGTCGAGGCAGGCGTTCAGCGCGGCCAGCGCGTCCTCGGGCATGCTCGCTTGCCCCGTCGCGGTCGCGGCGACGTAAGCCTCGATCCGGTCGAGAGCAAGATGAGTTGCGGCCCGCGCCGCCCGGTCGAGCGGGCGCTGTCCGGCGCTGATGCGCTCGAACAGGGTCTCGAGTTGGTGCGAGACCGCCTCAACGGGAGGCAGATCGACGGCACGCGCCGCCCCCTTCAGGCTGTGGGCGCGACGGAACACGTCGTGCCAATCGACCGGCCCCTCCGCCGCGAGGGCGGCGCGGATCGCGTCGAGATGCTCGCGGTGCTCGATCTCGAAGGCGGCGAGAAGCTGCTGGCGGATGTCCATGCGGCGGGACGCTCGGCCGGACCGCTAAAGCCGGTAGCGCTCGGCCAGAGCCATCAGCCCCTGTGCCAGCTCGGTCAGGTTGGCCGAGGCGGTTTCGACCTCGCGGGTGCCGGCTGCCGTCTGCTGGCTCGCCTGCCGGATGTTCTGCAACGCTCCCATCACCTGCTCGATGCCGAGCTGCTGCTGGTTGGTCGAAGCCACGATCTGCTGGAAGGTCTGCACGCCCTCTTCCACGCGCGCGGCCATCTCCTCGATGGTGCGGACGGTCGAATCGGTGCGGGTCTTGCCGGCGGCGGCGCGCTTGACCGCCTCCTCGGTGAGCATGACCGAGGCGTTGATGCCGCGCTGGATCTCCCCGAGGATGCCGCGCACCTGCGCGGTCGCGCCCTTCGCCTGGTCGGCCAGCAGCTTCATCTCGGAGGCGACGATGGCGAAGCTGCGCCCGCTCTCGCCCGCCGCCGCCGCCTCGATGGCGGCGTTGAGGGCGAGCAGGTGGGTGCGCTCCGAGATGTCGTTCACCGTGACGATGATCTCGCCGATCGCCTGCGTCTTCTCGCTGAGGGCGACGATGTTCCCCGCCACCGCCTCGCCCTGTTCACGAATCGAATCCATTGCCTTAGCGGTGTCGGTGGCGGCGCGCAGGCCCGAACGCGCGGTCTGCGCCGCGGCCTGGGCGGTGGCAATGACTTCGGTGGCGCGCTTCGAGATCTGAGCGCCCGAATGGGTGATCTCGTCCACGGTCGCCGCGGTCTCCTGGACGGCGGCGAACTGCTCCTCGACGCTGGCGGCCTGTTCCTGGGCGGAGGCGCGGATCTCGGCCGCCGCGGCGTTGAGGTCGGCCGTGGCCGCCCGGTTGGTGCGGGCGAGGTCGGACAAGCCGGCGACCATTCCGTTGAGCGTGTCGCCGAGCCGCCCGATCTCGTCGTTGCCGGAGCGGTTCAGGCGCCCCGTGAGGTCGCCGGCCCCGATCTGCGCCACGAAGCGCATCACGTCCTCCAGCGGGCGCACCACCGCGCGGCTGATCAGCACCGTCACCAGGATGGAGAGCAGGATCGAGGCGGCGACCGTGATCGCGACGGAGAGGAGGCTGTTGCGGTAGATGTCGTTCACGCTGTGCTGCCCTGCGGCGATGACCCCGTCGAGGGCCGTGCGGGCGTTGGCGATGCTGCGCAGCAAGCCATCGTGCAGGCGGTTGACCTCCTCGTTCCGGGCTTCGACCTGCACGATGTCGCGGGCATCCACCGCGCGAAGCTGTTGCTCGCTCGCGTTGCGCACTAGGCGAAAGGCCTCGCCCGTCTCGCTGAAGACGGCACCGAGGCGTTTCCAGGCTTCCAGGCGCTCGGACGAGATCGCGGCAGCCTGATACTCTTTCACCTCACCGGAAATGGTGCTGAGGAGCCGCTCCAGTTCCGCCACGTTCTGGCGCCAACTGCCCAGGAAATCGTCGGAGCGGGCCGGCGTCGAGGCCGAGTTCGCCTGATTCTGCGCCTGTGTCAGAACAGCGATCACTGCGTTGCGCCGCACGAGCCCCATGTTGCGTGCGATGTTGCCGAGATCGTCGAGCTGACGCAGCACGCCGATGTCGCGGGTCACGATCAGGTCGGTCATGTCGCGCACGCTGCCGATTTGGCGCAATGCGTAGGCGCCCAGAGCCGCCACGATCAGGCTCGCCGCCACGAAGCCGAGGAGGATGCGTTTTCCGATCGAGATCGACACGGGCGACATGGCTCCGGCAGGCGGTGCGGGGGAGGGTTCGGGTCTCGGGGCCGCCCCCATCGCGGGCGGCTCCGAACGTCTGTCTTGATGCGCGCCGAACCGAACCGGTGTCCGGTTCGGCGTAACAGCGCTCGCGACGATCAGGTCATGAAGCGGGCAAGCAGGGCCCGGATATCGACGAGGGAAAAGTCCTCGGGAATCCCGCCCGTCCTGTCCGAGCCGGGCGGTGCATAGCCCGAAAGCGGCCCGCGGCCCAGACTTTCCGACTCCAGTGCCCGCCGCATCAGCGTCGTTTCGATCTGCGCGATGCCGAGCACGCGGTCGACGGCGAGGGCGACCGGCGGCTCCTGCGCGCGGAGACGCACCACGTGCCCGCCTTCATCGGCCTTCGCAGGGTCCAGCCCGAGGCAGGCGGCGAGGTCGAGGACACTGACGATCGCCCCCGACACCGCCGTGATGCCCCGCAGCATCGGCGGTGAACCCGGCAGCGCCGTGCAGGGCCGCTCGGGCGCGACGCTGGCGACCGTAGAGAGCGGCAGGCCGTAGCGCTCCGCCCCGCAGGCGCAGACGAGGTAGGCGGCAGTCTCGATCGCCCGCTCCTGCCCCACCGTTCGGGCCGCGAGCGCGGCGGCGCGGGCATCGAGCAACACGGCCGTGCGCGCTTCGGCATCGGACCCGGCGGTCACTCCGATCTTCATGCGTCTCGGCCCGTGATTCCGGCCAGGGCACGGCGTGCACTCTCGGCCAAGCGTGCGGCGCTCACTCCGTCTCCCTCCGGCAGGATCGTTTCGGGCGGCAGTCCTTGCGCGAGGCGCAGGGCGTTGTCGAGGGCGCGTGCGGCTTCGCCCCGGCGTCCGACCCGGGCGAGCAGCAAACCGAGCTGAAAATGGGCCATGACGAAGGCGCGGTCGAGGAACAGCGCCCCCCGCAGGGCTCGTTCGGCTTCCCGCTCCCGCCCGAGATCGAGGGCGAGGAGACCCTCGTAGTAGCGCAAGGGAGGATCGGTGGCGTAGCCGTCGATCTCTTCGTGCAATCGGCGCCATGCCCGCGCGGTTTCGCCCGCATCGGCCAGCACGCGGATCTCGGCCAAGAGATCGCCCGGCGACAGGGGATGCTCGATCGCGGGCGCCGTCGGTCTCGGGGGCGGCACCGGCCGGGCCGGCGCGGCGGCAGCGACGGGTTCCGGCGGCGGGGCGAACAGGATCGGCGCCATGTCCGGCAGCGCGGGCACAAGGACAGGCACCGGCTGGGACGCCGGCGTGTCGATCGGGCGGTAGGCAACCGTTCCCGGCAGGGCCACGGGCTGCAGCCATTGCCCGAAGGTGGGATTAGGCTCGGCATGCCCGATCAGGAGCCAGCCCTGCGGGTTAAGCCGCTCGCCGAGCGCCCGCACGATACGGGTGACGTGGTCGGCGCTGAAATAGATCAGGACGTTGCGGCAGAGGATAAGGTCGAAGCCTCCCGGCATCCGGTCGCTTCCGTCGATCAGGGTCAGGAGGTTCTGCCGCTCGAAGCGCACCATGCGGCGAAACGCCGGCCGTAAGGCGTAGCCGCCATGCGGCAATCCCGGCCGGGCGGGGGTGCGGCGGAACCAGCGTGCCCGCTCCTCCGTGTCGAGGGTGCGCAGGGCCCACGGGCCGAACTCCCCCTCGCGCGCGACCGCGAGCGCGGCGGCACTGAGATCGGTGCCGAGGATCGTCACGGACCAGTCGGCAAGAGCGTCGCCCAGAAGGTCGTGCACGAGGATGGCGAGGGAATACGGCTCGGCCCCGGTGGAGCAGCCGGCACTCCAGATCCGCAGGCGGCGGATCTCGCGGCGTGCCTCGATCAATTCCGGAAGGATCGTCCGGCGCAGGGCGGCGAACTGCTCCGCGTAGCGAAAGAAGAAGGTCTCGCCGATGGTGATCTCGGCCTCGAGTGCGGCCCATTCTTCCCGGCCGGCGGCGCCGTCGAGCAGGATTGAGTAGGCAGCGCAGTCGGCGACCCCACACGTTCGTATCCGCTTGCGCAGTCGGTCGTAGAGCAGGTCGTCCTTGTCTTCGTAATAGTTGTGCCCGGTCCGGGCGATCACCCGATCCTTGAGAGCCGGAAAACCGGGATCCACCGCAGCGCTCGCGCCGCGCCGGGGCCGCTCGACGGGAGCCGTCACGACCGTCGTCCTCAGACGGCTCGCGCCCCCTCTGGCTCGAACCGGGCGAGTCGGGTCGTCGCTTGCCGGGTCAGCGCGTCGAGACGGGTCCGCTCTTCGAGCGTCAGGATGCGGTCGAGCGAGAGGAGATGCACGAGGCTGTCGCCCCGCGCGAATTCGCCGACGACGCAGCCATTGAGACTGCGGGCGGATTCGACCGGCCGCAGCGACTCCTCCTCGACTTGGACGAGGTCGAGAGCCCGGTCGACGAGAAAGGCGATGTCGCCCCCGCGGGCCAGCACGACGTGCCGGTAGGGATCGCGACCGCTGCCGGCGTCGCGAAGTGCGAACAGGGCGGCGAGATCGATGACTGGCACCGGCTCGCCGGCCAGATTGAGAAAGCCCGCGAGAGGACCGCCCGCGGCCGGCGGTGCATGCAGGCGCGGCAGAGGGAGGATCTCGCGGATTTCGGCCCGCGGCAAGGCGCAGGTCGTCCCGGCGATGTCGAGAAGCAGGGTGGGCAGACGCGCCATCGCATGTCCTTGGGGCGGTTCGCCGCGGGAGCGGACGACGGGACCGCTCGTCACCTCGATCATGCGGTTGACGCTCGCCGAACGCAAAGGTTTCACGAACGACCGGTCCGGCCGTCCGTTCCTGCGGCGAGCGCCGGCTCAGGCGACCTTCTGGCGCGAACGCGACTTCGTCGCCGGCTCGGGCGCGGGGGCCTCTTCCTCGATACGGCCACCCGGCCGGCCGAGGCCGATCGACTTCGCGAGGGCGGAACGCTGCGCGGCGTAGTTCGGCGCGACCATCGGATAGTCGTTCGGGAGGCCGTAGCGCTGGCGATACGAGTAGGGATCGAGGCCGTGCGTGCCGAGATGGCGCTTGAGCGTCTTGTAAGCCTTACCGTCGATGAAGCTGATGATCGCATCCGGCGTCACCGACTTGCGGACCTGCCCGGAGGACGGCTTCTCGATCGCTTCCTCGGCGGGAGCGGCCACGGCCTCGGGACTGCTGAGGGTCGTCAGCGCCGTATGCACGCTGATGATCAGGCCCGGAAGCTCGGAAGCGGGGACTGAGTTGTTCGACACATAGGACGAGACGATATCGCTCGCCAGTTCGACGAAATCGTTGAACGATTTCTGGTTTTCTTCTGTCATTCTGCTTGTCCGTTCCGTAGGCCCCCGGGCGCCAAAATCATACGTGATGCGCACCGATGCAAGAGAAGAATTCGAAAAACTATGTCAAGCTTGTGGGTATTGAGGATGGCACACTCAAGTCCAGCGTTGTCGTTGAAGCGTAGAACGTTAAATGGAAGGCGTGCTCGCACGATCCAGTGGTGTGTCATAGCTCAACCTTTCCGACGCTGACCCGGAGCGTTGCCGCAACCGGAACGTCCTATAAGCGACGGACGGATCGAGAGTTTCAGTTCGGCTTCCGCAATTGGCACAGTGGAGCGGAAGGACGCTACCGCACCGTGTCCGCAACCCCGTCAACCCCGCGGGGAGAAATCGGGGAAACGGGTGACCCCTCGACGTCTTAAGCACCCATATTCTTCGCTATACAACCGGTGCGAGACGATCCGTCGCGCCGTCATCAAGCCTCGATTTGTGTCTCCAAGTCCAATGAAGAGAGCGATTTCGGGCAGCAAATGTCATTCTTGTGAACGCCGGGACTGCCGCACGCATTGCCCGCCGCCCTCTGTTGATAGCGGGCCGTCCGTGCTACGGGTCGAGGACAATGAAGTCCGCTGGTCCCATAGCGCTCTGGCTGGCGGCGGTGATCGTGATGATCGCCGCCGTGCTGTTGCCGTCCGGCGCCCGCGCGCACGGTGTGCACGAGCATGTCGCTCGGACGCAGCCGGTCGTTGCCGCGACGCGTGACCTCGCGATCGCCGGATCGGACGTCCGGCTCGCCGCTCCGATGCCGATCGTTCGAGCGGACGCGATACCGGTGATCGAGCCATCCCGGATGGACTGTGCCTGCCCGGCTTGCGCAGCCGGAGGCACATGCGGCCATGCGCCGTCGTCCTGCTGCGCGACTGGACTTGCCCCGTCACCGGTTCCGGCCCTTCCGCCGGCCGCCGCGCAGGCCTCTGCTCCTGCGCGCGACGGGCCGCGTCTGTCGGGCATCGTGCCCGAGGCGCAGATCGAGCCGCCCCGAACCCTCGCCTGACGCCCGATCCCCATCCGGTACGCTCCGTACCAGGTGATGTCGTTGCTCATCCGGCGAAGGTTTGGTTCTCCATGTCCATCCGTATCGCGGCGGCGCTTCGGGCGCTTGCCGTCTCGCTCGTGCTGGCCGCTGCATCGGCCGCAGGCAGTGTCGCCCTGGCCCATGAGGGGCACAGCCACGGCGTCGAGGCGCCGGCCCTCCCCGCCCGGACCACCCCTCGGGCCGAAGCGGCCTCGGCCACCTTCGAACTCGTGGCGGTGGCGTCGAGCGACCGGATACGATTCTATCTCGATCGCTTCACCAGCAATGAGCCCGTGAACGGCGCCGAGATCGAGATCGAGACGCCGGACGGCCCGGCCGAAACGCGGGCCGTCGGCGACGGCGTCTACGAGATCGCCGCACCCTGGCTCGCCTGGGGTCAGCGATACGACCTGCTTGCCACCGTGACCGCTGACGGAACGACGGATGTGCTGGCCCTCGACCTGCACCTGCCCGAACCGGAGGCGGCAGCGAGGCCGGTCCAGGCCGAGGCGTCGGCGTGGCTTGCCAATCTCCGGCGCCATCTCACCCATCAGGGTCCGATCGGTGCGGCCGCGGGTGGATTCCTGCTCGGGCTCGCCGTCATCATGCTCGTGCGCTCGCGCCGGGCGCTCCCCGCCTTCGCGGTCCTCGCCCTGACCTTGACGCTGCTCCTTGGTACGGCCGCCCTCGCCCATGAGGGGCATGATCACGAGAAAAACGGGTCCGGCGAAGAGGAGGCCGCGCCGGTCCAGGGGGTGGCGCTCACCGCGCCCACGGCCGCACCCGTCGAGCGCGCCCGGCGCCTGCCGGGCGGTGCGGTGTTCGTCCCCAAATCGATGCAGCGCCTGCTCGCTTTGCGCACCGGCCTGACCGGCATCGCCGACCATCGCCGTACCGTCGAACTGCCGGGGCGCGTCATCGCCGATCCGAATGCCAGCGGCGTGGTGCAATCGTCGGTCGGCGGCCGCCTCGCCCCCCCGCCCGGTGGCTTCCCGAATCTCGGCACACGGGTTCGCAAGGGTGAGGTGCTGGCGACCGTCACGCCGCCGGTCCAGGCGGTCGACCTCTCCGACATGCGCCAGACTCAAGGCGACCTCGACCAGCAGATCGCCATCACCGGCCGCAAGGTCGCCCGCTACGAGCGCCTCGCCGCGACCGGTGCGGTGGCTCAGACCGCTCTGGAGGACGCCCGCGCCGAACTCGCCGGCCTGAAGGACCGCCGCGCCGCCCTCGACACGATCCGCCGCGCGCCGGAAGAACTGATCGCTCCGGTGGACGGCGTGGTCGCCGAGCGGGCTGCGGTGGCTGGCCAGATGGCGGCGGCGGGCACGATGGTGTTCCGCATCGTCGATCCCGACAAGCTCTATGTCGAGGCGCTGAGCTTCGTCGGCCTGGAGCCCGGCGCCGCTGCCACCGCACGGCTGCCCGATGGGCGCACGCTGGCGCTGGCCTCCCGTGGCACCGGCCTCGCCGACCGCAACCAAGCGGTGCCGGTGCAGTTCGCGATCACCGGAAGCGCCGAAGGCGTCCGGCTCGGTCAGTTCGTGACCGTGCTGGCGCCGACCGGCGAGACCATCGGGGGATTGGCCGTGCCCCGGGCGGGGATCGTCCGCACCGAGAGCGGCGCGGTGGTCTACGAGCACGTCTCCGCCGAGCGGTTCGAACCGCGGCCCGTGCGGGTCGAGCCGCTGGACGCCGAGCAAGTGATCGTGGCCGGCGGCCTCAACGCCGGCCGGCGCGTCGTGGTGCAGGGCGCCGAACTTCTCGATCAGGTCCGCTGAGGAGAAACGCGCTATGTTCGCCCTCCTCGTTCGCGCCGCCCTGCTCAACCGGGTGCTGGTTCTCGCCCTCTGCCTCGGCTTCGTGCTGGCCGGCGGCCTCGCGCTCACGCGCCTGCCCGTCGATGTGCTGCCCGATCTCAACCGTCCCACCGTCACGGTGATGACGGAAGCCGAGGGCTACGCCCCGCCGGAGGTGGAGCAACTCGTCACCTATCCGATCGAGACCCGGATGAACGGCCTGCCCGGCGTCACCCGTGTCCGCTCGGTGTCGAGTGCCGGGCTCTCCATCGTCACCGTCGAATTCGGCTGGGAGACCGACCTCTACCGCGACCGCCAGTTCGTGGCCGAACGCCTCGCCCTGGTGCGCTCCGAGCTGCCGGCCGGCATCGTCCCGCAGATGGGTCCGGTCGCCTCGATCATGGGCGGCATCCTGCTCGTTGCCGTCACGAGCGAGACATCGAACCCGATGCAGGTCCGCGAGACCGCGGACTTCACCCTCCGCCCGCGCCTGCTCTCGATCCCCGGCGTCGCGCAGGTGATCCCCATCGGCGGCGAGGTGCGCCAGTTCCGCGTCAGCCCGAACCCGGCGGCGATGCGGGCGCTCGGCGTCAGCAACGAGGCGCTCGCCACCGCCTTGTCCGGCTTCGGCACCAATGCCGGCGGCGGGTTTGCCGATGCCAATGCCCGCGAGATCCTGATCCGCAACATCGGCCGCACCCTGAGCCTGGAAGATCTGCGCAACCTCGTGATCCCGGCCGCCCCGCAGGGCGCGACGGCGGAAGCCGGCCTATCCGGCACGGGCAATCCGGGAATCGAGGGCCGGGTCTACCTGCGCCAGATCGCCGAGGTGGCGTTCGCGGCGCGGCCCAAGCGCGGCGATGGCGGTTATCGCGGTGAGCCGGCGGTGATCCTCTCGGTCGAGAAGCAGCCCGGCGTCGATACCGTGCGCCTGACGCAGGCCGTCGAGGCAGCGTTGAAGGAGATTGCGCCCACCCTGCCGAAGGGCATGGACGCCCAGAAGATCCTGTTCCGGCAGGCGGACTTCATCGAGACCTCGCTCGCCAATGTCGAGCGGGTCCTGCTGGAGGCGGTCGCAGTGGTGGCCGTAGTGCTGTTCGCCTTCCTGATGAACGCGCGCACGACCCTGATCTCGCTCACCGCGATCCCGGTTTCGATCCTGGCCACGGCCCTGGTGTTCTGGCTGTTGGGTTTCTCGATCAACACCATGACGCTCGGCGGGCTCGCCATCGCCATCGGCGAACTGGTCGATGACGCGGTGGTCGATGTCGAGAACATCTTCCGCCGGCTGCGCGAGAACCGGGCCGAGGGCTCGCCCCGCAGCGTGTTCGATGTGGTGGTGGCTGCCTCCAGCGAGGTGCGCTCCGGCATCGTCTACGCCACCGCGATCATCGTGCTCGTCTTCGTGCCGCTGTTCGCGCTCTCCGGCATCGAGGGCCGGCTCTTCGCCCCGCTCGGCCAAGCCTATATCGTCGCGATCCTCGCGAGCCTGCTCGTTTCCGTCACCCTGACGCCGGTTCTCGCCTCCTGGCTGCTGCCGGGCATGAAGAGCCTGGCCGAGCGCGAACCGGTGCTGGTGCGGCGGCTCAAGGCCGGCAACGCGGCGCTGCTCGAGGTGGCCCTGGCCCATCCGCGGGTGCTGATGGCCGGCATCGCCCTCTGCGTCGTCGCGGCGGGAATTGCTGCGGCGCATCTGCCGCGCGCCTTCCTGCCGGCCTTCAACGAGGGCTCGCTCACCATCAACGCCACCTTCCGCCCCGGCATCTCGCTCGCCGAGAGCAGCCGCGTCGGCGCCATCGCCGAGCGGCTCCTCATCGACGTGCCGGAAGTCGCCACCGTCGGGCGCCGCACCGGCCGCGCCGAACTCGACGAGCACGCGGAAGGCGTCCACTCCTCCGATCTCGAAGTACGGCTGAAGGCGGGCCGCCCCCGCGAGACGGTGATCGCGGAGATCCGCGAACGGCTCGCGGTTCTGCCGGTGACGGTCAATGTCGGCCAGCCGATCTCGCACCGGCTCGACCACATGCTCTCGGGCGTGCGCGCCGAGATCGCCCTGAAGCTGTTTGGCGACGACCTCGACGCCTTGCGCGCCGCGGCCGAGGGCCTTCGTGAGGCAATTGCGGCAGCGGTGCCCGGCGTCACCGACCTCCAGGTCGAGCGGCAGGTACGCATCCCGCAACTCGACATCCGGGTCGATTACGGCCGCGCCGCCCTCTACGGCGTCTCGCCCTCGACCGTGGTCGAGACCATCGCCCGGCTCGCCAACGGGCGCACCCTCTCGACCATCGCCGACGGGCCGCGCCGCTTCGACGTCACCCTGCGTCTGCCTGAGGCGCGGCGCAGCCCGCAGGCGCTCGGCGACCTCCTGATCGAGACGCCCTCGGGCTGGGTGCCGGCCCGCGAGGTCGCCGACATCCGCGAGACCGATGGGCCGAACCAGATCCTGCGCGAGAACGGGCGGCGCCGGATCGTGGTGCAGGCCAATTCCGACGGCCGCACCGATATGGCAGCCATCATCGCCGGCATCCGCCGCGTGCTCGACGAGACCCGCTTTCCCGAGGGCGTGAGCGCCCGGCTGGAGGGCAGCTACGAGGCGCAAGGGGAGGCCGCGCGCACCATCGGCGGGCTCAGCCTCGTGTCGCTGGCCCTCGTCTTCGCCTTGCTGCACGGGCGCTACCGCTCGGTGACGTTGGCCCTGATCGTGATGGGCAACGTGCCGCTGGCCCTGATCGGCAGCGTTCTGGCGCTCTGGATCGCCGACCTGCCGCTTTCGGTCGCCTCGATGATCGGCTTCGTCACGCTCACCGGCATCGTCGCCCGCAACGGCATCCTCAAGATCAGCCACATGCTGAACCTCGCCCGCGACGAAGGCCTGGCCCTCGGGCCCGCTCTCGTGACTCGGGCGAGCCTGGAGCGGATGACGCCGGTGCTGATGACGGCGTTGTCGGCCGGCATCGCCCTGGTGCCGCTCCTCATCGACGGCACGGCGCCGGGCAAGGAGATCCTGCACCCCGTCGCCGTGACGATCTTCGGCGGCCTGATGAGCGCGACCCTGCTCGATGCCGTGCTCACCCCCGTCCTCGTCCTGACGTTCGGGCGGGGCGCTTTCGCCCGGCTTCATGCCCCGGCCGGGACCGACGCGCTGCACGCACCGGTGCGTGAAGCCTTCTGATCCATCGCATTCAAGGAGACGATCGATGAACCGTGCGATGCCCTGCGCCGTGCTGGCTTTGGTTCTGCTGGCTGCACCCGCCAGCGCCCAGCACGCCCATGCTCACGACCATCCGCCCGGCCCCAATGGCGGTCGTATCGAGGATGCGGGCGCATGGCACGCCGAACTCGTGACGCGGGCAGAGGCCGTCTCGGTCTATCTCAGCGACGGAGACGGCAAGCCCCTGCCGGTCGAGGGGTTCAAGGCGGTCGCCATCTTCAAATCCGGCGCCAAGGCCGCCCGCGTCCTCCTCAGTCCTGCGGGCAACCGGCTCGCCGGCACGGCCGAGGCGAGCCTGGGAGACCGTCCCAGCGGCGCCGTGCGCATCACCGGGCCCGGCGGCGTCACCGCCAGCGCCCGCTTCGATTGATTTCCGTCCCCGATCCAGGAGCATTCTCGATGCCGAAAACAATCCCCGCCGGTCTCTTCGTCTGCATGCTGGCCGGTGCAGCCTTCGCCCAGGACCCGCACCACCATCACGGCCATGGTCGACCGGACGCGAAGGCCGCGGCGAATGACAGCGCGGCGACCAAAGCCTTTCGCGCGGCCGACGCGCGCATGCATCGCGAGATGGACATCCGCTACACCAACGACATCGATGTCGATTTCGTGCGCGGGATGATCCCGCACCATCGCGGCGCGATCGATATGGCGAAGATCGCTCTCGAACACTCGAAGGATCCCGAGATCCGCAAGCTCGCCGAAGACATCGTGAAGGCGCAGGACACGGAGATCGCGCAGATGGAAGCCTTCCTCAGGCGCAAGCAGGCCGCCGGGCACCGCTGAGAGGCTGTCGCCAGATCGCTTCCAAGAACATGGCGGTTCTTGAAACTGCTCGGCTTCGAAGCATTCCGCTCGATCGATGCCACGGGATCGACCGTCCGAGACGCTTCGAGGCTGGGATCTCGCGCCAGATCTCAATGTGACGGGTCAACGAGAGTGTTGGAATAGCGCAGGTCTACAAGGTTTGGGGCGGAGGCCGTGCTCCAGGCGAATAAATTATATCGCAATAAATTTTCTTCGAGATCGCTTGAGGAAGATAAATTACGATTCGATGTATGTGAGTGAGATCCAAATATATGTGTATTACTAGATTTTTAGTCGAGAGATGACCGATTTACAGCGTGTGCTGATATAATTATAAATATATTTTAATGTTTACTCCTCTGCGGTTCTGCTCTTTGCAGCCCATCGCTTTGCTCCAATGCGGGGCTGGTCGCGTCAAGTCCGCCGATCCGATCCGACTGTCCGACGACTGCTTGGTCCAATCGCGGTGGTGGTCGCTACCCTCGTTCAAACGCTACGACGTCTTGCGGGTCCACTGACATTGAGGATCGACCGCTATTCACGTCGTCGATGAACGATCAGAGAAACTGTTCAAAGTGCAGTTGGATTTAATCCTGGACAATTCCGATAAATTTTCATCCGTCGATCACGGCTAGTTTATCGCCGAAATGTGCCGTAGCGCACGAAGCAAACAATCTGCCAGGATTAAACTGAAAGTATATTCCGGTGATAAAACGCACTTTCCAAATATAATTCCGGGAATTACTGTCTTATTGCGACACCTGAAAAAGACGAAAAAAAGTTCGCCACTCAGGGATTACGAGAGGATGTTCGACATGAAGCGCATTGTGACACTCGGTTTCCTGGCGGCTGCGGCCGTTGCCCTGCCGCTCACGGCGCAGGCGCAGGACGGTGGAAACGGCAGCCGCCAGCAGGCTGGCGGCGGTTTCATGAGCAGCTACGTGGACGATCCCTACCACGACCCCCGCTCGCTCCACTCGCAGCGTGCCGGCTCGGGCCAGATCCTCGGCGCGCCGATGCTGAGTGAGAACGCTGGCGCCAAGGGCGGAGTCCCCACCGCCGCTCTGCGTCAGGGTACGGTGCAGCCGCGCTGGTCCGCCGGCACCGCTCCGCGCCGGGCCCGCTAACGAAGGCTTGTCCGGCGGCGGCGCTCAACCCGCGCCGCCGGCCACGTCCCTGCTATCCGATCTCCGGCCGCGCCGCCTCGGGCCGACCGGATTCCCGGACGACATCGAGCCGGCTCACACGTCGTCGCAGGCCATGCGACGGCGCTGGTTGCCTCGTGCCTGACGGAGGCGCCGGCATCACCGCGTCTTGCCTGATTGGACTTCGCGGATCGGCGGGCGGAACGCGCCCGTCATCCAGCCAGCATCTCATGCGTCCCGGCGTGTCGGCTCACGCGTGGTGACGGACAGCGGGGTTTGACGTGGACGGCATCATCCAAGGCCTCTCGAACTTCCGAGGATCGGTCTTCCCAGGCCAGCAGCAGATGTATCAGCGGCTGGTGCGCGACGGCCAGCAGCCGCAGGCGCTGATCATTGCCTGCGCCGATTCCCGCGTCTCGCCCGAGCACATCACGCAATCCGGTCCCGGCGACCTCTTCGTGTGCCGGAACGCCGGCAATATCGTGCCACCCTTCTCGCAGCAGAACGGCGGCGTGTCCTCCGCGATCGAGTACGCGGTCGTCGCCCTCGGCGTGCTCGACATCGTGATCTGCGGGCATTCCGATTGCGGCGCGATGAAGGGCCTCATGAATCCCGAGGCGCTCGGCAACATGCCCAACGTGGCGGCTTGGTTGCGCCACAGCCATGCGGCGAAACAGATCGTCTGCGAAGCCTATCCCGAGGGAATGGGCCCGAAGGAGCGCCACCGCGCGATCGCCCTCGAGAATGTTGTGGTGCAGCTCAGCAATCTGCGCACGCATCCGAGCGTGGCGACGGCGTTGGCCCGCGGCAAGCTGCGCCTGCACGGCTGGTTCTTCGAAATCGAGAGTGGCCAGGTGCTCGCCTATTGCGGCGAGCGCAGCCGCTTCGTCCCCATCGATGAAGCCACGGGCGTCCCCGTCGCCCAGGCTTCGGCATCCCGGATCGCCACGCCGGAATTCGCCGGCCCTCACGCCATCGCAGCGGAGTAGAATTTGCTATGCGCGCCTCCCTCGCCCGGCTGATGCCGTCCACTATCGGTCGGGATCTCCCGTCCTCCTTCGTCGTCTTTCTCGTGGCGATGCCCCTCTGCATGGGCATCGCCATGGCCTCCGGTGTGCCGGCCGAGCGTGGTCTCATCACCGGCATCATCGGCGGCATCGTTGTCGGCTTCCTCGCCGGCTCGCCGCTTCAGGTCAGCGGCCCGGCCGCGGGCCTCGCCGTCATCGTCTTCGAGTTCGTGCGTGAGTACGGCATCGACGCCCTCGGGCCGGTCCTAGTCGCGGCCGGCGCCATCCAGCTTCTCGCCGGGGCGCTCCGGGTCGGCGGCTGGTTCCGGGCGATCTCCCCGGCGGTCGTTCACGGCATGCTGGCCGGCATCGGCATCCTGATCGTGCTGGCCCAGATCCACGTGTTGACCGACGCCCTGCCCAAGGCCAGCGGCCTCGACAACCTCATCGCCATCCCCGCCGCCTTCTTCAACTTCGTCTCCGGTCCGGAAGGCAACCGCCCCGGAGCCGTCATCGTCGGCCTCGCCACCATCGTCGCGATGATCGGCTGGGAGAAGATCCGTCCGGCCAAGCTCAAGCTGATCCCGGGCGCCCTGATGGGCGTCCTGGCGGGTACGATCGTCGCGGTCGTGGGCAGCATGGACGTCAAGCGCGTCGAGGTGCCGGAAAACATCTTCTCCGCCGTCACCATGCCCGGTATGGGCGACTGGAGCCGCCTGGCCGAGCCGGCGATGATCCTGATGGCGGTTACCCTCGCGGTCATCGCCAGCGCCGAGAGCCTGCTCTCGGCGGCGGCGGTGGACCGGATGCATGACGGCCCGCGCACGCAGTACAACCGCGAACTCGGTGCTCAGGGTATCGGCAACATCCTCTGCGGCCTCGCGGGTGGCCTGCCGATGACCGGCGTGATCGTCCGCTCCTCGGCCAACGTCCAGGCCGGTGCGGCCTCGCGGGCCTCCACCATCCTGCACGGCACCTGGATCCTCGCCTTCCTGCTGGTCCTGCCGATGGTTCTGAAGGTCGTGCCGACCGCCTCCCTCGCCGGCATCCTCGTCGTGACCGGCTGGCGCCTCGTCAGCCCCGCCCACGCCTTCCACCTGCACGAGCGCTACGGCCTGCCCACCGCCGCGATCTGGCTCGCCACCATGGTGATGGTCGTCGCCACCGATCTGCTCACCGGCGTGCTCACCGGCCTCGCGCTCAGCCTGCTGCAGGTGATCCCGCAC
This sequence comes from Methylobacterium sp. J-043, assembly GCF_022829505.1. Classification (NCBI taxonomy): domain Bacteria; kingdom Pseudomonadati; phylum Pseudomonadota; class Alphaproteobacteria; order Hyphomicrobiales; family Methylobacteriaceae; genus Methylobacterium; species Methylobacterium sp. J-043. Next base: position 222,919 of record NZ_JAKSYB010000045.1, on the reverse strand, counting down.
TACATCCGCGGCCCGCTCAAGATCGAGGGCGGCGCGGCGCAGGCGGTGCAGGGTGGAGCGCTTCAGGCGGTGCCGGAACTGCGGCTCTCGGGCTCGGCGACCTTCCTGCAACTGCCGCACCTCACGGCGGCGCTGGAGGGGACTCCGGAAGGCTCGCCGGTCCGGCTCGAAGCGCAGGATCTGCGCCATGTCGATCACACCTGCCTGGAGATGATCCGGGAATGGGCTACGCGGCGAGCCAAGACCGGGTCGAGGGTCGAAGTCGTGGGCGGCGGCGCGAGCGGCCTGCACCACAGCCTCGCGATGGTGGCCCACGCTGCGCCGAAGGACTGACGCAAACGCAAAAGCATCGTCACGAAAGCGGGCTACCGGCGTTCGGGACGATGCTCTGAAACGGGAAAAGGCCGGAGCCGCGATGAGCGGCTCCGGCCTTTTCGTTTGCTGGAATCTTCTCTTCGAAGAATTCTAACCCGCAAATGGGCGAGGCTTTATGCGGCGGGTGAAGTCTGCGGACCACCGACGCGCTGCGCCGCCTCGAACCGGTTGAGGAAGCGGGGCTCCTTCTCCGGGGCGATGCGGATCTTGAGCGCGATCGCGCCGCCGGTCTCGGATTGGCGGTCGAGCACCTCGGCGTTCTCGTAGAGCCAGTTGAGGGCGGCGCCGTCCTCGGGCGGAAGCGTCACGGCGAAGGTCGATCGCGCCCGCGCCACCTGCCCCTCGATCCGCTCGGTGAGTTCCGGAAGACCTTCCCCCGTCAGAGCCGAGACGAGAATCGGAGCCGGCCCGGCACCGCGATGCGCCGCGCTCAAGTTGAGCAGGCGCGTGCGCTCGCCGTCGTCAAGCAGGTCGGCCTTGTTCCACACCTCTATGATCCGGTCCGCATCCGCCTCGATTCCGAGTTCGCGCAGCACGCCCTCGACATCCTCGGCCTGGGCCTGGGTGTCGCCATGCGAGACGTCGCGCACGTGGAGCAGGATGTCCGCCTCGATCACATCCTCCAGCGTGGCGCGGAAGGCGGCGATCAGCGAGGTTGGAAGGTCGGAGATGAAGCCGACCGTATCGGACAGGATGACCGTTTCGCCGTGCGGCAGCTTGGTCGCCCGCGCGGTCGGGTCGAGGGTGGCAAACAGCATGTCCTGCGCCCGCACCTCAGCCTTGGTCAGGGCGTTGAACAGCGTCGACTTGCCAGCGTTGGTGTACCCGACCAGTGCCACGATCGGATAAGGCACCCGCGCGCGGCTCTTGCGGTGGAGGCCGCGGGTGCGGGTCACGGCTTCGAGGTCGCGCTCGATCCGGGTCATCCGCTCTTGGATCATCCGCCGATCGGCCTCGATCTGGGTCTCACCGGGCCCGCCGAGGAAGCCGAAGCCGCCGCGCTGCCGCTCCAAGTGGGTCCACGACCGCACAAGACGCGACTTTTGATAGGCGAGATGGGCGTGCTCGACCTGAAGCGTGCCCTCGCGGGTCGAGGCGCGCCGGCCGAAGATCTCGAGGATCAGGCCGGTCCGGTCGATGACCTTCGCGCCCCAAGCCTTTTCGAGGTTGCGCTGCTGCACCGGCGAGAGGGCGCAATCCATCACCACGAGGCCGATTTCCTCGGCTTTGATGAGCCCGGTGACCTCCTCGACCCGGCCCTTGCCGAGATAGGTCGAGGGACGCGGGCGCTGGATGTGCACCGAGATCGCCCGGAACACGTCGAGCTCGATGGCGGCGGCCAAGCCGACGGCTTCGTCGAGCCGCGCCTCGTCGGAGCGCACGGTCTCCGTCTGTCCCGGGGCAAGCCGCTGAGCGGCGCGTGTGAGATAGGGGCCGAGAACCAGCGTGCGGGTCGCGGCGGCAATCTCGCCCTCGGGGGCGGCCTTCGCCTGCAAGCGTGCTTCGCCGGGCGGAAGGATTTCAGTCATGGCGTCTCCGTGTCATCGCTCCCTTATGTTGGAACGATGACACCATTTTACATCCGTCGACGTCCGCAAATGGCGGAAACCGGCTCGCTTCGCACAGTCAGGCTTTTTCAGGCGCCGTTTCGTCCGGCTCGAACAGTTGCACCGGATGACCCGGCATGATCGTCGAGATCGCGTGCTTGTAGACGAGCTGGGAGTGCCCGTCCCGACGAAGCAGGACGCAGAAGTTGTCGAACCACGTCACGACACCTTGAAGCTTGACCCCGTTGACGAGGAAGATCGTCAGCGGGATCTTGTTCTTGCGGACATGATTCAGGAACGTATCCTGGAGGTTCTGAGCGCGCTCGCCCGCCATTTCTTTTTATCCTTAGTTTCGAGACCCGCGCCACGGATCAGCAGGGTCCCGTGGCTGAAGCGCGGGGCGGCGCTCTCACGTGTTGGGACCGCTCTGCCGGGCCGTTTCCATTACAGGGCGAAGCTTGCCGCGATGCAAGAGGTCCCCCGCAGCGCAAAGCGTCAATATCCACCCCTTGCAACTGCTCCCGCCGCCCGTCCTCCCGAGAGGCGGGCGGCGGCCGGCCATTATGGCCCGATGCCGAGCGACTTCAGTTTCCGGTGGAGAGCCGAGCGCTCCATGCCGATGAATTCGGCCGTGCGGGAGATGTTGCCGGAGAAGCGGGCGATCTGCGCGATGAGGTATTCCCGCTCGAAGATCTCGCGCGCCTCGCGCAGGGCCAGGCTCATCAGCTTCTCGCCGCCCGCACCGGTCGGTGTCGTCGGCACGAGCGCGCCGATCTCGGTCGGCAGCATCTCGGACGTCACCTCCTGCTCCGGATCGCTCTGGGTCAGGATCATCAGCCGCTCGACGTTGTTGCGCAACTGACGGACGTTGCCGGGCCAGTCGTGCGACTGGAGCACCGCCATCGCGTCCTCGGCGATGCGCCGCCGCGGCAGTCCGGTGGCCGCCGAGATCTGCTCCATGAAGAAGGTGATGAGTTCCGGCACGTCCTCGCGCCGCTCGGCGAGCGAGGGAATGCGGATCGGCACCACCGAGAGGCGGTGGAACAGATCTTCGCGGAAGCGCCCGGCGGCGATCTCCTCGGTCAGGTCGCGGGAGGAGGACGAGACGATGCGGACATCGACGTGGACGCGGGCGGTGCCGCCGACACGCTGGAAGTTCTGATCGACGAGGACGCGCAGGATCCGGCTCTGCGTCTCCTTGGGCATGTCGGCGACTTCGTCGATGTAGAGGGAGCCGCCATGGGCCTCCTCCAGGGCGCCGACGCGCCGTACCCGGCCCTCTCCGCCTTCGACGCCGAACAGCTCGGCTTCCATCGTCTCCGGCGTGATCGTCGCCGCGTTGATGACGACGAAGGGCCCGCTCGCCCGCGAGGAGGCGGCGTGCAGGGTGCGCGCCGAGAGTTCCTTGCCCGCACCCGGCGCGCCCGAGATCATCACCCGGGCGTTGGTCGGTGCTACGCGCTCGATGGTCTGGCGGAGCTGGTTGACCGCGACCGAGGCGCCGACGATGCGGCTGGCCTGTCCTGAGCGGACCTTGAGGTCGCGCACCTCGCGCTTGAGGCGCGAAGCTTCGAGCGCCCGCTCGGCGACGAGGATCAGGCGGTCGGCCTTGAACGGCTTCTCGATGAAGTCGTAGGCGCCGGATTTGATCGCCGCCACCGCGGTCTCGATGTTGCCGTGGCCCGAGATCATCACCACCGGCAGGTCCGGATGGCCCGCCTTGATGAGGTCGAGCACCTGCAACCCGTCGAGGCGCGAGCCCTGGAGCCAGATGTCGAGGAAGACGAGGTGGGGCCGGCGCGATTCGATCGCCGCCAGTGCCTCGTCGGACCCGGCCGCGGTTCGGGTGCGGTGCCCCTCGTCGTCCAGGATGCCCGCGACCAGATCGCGGATGTCGGCTTCGTCGTCGACGATCAGGATATCGGCGCTCATGGCAGCACCTCCGCGACGCGTCGCGCTTCCATGGCGTCCTCCGTGTTCTTATCCATCGTTGTCCTGTCACGCGCGTCCGGTGCCGCGGAGCGATCCCGCTCCTGTCCCGCACCGGTCCCGGAATTCCGTTCGTCCGGCCGTCCGACTTCCCGCGGCAGCCGCATGCGGACCAGTCCGCCGCGCCCTTCCGGGTTGTCGTTCAGCTCGATCCCCCCGCCATGCTCCTCGAGCACCTTGGAAACGATCGCGAGCCCGAGGCCGGTCCCGCCTTCGCGGGTCGTCATATAGGGTTCGAGCAGGCGCTGGCGCCCCTCTGCCGGAAAGCCTTTTCCGTTGTCGGTGACTTCGATCACCACGAACGCGTCTTCGACGAGGAGTTGCAGGCGTACTTGACCCTTGCCGCCATCGGCCGTCAGCACGTCTTCCGGCACCGCCTGAACCGCCTCGACGGCGTTCTTGAGAATGTTGGTGAGCGCCTGGGAGAACAGCCGAACGTCGAAGGCAGCGACGACGCGGCCCTTCTCGTCCTCGCCGACGGTTTCGAACGGGAAGTCGAGGTCGGGATGCGCCATGCGCAGCATGAACAGGTTCTGGCGGGCGATCTCGGCCAGATCCTGCTGCGTGATCGCCGGTTTCGGCATCCGGGCGAAGGAGGAGAACTCGTCCACCATCCGCTTGATCTCATCCACCTGCCGCACGATCGTGGCGGTGCACTGCTCGAAGACGTCCTTGTCGGTGGTGATCACTTTTCCGTACTTGCGCCGGATGCGCTCGGCCGAGAGCTGGATCGGGGTCAGCGGGTTCTTGATCTCGTGGGCGATGCGGCGGGCCACGTCCGCCCAGGCCGAGGTGCGTTGCGCCGTGACGAGATCGGTGATGTCGTCGAGCGTCACGACGTAGCCGCGCGCCTCGCCCTGCGCCTGCTCGCTGGTAACGCGGACGGCAATGGTGCGCTCGCGGCCGCCGCGCACGAGCTGGATCTGCTGCTGCAGGGCGCGGTGGCGTCCCTCCGCCTCCGGGAACAGCGCCGCGATCTCCGGCACGACGTTCGTGAGCGGCTGCCCGACCAGTTCCTTGGCGGTGAGACCGAGCGTCCGTTCCGCGCCGGGATTGGCGATGGTGATGACGCCGTCGGCATCGACACCGATCACGCCGGGTGAGACGCCCGACAACACGGCTTCGGTGAAGCGGCGGCGGCGGTCGATCAGGTCGTTGGCCGCGCGCAGCCCGTCGTGCTGGCGGCGCAACTCCAGCGTCATCGTGTTGAAGCTCTCGCCGAGATGGGCGAGGTCGCCGTCGGATTTCCGGGCCGGCACGCGGGCGTAGAAATTGCCGGCGGCGACCTCGTCGGCGGCGTTGATGAGCCGGCGGATCGGCGCAACGAAGCGGTTGGCGAAGTTGAGCCCGAACCACACCGCCGAGAGCAGCGTGATCAGGGCGATCAGGATGAAGACCGAAGCGAAGGCGATCTGCACGTAGCGGCGCAGCTCGTCGAAGGTCAGGTACTCGGCCGCCGCGGCGCGGGCGACGCCGGGAAAGTCGATGGCGAGCTGACTCACCTCGCGCTGCACCAGCAGCACGGCGTTGTCGTAGGCCGGCATCCGCATCAGGGCGGCGAAGACCCGGCCCTCGTTCGGCAGAAGACAGATCGGGTCGCTCGATTTGGCCGCATCCTCGAAGGCGGCGGCCGAGGGCAGGCGCGTCTGCTTGAGCACGTCGATATTGGCGCGCGCCACCACCTCGTTCGGCCCGCGCATGATCTTGACGATCGGTAGGCCGAGCGCCTGGGCGCGGGTGGTCATGAAGCCCTCGAACCACTCGCGATTCACGTCGAAATTCGGCCGCGCGCGGGTCAGGTCGTCGGCGAAGATGCGGATTTCGCGGGCGAGCGACTGGCAGTGATTCTCTTGGTAGGCGTCCGCGACCTGCACGGATTTCAGCACCACGTCGCGGACCCGGTCGGTGAAGCCCAGCGACAGGCCGACATCGATCGTCACAGAGGCGACGATGGCGAGCAGGATCGTCGGCAGGATCGCGATCAGGCTAAACAGCCCGACGATGCGGGTGTGCAGCCGCGCCACCGAGGCATGGGTGCGCCGGGCATGCAGGAAGACCCGCGCCTCCCAGGCGATCACGACGACGAGCGCGAGAACCAGCGCGGCGTTGACCGCGAGGAGCACCACGCCCGAGGTCGGGGTCCGCGTGATCTGGATGATGCCGGCGAGGATGAGGAAGGTGACCGACGCCGAGATCAGCGCCGTGAGCACCACCGCCGCCCCGATCCAGCCCGGACCGCGCGGGGGCGAATCGAACCGGCGCGCGACCGCCTCGGCGCCGTCCTCGGCGGACGGGGCATCGGACGGCACCTTTTGAGAACGTCGCGACAGAAGCGGCATCACTGATGCGGGGCCACATCAGTGTGGCGAAATTAATACGAATCAGTCCGATCGAGGCGCCGATCAGGCGGCCAGGGTGCCCCAGCGGCGCACGTCTCGGAACCGCCGACCGTCGGAAAACCGCACCGTCACGCTCTCGGAGAGCCGGCCGGCGGCTTCGACCCGCAGGGTCTCCGGCCGCTCCAACTCGTCGGCCCGTTCCAGGGCCGCGGCGACCGACATCGGCACCGGATCGGCACCGCCGAAGGCGCGCCACCATTGCACCGCCTTCTCGCGGGCATGGCCGGAATGTTCGAGGCAGACCTCGACCCGGCATCCGCCGCCGCGCCAGCGAAACGACACTTCGAGCCGGTCTGGGCCCGAACCACCGGGGACAGGGTCGAGGCGCCAGCCGGTCACGTCGCGCCAGTGGGAGATCGATTCGGACAGGATCGGCATGGCGTCCTCCGCGCTCGCGGCGTGGGGCGCCTCCTCGTCCTCCGGTTCGGGCTCCACCCAGCAGGCCTCGCAGGTGCTGGCGTTGAGGGCGATCAGCGCGCCGCAGCCGGGGCAGGGTTTGGCCCGCGCGAAGCCGAGAGGTGCCGGCCCGAGCGCGACGCTGCGGGCGGTCACCGCATCCACCGGGCCGTGCATCCGCACCAATCCGGCATAGTCGAGCACGATCGCATCCGACTTGCCCGGCGCCCGGCGCAGGGCCCGGCCAACCTGCTGCACGTAGAGCCCGGCCGATTGGGTCGGACGTAGCAGAGCGATGAGGTCGACTTCCGGCACGTTGAAGCCCGTCGAGAGCACGCCGACCGAGACGAGGCAGCGGATCTTTCCGGCCCGGAACTCGCGGACCATCCGGTCCCGCTCGCGCTTGCCGGTTTCGGCGGTGACGGTCTCGCAGGAGATCCCCTCCGCGCGAATCGCGTCGCACACGGAGGCGGCGTGCGCGAGCCCGGCGCAGAAGGCGAGCCACGCCCGCCGTTCGCGGCCATAGCCCACCATCTCCTCGACCGCCGCGCGGGTGATCCACTCGCGGTTGACCGCCGCCTCCAGCGCCGAGGGGATGTAATCGCCGCCGCGCTTCGGCACCCCCGTGACGTCGAGGGCGAGCGCGGTCGCCTTGCAGACGAGGGGCGCGAGATAGCCCCGATGGATCAGGTCGCCGACCAATGATTCGTAGACGATCCGCTCGAACACCCGCCCCTCGCCCTCGTCGAGCCGGCCGGAATCGAGCCGGTAGGGCGTGGCGGTGAAGCCGGCGACCTTCAGATCCGGGTTGCCCGCCCGCGCCGCGGCGAGGAAGCGGCCGTAGCCGGTCTCGCTCGCACGCGGCACGAGATGGGCCTCGTCGATGACGATGAGGTCGATGGCGCCGAACAGTTCGGCCCGGTCACGGACCGATTGGATCGAGCAGAATACGACCTGCGCGTGCGCCTCCCGACGGCCGACACCGGCGGAGAAGATGCCGGCGGGCGCCCCGGGCCAGTAGGCGAGCAATTCGCCGTGGTTCTGCACCACGAGTTCACGGACATGGGTGACGACGCAGATCCGCGCGTCTGGCGCCCGATCCAGCCATTCGCGGATCAGGGCCGCAATGACGAGCGCCTTGCCGGCGCCGGTCGGCAGCACGACGAGGCCGGGCCCACCGCCCCCGTCCCAGTGATGATCGAGCGCGTCGAGGGCGGCGCGCTGGTACTCGCGAAGGCGCAGCATGGCGCGCCTTTAGCGAAGCGCGGCCGAGGAGAACAGAGGGGGATCACCGCGCGGTGCGAAACAGGTCGTCGCGAAGTGCGGAACGGGTCACCGCGACGTGCGAAACACTTGCAGATCGAGGTCCCGCACCTTCTTGCGCAAGGTGTTGCGGTTGACGCCCAAGAGCTCGGCCGCGCGGATCTGGTTGCCGCGGGTGGCGGCCAAAGCCGCGCCGATCAGCGGGCCTTCGATCTCGCGCAGGATGCGGTGATAGAGGCCGGGCGGGGGAAGCGTGTCGCGATACCCCGAGAAGTAGTCGGCGAGGTGCCGCTCGACCGCGCCGGACAAAGTCTCGCTGTCGGAGGCCCCGTTCGCGTTCTTGCGGGCCGCGCCGTTGCCGTTGGCCGCGGGCTGGGCGAGAGGGAGCGTGTCGAGTTCCGCTTCGATGACCGGACCGGTGATGGTCTCCTGCGGGTAGAGCGCGGCGAGACGGCGAACGAGATTCTCCAACTCGCGCACGTTGCCGGGCCAGCGGTAGCGCTTCAGCCGCTCCATCGCGTCGGCGTCGAGCGTCTTCCGGGTCAGGCCCTCGCGCTCCACCAGCACGAAGAAGTGGCGGATCAGGTCCGGCACGTCCTCCGAGCGCTCGCGCAGCGCCGGCAGGCGCAGGGGCACGACGTTGAGGCGGAAGAACAGGTCCTCGCGGAAGATGCCTTGCTGGATCGAGACGCGCAGATCCTTGTTGGTCGCGGCGATGATGCGGACGTTGGTCTTGATCGGCACGCGCCCGCCGACGGTGGTGTACTCGCCCTGCTGAAGCACGCGCAGCAGCCGGGTCTGCGCCTCCATCGGCATGTCGCCGATCTCGTCGAGGAACAGCGTGCCGCCCTCCGCCTGCTCGAACCGGCCTGCCGAGCGCGAGAGCGCGCCGGTGAAGGCGCCCTTCTCGTGGCCGAACAGCTCCGATTCGATCAGGTCGCGGGGAATCGCCGCCATGTTGACGGGCACGAACGGCCCGGTGCGGCGGCGGCCGTAATCGTGCAGCGCGCGGGCGACCAGCTCCTTGCCGGTGCCGGACTCGCCCGTGATCATCACGGTGAGGTCGGTCGGCATCAGGCGGGCCAGCGCCCGGTAAATCTCCTGCATGGCCGGCGAGCGGCCCACCAGCGGGATGTCCTCGTTCTCCGGCCCGGCTCCCGGGGCGGGCGTCCCGCGGGGGCGTGACAGCGCGCGGCCGACGATCGCGATCAGCTCCTTCAGGTCGAAGGGCTTGGGCAGGTACTCGTAGGCACCGCGCTCGGAGGCGCGGATCGCGGTCATGAAGGTGTTCTGCGCGCTCATCACGATGATCGGCAGTTCCGGCCGAACGCGCTTGATGCGCGGCAGCAGGTCGAACACGTTCTCGTCCGGCATCATCACGTCGGTGATGACGAGGTCGCCCTCGCCCTGGGCGACCCAGCGCCAGAGCGTCGAGCAATTCGAGGTGGTGCGAACCTCGTAGCCGGCCCGAGACAGGGCCTGGTTGAGCACGGTGCGGATCGCGGCGTCGTCGTCCGCGACGATGATGTGGCCGTTGGGCATGGCTCTCGACTCAGCGCTCCGCGGCCGATTCACGCCCGTCGCGGGCGCTCGACATGGGAAGGAGGATCCGGAAGGCGGTGCGGCGGGGGACGGGATCGCATTCAACGATGCCCCCATGGTCGCCGACGATCTTGGCCACCAATGCAAGTCCGAGGCCGGAGCCTTGCACTTTGGTGGTGACGAAGGGGTCGAACAGGTCCGACAGCATATCGGGCGGAATGCCTGGCCCGTTGTCGCGCACCGCGACCTCGATCGGCAGGCTGACGCGCTCGCGCGAGCCGGGAATCTGGAGGCGCAGGCCGGTGCGGAAGGCGGTGGAGAGTGTGATCTCGCCCTCGACCGTGTCCGTGCCGATCGCCTCGGCCGCGTTCTTCACGAGGTTCAGGATCACCTGGATCAACTGGTCCCGATTGCCGAGGACGGGCGGCAGCGAGGGGTCGTAGTTCTCGATGAAGCGGATGTGACGGGCAAAGCCGGATTGCGCCGAGCGCTTCACCTGATCGAGCACGCCGTGAACGTTGACGGGGCCTCGCTCCACCGGCCGCTCGTCGCCGAACAGCTCCATCCGCTCGACGATGCGTACGATCCGATCCGACTCGTCGCAGATCAGGCGGGTCAGCAGCCGGTCCTCTTCGTCGCTCTCCTGTTCGAGAAGCTGCGCCGCGCCGCGGATGCCGGCGAGCGGGTTCTTGATCTCGTGAGCGAGCATCGCGCCGAGCGCCACCATCGAGCGGGCGGCACCGCGATGGGTGAGCTGCCGGTTCATCTTGTCGGCGATGGTGCGCTCTTGCAGCATCAGCACCACCGAGTCGTCCTCGTCGCGCAGGGGCGTGGCGAAGACATCGACGCTGCGCTCGGTCCCCGAGCGGGGCTGGACCAGCTCCACACGGTATTCCGAGACCGAGGAGCGGCGGCGGCGCACCTCGGTCACCAATGCGATGATCGGCGAAGAGAACGGGATGATGTCGCGAAGCCGCCCGCGCAGCATCAGCCGGGCAGAGGCGTCGAAGAACAGCTCGGCGGCGTGGTTGACGCGCAGGATCCGCTCGTCCGGCCCGATGGTGAGGACCGGCAGCGGCAGTGAATTGAGCACCGCCTCGGCCGGCGGCAGGGATTCGGGAGCGGGCTCGTCGGAAAAGGGCATCAGGCCGCCTCGCCGAGGGGCGTGGTCGCCGCCCCGGCCGGTTCGAGGAACGCGCGCCGCAGGAGGCGGAGCGCCTCCGCCGGATCGTGGGTGGTGACGAGACGGCGCCGGTCGTCCGGGGGCAAACCACCGGCGATGTCGGCATAGGCGGCCAGATGCTTGCGGGCGTGGCGCACGCCCATCGCCGCGCCGTAGAGCGCGATCAGCCCCTGATAATGCTCGGCCGCGGCCGCCGCCCGCTCCTCGGCCGAGAGCGGCGGAGCCACGCGTCCGGCGAGCCCGGCGGCGATCTCGCCGACGAGCCAGGGACGCCCGACCGCCGCGCGCCCGACCATCACGCCCGCCGCACCGGACTGGCTGAGGCAGGCACGGGCCTCCTCGACGCCTGTGATGTCGCCGTTGGCGATGACGGGGATGCGCACCGCCTCGACCACGGGACGGATCGCCGACCAATCGGCCCGGCCCTTGTAGAATTGCTGCCGGGTGCGGCCGTGAACCGTCACGCCGTCGAGCCCGATCGCTTCGGCGCGCCGTGCCAGTTCGGCGGCGTTGAGGCTCGCGTGGTCCCAGCCGAGCCGCATCTTCACGGTCACCGGTACATCGACCGCGCCGCGCACAGCCGCGAGAAGGCGCACGGCGTGATCGAGGTCGCGCATCAGCGCCGAACCCGATTCGCCGCCGGTCACGGTCTTGGCCGGGCACCCCATATTGATGTCGATGGCATCCGCCCCGTTCGCCACAGCGATGCGGGCCGCCTCGGCCATCGGTTCGGGGGCACAGCCGGCGAGCTGCACCACGTGCGGGTTCACCCCGGCGCCCTCGGCCCGGACCTGCGATTCGGCGTCACCCTTCGCCAGCTCGGCCGCCGCGACCATCTCCGAGACCACGGCGCTGGCGCCGAGCCGCTGAGCGAGGCGCCGCATATGCAGATCGGTGACGCCTGAGAGCGGCGCCAGCAGAACCGGCGGGCTCATCACCCCCCGATCGTCGGCTCCGCGCAGCGCGCTCAAATAATGGTCACGTGTCATTGTGCCCAATAAGTAGCCAAATGGCGGGCGGACGCAAGCGCCTGCTGCGTTTGCCTTCGCGCATCTTGACGCATAAGGACGCGGCGATCCCCATCCATCCCCAGATGATTTCCATTCGAGGCCCAGCATGTCCGACCACGCCGCACGGCCGTATGGGCAGGAGCCGGGGACTAAATCGGTGGCGGCGGTCGTGGTGGCGGCCGGCAAGGGCCTGCGTGTCGGCGGCGACCTGCCCAAGCAATATCGCCGCGTCGGCGGCCGGGCCGTCCTGACGCGGACGCTGGCGGCGCTGGCGCAATCGCCCCGCATCACCCGCATCCAGCCGGTGATCGCGCCGGACGCGAGGGACTTCTACCGCGAATGCCTCGCTGACCTCGAACCAGCGCATCGCGAAAAACTCGCCGAACCTGTGCCGGGCGGGGCGACGCGCCAGCAATCGGTGGCGGCCGGGCTCGAAGGGCTCGCCCGCTCCGGTGCGCCCGACCTCGTGCTTGTCCACGACGCAGCGCGTCCCTTCGTGGACGAGGCGCTGATCGCCCGCGCGGTCGCGGCCGGCTCCGAGCACGGCGCATCGGTGCCGGGCATCGCGGTCTCCGACACGATCAAGCTCGTTGAAGATATCGCGCCCGGCATCGGCCGCGTCCACGAGACCCCGGCTCGCGAAAATCTTCGCGCGGTGCAAACCCCGCAGAGCTTCCGTTTCAGCCTGCTCCTCGACGCGCATCGCCGCGCCGTCGCCGAGGGCCGCGACGGCTTCACCGATGACGGGGCGCTCGCCGAATGGGCTGGGCTGCCGGTCGTGGTGTTCGAGGGCGATGCCCGCAACCGCAAGATCACCCAGGCGGCGGACCTGATCGAGGCCGACCGGACCTTCTCCGGACGGGCTTTCTCTGAGCTCACGCCCGCGATATCGGATGACTCCATGACCACTTACGTGACCCGCCTCGGCACCGGCTTCGACGTCCACGCTTTCACGGAGGGCGACCATGTCTGGCTCGGCGGCGTGAAGATCCCCGCCGACCGGGGCGTTCTCGCCCATTCCGACGGTGACGTGGCGCTGCACGCACTCACCGACGCGCTGCTCGGCGCCATCGCCGACGGCGACATCGGCACCCACTTCCCACCCTCCGACGAGAAGTGGCGCGGCGCGGCCTCCGACCAGTTCCTGGCCCACGCCTGCGAGTTGGTGCGCGCCCGCGGCGGCAAGATCGATCATCTCGACATCACGGTGCTGGCGGAAGCCCCGCGTATCGGCGCGCACCGCGAGGCGATCCGCGCGCGCATCGCCGAGATCGCGGGCGTGCCGCTCTCCTCCGTCTCGATCAAGGCGACGACCACGGAAAAGCTCGGCTTCGTCGGCCGCGCCGAGGGCCTCGCCGCCCAGGCCGCCGCGACGGTGCGGCTGCCGGAAGTCTGCACGGAGCTGGAGACCGAGGCGGAGACCAGCGAGCGCCGTTCGTGATCGAAGACGCCGCCCTGCTCGCCCGCGCCGAGGCGCTGGTGCGGGCCTATGCGGCGGCTGGCAAAAAGATCGCGACCGCCGAGTCCTGCACCGGCGGTCTCGTGGCGGGGCTGCTCACGGCGGTGCCCGGTTCCTCGGCGGTGGTGGAGCGCGGCTTCGTCACCTACTCCAACGAAGCGAAGGCCGAGTCGATCGGCGTGCCGATGGACCTCATCACGGCGCACGGCGCGGTGAGCGAGCCGGTGGCCCGCGCCATGGCAGACGGCGCGCTGAAGGCGTCACGGGCGGACGTGGCAGTCTCCGTCACCGGCATTGCCGGGCCGGGCGGCGGCAGCGACGCCAAGCCGGTCGGGCTGGTGCATTTCGGGCTCGCCGTGAAGGGCGGAGCCACCTGCCACGCCGAGCGGCGTTTCGGCGATCCGGGACGGGCCGAGATCCGGCGGCTTTCGGTGGCGGAGGCGCTGAGGCTTCTGGAGGATGCCCTCGGTCTCCGCCCTGACACGCCATCCGATAGAGATATCTGAGCGCGCCTCGCCAACCCCGATCCTCATCCTGAGGTCCGCAGCCAATCGGCCTCGAAGGATCCTCCAGGGATCGCGCGGGGACTGGAAGATCGTTCGAGGCTGCCTCGCGGCACTTCAGGATGAGGGCGCGAGTGGGCGCCCCACCCTCAGCATCGTCATCCCAACAACCGATCCAGCGTGATCGGCGTCTTGCGCACCCGAATCCCCGTCGCGTGATACACCGCGTTGGCGATGGCACCCGCCGTGCCGGTGATGCCGATCTCGCCGACGCCCTTGATGCCGAGCGGGTTCACGTGCGGGTCGTGCTCGTCCACGAGGATCGCCTCGATCGACGGCACGTCGGCGTTCACGGGCACGTGGTACTCGCCGAGATTGGCATTCATCACACGGCCCGAGCGGGGATCGACCACGGCGTTCTCGTGGAGCGCGAAGGACACGCCCCAGATCATGCCGCCGTAATACTGGCTCGTGACGAGGCGCGGGTTGACGATTCGGCCGGCCGCGAACGCGCCAACGAGGCGGGTGACGCGGATCTGGCCGAGATCGGGATCGACGCTGACCTCGGCAAAGACCGCGCCGTGGGCGTGCATGGCATAGGCCTCGCGCGCGGCCGGATCGGCGGCGCCCTGCCCCTGCGCGGAGACCGACGCGCGGCCGGCCCGGTTCAGGATCTCCGAGAACGACTCGCTGCGACCCTCGTCGTCCCGGCGCACGAGCCGGCCGCCGCGGGCATAGACGCCCGCATTGCCGGCGCCATAGAGGGCCGAGCTCTCGTCATTGGTGGCGAGATCCGCGAGTTGCGCCAGCACCGCGGCGGCGGCGGAATGGATCGCCGTGCCGGCGGTGGCGGTGTGGGCCGAGCCGCCGGCGATGCCGGCATTCGGCAGGTCCGAGGTGCCGCTCTGGAAATCGAGCTGCGCGAGGTCGATCCCGAGGCCGTCGGCGGCGATCTGGGCCAGCGCGGTCCAGGCGCCCTGCCCCATGTCGTGGGCGCCGAGCGCCACCGTGCCGGTGCCGTCGGCGCGAATCTCGGCCCGCGCCTCCGCCTGCATCATCAGGGCCGGGAACAGGGCGGTGCCCATGCCGTAGCCGACGAGGCGCCCGGCGGAATCGCGCATCGAGCGGGGCGCCGGGGGGCGCTTGTCCCACCCGAAGCGGGCGGCACCCTGCGCGTAACATTCGCGCAGGGCCTTCGAGGAAAAGGGCCGTCCGGAGATCGGCTCGTCCTCGGCGTAGTTCTTCAGGCGGAATTCGAGCGGGTCGAGGCCGCAGGCTTCCGCCATCTCGTCGATGGCGCCCTCCAGAGCGACGCTGCCCGAAGCCTCGCCGGGCGCACGCATGAAGAGCGGTGTGCCGGTATCGACCCGAACGCCGGAATGGCGCGTCGAGAGTGCGGGGGTGGCGTAGAGGTAGCGGGAGATGGCGCTGGCCGGCTCGTAGAAATCGTCGAAGCAGCTCGTCGCCGTCAGCGTGTGGTGGTCGAGGGCGGTGAGCGCGCCCGACGCGTCGGTGCCGAGCCGCAGCGTCTGGCGCGTCTCGGCGCGGTGGCCGACAGGGCCGAACATCTGCTCCCGACGCAGCACGAGCTTCACCGGCCGGCCGACGAGTTTAGCCGCCATCACCCCGAGCACCTGCGGCCCGGAGAGAAACCCCTTCGAGCCGAAGCCGCCGCCGAGGAAGGGCGAGCGGACCAGGATGTTCTTCGGGTTGAGCCCGAACAGGCCAGCGAGCCGCATCTTGGCCATGGCGAGCCCCTGGCTCGGCGTATCGACGATGAGCCGGTCGCCGTCCCATTGCGCCACGACGGCGTGGGGTTCGAGGGCGTTGTGATACTGCGCCGGCGTCTCGTAGGTCGCCTCGACCCGGCGCTCGGCCTGTCCCAGCCCGGCCTCGACATCGCCGCGCGACACGATCGTCTTGTCGCCCGCACCGACGCCCTCCGGCTCCTGCGGCTCTTCCGCATCGAGCCCGATGCGCGGCGGATCCACCTCGTAGCGCGGGGCCAGCAGTTCGGCGCCCTCGGTCGCGGCTTCCAGCGTCTGCGCGATCACCACAGCGATCGGCTGGTGTGCGTAGCGGACGCGGTCGTTCTGCAGCAGATCGAGCCGGAACATGAAGGGGTTGTCCTTCGCGTCCGGGTCCTGGGCGAGGCGCGGTGCGTTGGCGCCCGTCATCACCTCGACCACGCCGGGATGGGCCTTAGCCGCCGCAACGTCGAGACCGGCCACCCGGCCACGGGCGATGCGGCTCACCGCCACCACCGCGTGAAGCAAGCCTTCCGGCCGGTTGTCGGCGGCGTAGGTCGCCTGCCCGGTGACCTTCAGGAGGCCGTCGCGGCGGGTCAGCGGCTGGCCGATGCTCGACCCGTGCCGGGCCTGCTCATAAGCGATGTCAGGCATGGAGCGCGTCTCCCGAGAAGGCAGAGGCCGGAAGCGCCGGCATGCGCTCCGGGGTGCCGGCGGCGGCCAGCGTCAGGGCTCGCACGATGAGGCGGCGGGCCAGCTCGATCTTGTAGGCGTTGTCGCCGGAGGGCCGAGCCTCGGCCAGAGCCGCGTCGGCCGCCTCCCGGAAGCTCCGCTCGCTCAGTTCCGCGCCGGCCAACACCGCCTCGGCCGCGCGGGCGCGCCAGGGCTTGAGGGCGACGCCGCCCAGCGCGATCCGCGCCTCGCCGATCCGGCCGCCGTCGAGCCGCAGCGAGGCCGAGGCCGAGACCACGGCGAAGGCGTAGGAGGTGCGGTCGCGGACCTTGAGGTAGCGGGAATGCCCGGCAAAGCCCGCGGCATCCGCCGGCAGGCGCAGGGCGACGATGAGGTCGCCGGGTTCCAGAACGGTCTCCTGGTCCGGCCGGTCTTCCGGCAGACGGTAGAGTGCTTCGAGCGGTACCTCGCGGGTGCCGGCCTTGCCCTCGATCTCGACGGTCGCGTCGAGCGAGACCAGCGGCACGCAGAAATCGGAGGGGTGGATGGCGATGCAGTGCTCGCTCCAACCGAGCACGGCATGGAGCCGCGTCTCGCCGCCGCGCGCCTCGCAGCCGACACCGGGTTCGCGCTTGTTGCAGGCGCTGGCGGGGTCGTAGAAGTAGGGGCAGCGGGTCCGCTGCAGCAGGTTGCCGGCCACCGTCGCCGCGTTGCGCAGTTGCGCCGAGGCCCCCGACAGGAGGGCTTCTGCCACGGCGGGATACGCTTTCGAGACGCGCGGATCGTAGGCGAGGTCGCTGTTGCGCACGAGCGCGCCGATGCGGACGCCGCCATCCGGCCCCTGCTCAATCCGGTCGAGGCCGGGCAGATGCGTGACATCAACGAGGCGACCGGGTCGGGTGATGCCGCCCTTCATCAAGTCGAGCAGGTTAGTGCCGGCGGCGAGATAGGCCGCACCTGGCTCGGCAGCTGCGGCAACGGCCTCGGCGATGCTGCCGGCGCGGATGTAATCAAAACGATTCACGCGGCGTCTCCCTGCCCGATACCGGCGCTGCGGGCCTGGGCATCGAGGACCGCCTCGGTGATGCCGATATACGCGCCGCAACGGCAGAGATTGCCGCTCATCCCCTCGCGCACCCGCTCGGGATCGTCGCCCGCATGGCCCTCGCGGATCAGGCCGACGGCGCTCATGATCTGCCCCGGCGTGCAGAAGCCGCACTGGAAGCCGTCATGATCGATGAAGGCGGCCTGGACCGGGTGGAGCTGATCGCCCACCGCCAAGCCTTCGATGGTCAGAACCTCCGCCCCGTCGAGGCTCACGGCAAGCGCGAGGCAAGAGTTGACCCGCCGCCCGTTCACCAGAACGGTGCAGGCGCCGCACTGGCCCCGGTCGCAGCCCTTCTTCGAGCCGGTGAGGGCGAGTCGCTCGCGCAAGAGGTCGAGGAGGGTGACGCGCGGATCGTCGAGTTCGATTGCGCGCGGCTCACCGTTGACGGTCAGCGTCAGACGAAACGTCATGCGAAAGACGGCTCCCGGGCCCGCATCCTGTCTGGAAGCGTTTCAATTAGCCCGGCTGTCCCGCGCGACCAGGGGATGGAACCGATGGTCGCGCTCATCTTCGGGACGGCAAGCCGCGCTACGCCGCCCCGCCCGGTGCGTGGGCGCTCAGGCACAGCAGCGCGGTGATGAGCGGCTCGGCGGATTCAGCGACGGCGTGGTCGCGGGTTTGGAGCGCGAGGTCCGGTTCGGTCGGCGCCTCGTAGGGGGCTGAAATTCCGGTGAAATTGGGGATCTGGCCCGCTCGTGCCCGATCATAGAGGCCCTTCGGATCGCGGGCCTCACAGACCGAGAGTGGCGTGTCGATGAACACTTCGAGGAAGGGAATGTCGCCCGCGATCGCTCGGGCCTCCGCACGCTCGGCTCGAAACGGCGAGATCAGGGAGACGATCACCACAAGCCCGGCCTCCGCCATGAGGCGTGCGGCCTCGGCGGCACGGCGAATGTTCTCGATGCGGTCGGCCGCGGTGAAGCCGAGGTCGCGATTGAGGCCCTGACGCAGGTTGTCGCCATCGAGTACCATGGTGCAACGGCCGGCCTCCGTCAGCGCGCGATCGACCGCATCGGCAATGGTCGATTTGCCGGCACCGGACAAACCCGTCAGCCAAGCGATGGCCGGCCGCTGCCCCATCTGCGCGCATCGTCTCTCACGCGGTTGCAGCGGCTGCCAGGTCAGGTTCGACGGGGGACCTGCGGTTCGCGTCATCATAACTCCCAATCGTCATGTCGAGCGATTTCCTCGACGATGACGAATCGCCTTTGGCGCCGCTGGTAGCCTGCTTGCCGCGCGCTGTCTTCGCCTCGGTCGGCGACAACATCTTCTCCGCTATGCCGGACAGAGACAATGATGGGAGACGGATCACGCCGCCAAACGAGAAGATGTCGGTGCAACAGCCCAAGGGTGCCCGTGGTTTCAGATTTCGTCTCTGCCGCTCTCCGGAAAGTCGAAGGGTTGGGCCGACCCGTATTGAACGTTGCGAATCGAAGCTTCGTCCGTTACCCGTCGATTTGGTCGCGTTCGAACAGGGAGGCGCAGCATGGTTATCCGCATCGTCTTCCGTCGTGCAGGAATCGCTGTAGCACCTGCCGGAATCGCCTAGGCGTATTCCCCCGCCGCCCGGCCTGACGGCTCTCGCGGCTCACGCTCCCTCCCCGATCTGACCTCGCCGGCCCGCGCTTTTCGTTTCGCGGCGTCCGCGTCTTTCGGAGCCGACGCTTCGTCGTCGGGCACTGCCATGTCCCTGTCTTCTCCCCGGCGCGCGGACGTTGTCCGCCGCGTCCTCTCCTTCGTCGTCCGCGGCTGGCGCCAACGCCTCGGCCTCGTTTCCGCCCTTGTGGCCGCGATCACGCTCGCCACGCTGGCCGACGTGATGCTGCCGCTCTATGCCGGGCGCCTCGTCGATGCGCTCGCCGGTGCCGAGCGCCACGCTGCCCTCCAGGCCGCGCTGCCGGCCTTTGCCGTGATGACGGCGCTGAGCCTCGCGACGGTACTGTTGCGCCATGTCGCCTGGAGCCTCGTGGTGCCGCTGACGCTCGGCACGATGTCCGACATCGCGAGCCAGAGCTTCGCCCGCGTCCAGCGCTTCTCGACCGAGTGGCACGCCAACACCTTCTCGGGCTCCACCGTTCGCAAGATCTCGCGCGGGATGTGGGCGCTCGATGGGCTCAACGACGTTCTGCTGCTCTCGATCCTGCCCTCCGTCGTCGTGCTCGCGGGGACGACGGTGGTGCTCGGCCTACAATGGCCGGCGATGGGCGCGGTGATCGGGATCGGCGCACTCGCCTATGTCGGCACCGCCGTGTTCCTGGCGACGCGGGTGATCGCACCTGCGGCGACGCTCTCGAATGCCCTCGACACGCGGCTCGGCGGCGCCCTCAGCGACACGATCGGCAACAACGCGGTGGTGAAGGCGTTCGGCGCCGAGGTGCGGGAGGACGCGCGGCTCGCCCGCGTCCTGTCGAAGTGGCGGCGGCGCACCCGGCGCACTTGGATGATCGTGACTTGGAGCGGCACGATTCAGCTCGGGCTGCTTCTGGCCTTCCGCAGCGCCATCGTCGCAACGGCGCTGTGGCTGTGGTGGCAGGGCCAAGCCAGCCCCGGCGAGGTCGCCTACGTGCTCACCACCTACTTCGTGGTGCACGGCTATCTCCGCGACATCGGCGGGCACATCAACCACCTGCAACGCTCGGTCAACGAGATGGAGGAACTGGTCGCCCTCGAAGCCGAGCCGGTGGGCGTCGCCGACCGCCCTCGCGCGGTGCCGCTCACCGTGAATGGCGGCGCGATCCGCTTCGACGCGGTGCGCTTCCACTACGGCACCCACGGCACGCCGCTCTATGACGGGCTGTCGGTGACGATTCCGGCCGGGCAGCGCGTCGGTCTCGTCGGGCGCTCGGGGTCGGGCAAGACGACCTTCGTCAAGCTGGTCCAGCGGCTCTACGACGTGAGCGGCGGGCAGGTGCTCATCGACGGGCAGGACGTGGCGGGGGCGACGCAGGCGAGCCTGCGGGCGCAGGTCGCCATCGTCCCGCAGGAGCCGGTGCTGTTCCACCGCTCGCTCGCCGAGAACATCGCCTACGCCCGGCCCGGCGCCTCGCCCGAAGAGATCGAGCGGGCAGCGCGGCTTGCCAACGCCCACGACTTCATCGCGCGGCTGCCGAAAGGCTACGCCACGCTGGTGGGCGAGCGCGGCGTCAAGCTTTCCGGGGGCGAGCGGCAGCGGGTGGCGCTGGCCCGCGCCTTCCTCGCGGATGCGCCGATTCTGATCCTGGACGAGGCGACGTCCAGCCTCGATTCCGAATCGGAGGCGCTGGTGCAGGAGGCGATGGAGCGGCTGATGCGCGGGCGCACCGCGATCGTCATCGCCCACCGTCTCTCGACGGTGCGCGCCCTCGACCGCATCCTCGTGTTCGACCGGGGCCGCGTCGTCGAGGACGGGCCGCACGCCGCGCTGATGCGGCGCCAGAATGGAGCTTACCGCGCCCTGTTCGAGCGGCAATCGGCGCTGGCGGAGAGCGCGTGAGGGTCCTGTTCGTCTGCGGTCGGGCGCGCGCTCGCAGCCCGACCGCCGAGCAGGTGTTTTCGCGTGTGTCAGGCCTGGAGACGGCCTCGGCGGGTGTCTCGGACGACGCGGACGAGCCTGTGGAGGCCGATCACCTCGCCTGGGCCGAGACTATCGTGGTGATGGAGCGCGCGCATCGGCGCAAGCTGATGCGTCGCTTCGGACCGGCGCTCCGGCATGCCCGGATCGTCTGCCTCGATGTCCGCGACGACTATGTCTTCATGGAGCCGGCGTTGGTGCGCCTGCTCGAAGCGCGGGCGTGGCGGTTTCTCGCGCGCCGAGATCGGTCGTGCTGACCGGATCGGAGAGGGTGTCAGGCCGGCGCGCCGTAGATCTTGGTGGCGCGACCCTCGAAGGCATCGGTGAACTTGCGGAAGGCACGGTCGAACATCGTGCCCATCAGGAGGCCGAGCGTCCGGCTCTTGAACTCGTAGGTGATGAAGAAATCGACCTCGCAGCCCCCGCCCTCGGCATCGCGGAAGGACCAGCGGTTCTCCAGATGCTTGAACGGACCGTCGATGTATTCGGCGACGATCTTGCGGTTCTCGCGGTCGAGGCTCACGCGGGTGGTGAAGCGCTCACGGATCGCCTTGTAGCCGACGCCCATCTCCGCGACCCGCACAACCGTGCCGTTCGGTCCCTCCGCGTCGCGCAGAACCCGCAGCGATTCGCAGAGGGGCAGGAACTCGGGATAGCGCTCGATGTCGGCGACGAGGTCATACATCTGCGTCGCCGAGTGACGCACGTTCCTCGTGATGCGGAAGGATGGCATTCGGTCTCAGGCGTTGACGGCGCGGATGCTGGCAGCCAGTGGTGCGGGCCCGAGCTTGGCCAGACGAGCCGCCTTCAGCCGGGCGAAATCCTCGCCGGCGTGATGCGACGAGCGCGTGAGCGGCGTCGCCGAGACCAGCAGGAAGCCTTTGGCATAGGCCGTGGTCTCGTAGGCTTTGAACTCGTCCGGCGGCACGAAGCGCACGACCTCATGGTGCTTGCGGGTCGGTTGCAGATATTGGCCGATGGTGAGGAAGTCGACCTCTGCCGAGCGCAGATCGTCCATGAGCTGCACGACCTCGTTCCGCTCCTCGCCGAGTCCGACCATGATGCCGGACTTGGTGAAGATCGTCGGGTCGAGTTCCTTCACCCGCTGCAGCAGGCGCACCGAGTGGAAGTAGCGGGCACCGGGCCGTACGGTCACGTACTTGCCGGGCACGGTCTCCATATTGTGGTTGAACACGTCGGGCTTGGCCGCGACCACCACTTCGAGGGCGCCGGGCTTACGCAGGAAGTCGGGCGTCAGGATCTCGACGGTGGTGCCGGGGCTCGCCCGGCGGATCGCGGCGATGGTGCGCGCGAAATGCTCGGCGCCGCCATCCTTCAGGTCGTCGCGATCGACCGAGGTGACCACGACGTGGTGCAGCCCGAGCTTGGCGACCGCCTCGGCGACCTTCTCCGGCTCGGCCTCGTCGAGCGCCGCCGGAAGGCCCGTGCGCACGTTGCAGAACGAGCAGGCACGGGTGCAGGTGTCCCCCATAATCATGAAGGTGGCGTGCCGCTTCTCCCAGCACTCGCCGATATTCGGGCAGCCCGCTTCCTCGCAGACCGTGACGAGGTTGTTGGCGCGGACGATGTCCTTGGTCTCGGCCCAGAGCTTCGAGCCCGGAGCCTTCACCCGGATCCAGTCCGGCTTGCGCTGGATGGCGGTGTCCGGCCGGTGCGCCTTCTCGGGATGGCGCGGACGCGCGGGCGCATCCAGCTTGGGCCGGGTGTCTTTGTTCAGGAGATCGAGGACGACGGCCATGGCGATGCGGGGTGAGCCTCACGGAAGCCGGACCGGGCAACCCGGCCGCACCTCTGACTTAAGGCCTTGCGGAGGTTCCGCATAGGGCGGGGGCGACAACCCGCCCCGGCCGTAACAGGGCAATCGCCTGAAGCGATTGCCCTCGTTTGTTGTCTTGCCTCAATCGCCGGCGCCCGCTTCCGCGGGCTCAGGCTTCCGCTCCGCTCGATGCTTTCCAGGACCAAAGTCCTGAAAAGCCCGCTCCGTGAGGCGCTCTGCGCACCGCGAAGCCGCCACAGCGGCTTCGAGCGATTGCCCTGCCGGCCGTAACCCCGTCGATTGATCGTTCTTTAATGCTTGTCGCGGGCGGGAGCCGAGGCGTAGCGGGCCGGGCCGGGGATGCGCAGTTCGGGTGCCGTCGGGGCGGTGTACTCGGCGGTCAGTGTCGGCTGGACGCGGCCGGTGAGCGGAAGGCCGATCATGCCCGACGTCGCGGCGGCGACCTGAAGCGGCATCAGGCGGCCGGTGGCGGTCTGCACCACGGCGCGGGGCTGGACCGCCGGGAGATAACCCTCGCGGTCGCTCTTCTCGTAAAAGACGTTGCCGCCGGCCGCGACGACGTAGTGCATGTTGTTGTACGGGAACTTGTAGCCCGCGGTGTGGAAGTGCAGGGCCGGCCCCACCCCGTCGTGGCGCTTGCCCGAGAGCAGCGCGTCGGCGACCCGCTCCAGCCGCGGCCGGTCCTGGTCGCGGACGGGCTTCGTCAGCACGCCGTTGGCGAATTGCCGCTTCTGACCGACGACCTCGCAGATCCGGCCGGGATAGGCCGGCGCGTCGAGGCGGTTCATCACCACCGTGCCGACGGCGAGCAGCCCGTCCTCGTCGCTGCGGTTCGATTCGAAGTACATCGCCCGGGCGAGGCACTCCTTGTCGGCGGCGGTCGGCGCCTGCACAACCTTGGCGTTCGCCGCGATCGAGCCCGTGGTCAGCTCAGCCTGATGCGGGAACAGACCGCATCCCCCCAGACCCGAACCGGACAGCGCTAGCCCAGAAAGGCAGAGGAGACGGAGGGTCCGGTCGGCTCGCATGCAGGCTCCTGAAGGCTAACGACGCTGGGTAACCAAGCTGGACCATTCCGCCCACAGGAGCAAAGAAACTGTTAAGCCTGGGCATCGAATCCAGGGTGGTGTGTCGTTTGGCACACGCTTGCCCTCCGCTGTCCTCGCGCGACCGGCATTGAACGGAGTCTCGACCTTGGGCGTTGACAGCGTTGGAGCAACGTCAGCGAAGGGCCGGACCATGAAGGAAACGCGTTCGGAATCCCCCGCCGCCTTCGACGAGCGGATGCGCGAGGAAGCGACTGCGGCCGGGCGCACGGCGCTGGAAGCCTCGCTCCAACGCTTCACCCTCGAGCAACGCGACGCGTTCTGGAACGCGATCGGGCTCTACTATTCGAGCCGCCGCCATCCGGGCGCCGACGAGGCGGCCGTGCGACCGGCCGCCACCGCCGCCTGATCCGTTTTCGCAGGGTTTTCGATGCGTACCTCCGCCAAGGTCGGCCTTGCCGCATTCGCCGTCGTCCTGCTTGGAGGGGCGGCGTTCCTGCGTTTCGTCGTCTACCCGGAATCCGCCTCGCTCGACGTGGCGGCGAGCAGCGGATCGAGCCCGGCCCTGCCGGCCCCGAACCCGACGCTGATGCCGACCGTCAACATCGCCCGCGTTGCGCGCTGGGCGGAGGGCGCCAAGCCGAAAGCGGCGGAGGGCCTGAGCGTCGCTGCCTTTGCGACGGGTCTTGACCATCCGCGCTGGCCCCTGGTGCTGCCCAATGGCGACGTGCTCGTCGCCGAGAGCCAGGCACCGAAATCCGGCGATCACTCGACCGGCGTCACCGATTGGGTGGCCGACAAGGTGAAGAGCCTCGCCGGAGCCGGCGGTGCGAGCCCGGACCGCATCGTGCTGCTGCGCGACCGGGACGGGGACGGCGTGGCCGAGGAGCGCCACGTCTTCCTCAAGGAGCTCACATCGCCCTTCGGCATGGCGCTGGTCGGCTCCGACCTTTACGTCGCCAATGCCGACGCGCTGGTTCGCGTGCCCTACTCCGGGGGCCAGAACGAGATCACGGCGACGCCCGAAAAGGTCGTCGATCTGCCCGCCGGCATCAACCACCACTGGACCAAGAACGTCGTCGCGAGCCGCGACGGACAAAAGCTCTTCATCACCGTCGGCTCGAACAGCAATGTCGGCGAGAACGGCCTCGATATCGAGAAGGGCCGCGCCGCGATTTGGGAATACACCATCGCCACCAAGGCGATGCGCGACTTCGCCACCGGCCTGCGCAACCCCAACGGCCTCGCCTTCGAACCGGTGACGGGCGAGCTGTGGACCGCGGTGAACGAGCGCGACGAGATCGGCAGCGACCTCGTGCCGGACTACGTGACCCGCGTGAAGGAGGGTGCCTTTTATGGCTGGCCGTGGAGCTACTGGGGTCAGCACGTGGACGAACGGGTGCAGCCGCCGCAGCCTGAGAAGGTGAAGCAGGCGATTGCCCCCGACTACGCCGTCGGCACCCACACCGCCTCGCTGGGGATTGCTTTCGCGAAGGGAGCGAGCCTTCCGGATGCCTGGAAGAGCGGTCTCTTCGTCGCTCAGCACGGATCCTGGAACCGCCGGCCGAAGAGCGGCTACAAGGTGATCTACGTGCCTTTCAAGGATGGCCAGCCAGCCGGCGCCCCGGTCGATGTGCTGACCGGCTTCCTCAACGCAGACGAGAAGGCCCAGGGGCGGCCCGTCGGCGTTGCGATCGACAAGGCCGGTGCGCTTCTCGTGACGGACGACGTCGGCAATGCGGTGTGGCGGGTGACGGGCGCGACGGCCTCGAATTGAGCGACAACCCGGACTTTTCAGCCTGACCGACCCGCGACGACGGCGCGATTCGTCTGTCCGTCGTCGCGAGACGTCGTTCGAGCACCGCCGACCGCTCGAGGATCGCCGACTTCACGCAGCGATTGCGGCGGGATCAGTTCGACCATCGGAGCCTTAGGTCGCTCGGCCCTTAATACAGATCGCCGTACCCGACGCCCGAGCCATATCCGTCGTCGAACGCATTCGGGTAGCGGCGGCGCACCGGCGCGCCATAGGCCTCATCCTCCCAGGTTTGTCCCCGGGAGCGCACAGCGACCACGCCTTCGTCATAGCCCGGGCCGGCCGAACGCGTCCGATCTGGGCGCTGGGTCTCGGCAACCGGGGCATCGCCGACGCTGCCCTCGATGACGACGCGGGTGTTGGCCATCTTCTGCTGTTTCACCAGGGTGAAGAGCGTCGCGGCGTTGCGCTGGGAGAGGCGGACGCAGCCGTGCGAGGCGGCGTGACCGAGGCGGCGGGTCTGCGTGGTGCCGTGGATCGCGTGGCCGACTTGCGTGAAGAAAATCGCGTGCGGCATCGGCGCGTTGTCCCACTCGCGGGAGAAATGCGTCTTCTCCATACGGAACGGGCGGTGGCTGCCGTTCGGCGTATCGTGCCCCGCGACTCCGCTCGAGACCGGCCAATCGTAGAGCGGTGTTCCATCGACGACCACGCTCATCCGCTGCGCATCCTTATCGACCGCGATGAGGAGATCCGCCCGCGCCGCCGAGGACGCAGCGGCGAGGGAGAAGCTCGCGAGAATTGTGAGGAGAGGCAGGCGCATAGCGTTTGTCCCAAACATCGTTCCCTCGAAATGCCCCCTTCCGGCTACGCTTCAAGCGGTGCGTCCCACCGCCACGCCCCAAATCGCTACCAATGCGGCCGTGTGTTGCGGACAAAGCCGCGCGAGATGAGACGGCTGTTCTCACGGTCGCGCCGCTCGGCCTCCATCAAATCGGACAGGGCATCGGTGATCGCGCAACGCAACGCGATGCCTGCGTCGCCATTTGTGCAACGGAGATAGGCCTGAGCGATGTCCTCCACGGGGCAGGAGGCGGTCCGCTCGGGGTCGAGATCTGCCACGGGTGTGAACGTGCCTTGGCTCCGCTCGGCACTCTGGGGCTTGAGCATCATCTTTCTCCGACTCGGCATGAGAACGAAGATAGAACACATCGATAGGGTTAACGAGACCTTACCGAGGCCGGCTCAGAGTGTGGACATCTCGGCCTGAGACACCACTCCATGCCGTCAGCGCAGGCCGGAGCCGGAGAGCGGGTCGAAATAAGCATCGGTCGGTCTGCGGGAAAAGCCTGCACCACCGGCGATGCCGGCACTTGCCGGCGCACCCCCTCCCCCGCCCGATCCGGGATTGGCGACCACGTCGTCGAGGGGGCGGCGCCCCAGGGCCCCGCCGCCCGCCGAACGCAGTCCGGAGCCGCCGACGGCCGTCGCGGCCGCGCCACTGAAGCTCAAACCCCCGGCATTGCCACTGGACGGTGTGGACGCGCCGAGGCCGGATACGCGGGAGGCGCCGCCGAAACTCAGGCCGCCGGGATTGGCAAGGGCCATGGTCGGACTTGGCGACGCCACCGTCGCAACCGACGAAGTCGGGCCGAAGGGAAGGCCGGGCGCGGTGAAGCCAGAAGGCAATCCGGTGCCGCCGGATGTCTGGGCCAGAGCGGGTACACCGCCAAGGCCGACGCCCGTGACCACAAGGCCAACCCAAACCGTGCGCGTGATGGTCATGGTGGTTTCCCGCTTCCGTGCCGGGCCGGCTGGCGTCCAAGTGAGGGACCAACGCCGCGCTGATGGGGCGGTTTCCGGATGCGACCGGAAGTCGGCCGTCTTGGCGTCGGATGGAGCGGAGAGCGTGTCAGCGGTGCCGAGATGACGTCGACGCGATCCTTGAGTGCAGGCCGAGGCAACCTTCGCGGAACCGACGTGTTGGCCTTCGAGCGCCGGCGCTACGGGCTCCGCCGCTCCCATCGCAGACGATTTGAAGGAACCGGGAGAGACCATGTCCGTATCGCGACGCCGTGAGGAACGGCTGCTGGATGCCGGAGAGACCGAGTTGGTGAAGCGCTCGCATCACCCGGAGCTGGATGCGGAAGACGACAAGGCCCTGCCCGACTTGATCCGCCTGCTCCGCGAACGCCGCGACCGCGCGCGCGATGTGTCGCGCCGCCAGAGGCGCGAGCTGCGTGGCAAGGCTGCCCCGTCCGGAGCAAACCCGGCCTCCGACAACTCCGGCACCCGCGAGAAGGCCGCTTTGCTCGCCGCGGCGGTGAAGCGCGTCAGCAAGGAGCATGAGCGCCGCCGCAACGCCGACGCTCGCGGCCGGACGGTCTCCGGGGCCCGCCGTGCCCTTGCTCTGAAACGCGCGGCCGGGAACCCGGCCGACGGCCGGCCGTCCTCGCGCACCGCAAACGAGGGCATGAATCCAGTCCCCAATGAGCGGAACGCTCCCTCGGGCGCGGTGAATCAGGAAGGTCAGGAAATCGCCATGCGCCGCGGTGGCGGCCCGCGCTGACCGAACCACTCCGTTTTCGACCTGCGTGAAGAGGGCGTGACCGCTGAAGCGGTCACGCCCTTTGCCTATCGGAGGGGCTCCAGCGTGCCCTCCGACGCCTATTCGTGCTCTTCTCGAAAAACGAGGTAGCTCAACGGCCCGGCACTCAAAAACAGGATCAGAAGAGTGACGTAGAGATGGACGCTCAACGTCGTCAACGCGGCGTAGATCGCACCGAGTCCGAGGCCGAGCAGTAGAACGCGCAGGATCATGAGGGGGTGAGCTTCCGCATCCAGGACGCACGACTCCTGGTATACGGCACGCCTCGGTTTCAAAAGTTCAACCGAAGCGTTTCACTCGACATCCTAACCGAATTCCACCGGGAAGTTCTTCGCGCTTGCTCGAAACGCTGCGGGGCCGAACCCGCGTGGAGACACGTGCAGAACGAAGCGGGCGCGCAGGGCCAGGGCATCGAGCCCGATCCTGCACGCCCATCGATTTTGTTACCCTCGTGGGGAGCGATCGCTCCGGTTCATGTGTGGATCACGCGGCCATACGCATCGAGCACGCTCTCGTGCATCATCTCGGAGAGCGTCGGGTGCGGGAAGACCGTGTGCATCAGCTCTTCCTCCGTCGATTCCAGGGTCATCGCAACGACGTAGCCCTGGATCAGCTCGGTGACTTCGGCGCCGATCATGTGCGCGCCGAGCAACTGGCCGGTCTTGGCATCGAAGATCGTCTTGATGAGACCGTCCGGCTCGCCCAGCGCGATCGCCTTGCCGTTGCCGGCGAAGGGGAAGCGGCCGACCTTGATCGAGAGGCCGAGCTCCTTGGCTTTCCCTTCGGTGACGCCGACGCTGGCGATCTGCGGGTGGCAGTAGGTGCAGCCGGGGATCTTGGCCTTGTCCATCGGGTGGGTGTGCAGACCCTTGATGGTCTCGACGCAGATGACGCCCTCGTGCTCGGCTTTGTGGGCGAGCATCGGTGGGCCGGCCACGTCGCCGATGGCGTAGATGCCGGGAACATTGGTGCGGCCGAGCCCGTCATTGACGACGACGCCGCGCTCGATCTTCACCCCGAGCTTCTCGAGACCCAGATTCTCGATGTTGCCGACGACGCCAACGGCCGAGATCAGCTTCTCGGCGGTGAGCTGCTGCGTCTTGCCCTTATCGTCCTCGACCGTGGCGGTGACAGAGTCGGCACCCTTCTCGACCTTCGTCACCTTGGCGCCGGTGAGGATCTTGATGCCCTGCTTCTCGAATCGCTTGCGGGCGAGACCGGCGATCTCCGCATCCTCGACCGGCAGAATCTGCGGCAGCAACTCGATGACCGTCACGTCGGCGCCCATCGTGCGGTAGAACGAGGCGAACTCGATGCCGATCGCGCCCGAACCCATCACCAGAAGGCTCTTGGGCATTTTCTCGGGGACCATGGCCTCATAATAGGTCCAGATCTGCTTCTTGTCGGGCTCGATGCCGGGCAGCACGCGCGGCCGGGCGCCGGTCGCGACGACGATGTGCTTGGCCGAGTAGGTGCCCGCACCCTTGGCGCCCTTCGGCGGCTCGGCGCGCTTGGTCTCCTTGACCGTGACCTTGCCGGGCTCGTTGCCTTTGGCGGCGGAGTCGATCGAGGCCTCGCCCCAGATCACATCGACCTTGTTCTTCTTGAGCAGCATGCCGACGCCGCCGTTGAGCCGGCCCGACACCCCGCGCGAGCGCTTGACGATGGCTGCCGCGTCGAAGCTGACCTCCTTGGCGGAGAGCCCATAATCGGAGGCATGCTGCATGTAGTGGTAGATCTCGGCCGAGCGCAGCAGGGCCTTGGTCGGGATGCAGCCCCAGTTCAGGCAGATGCCGCCGAGATGCTCGCGGTCGATCACCGCGGTCTTGAAACCGAGCTGTGCCGAGCGGATCGCGGTCACGTAGCCGCCAGGCCCCGCGCCGATGATGAGGACGTCGTAGGTTTCGGACATCAAGACCTCCTGCTCCCCTCCCGCTTGCGGGGAGGGGGTGAGAGTGAGGATCGGGCCGCTCGGCTGGCGGTGACGGACGGGATGACGAAGGCAGTCGCCTCGCTGCGGATCGCACCGTAGCGCTTCGGCTCGGGCCGCCCCACCATCCCGCTCGCCCGACGCGCGGGGAGCGACGGTGCGAGTCGGCTGCCCTTAGACGAGCATCCCCATCGGATTCTCGATCAGCCCCTTGAAGGCCGCGATCAGCTCGGCGCCGAGCGCACCATCGAGGACGCGGTGATCGCAGGAGAGGGTCGCCGTCATCACCTGAGCGACGGTCGGCTGTCCATCCTTCACGACGACGCGCTTCTCGCCGGCGCCGACCGCGAGGATGCTCGATTGCGGCGGATTGATCACGGCCGTGAAGTGCTTGATGCCGAACATGCCGAGGTTCGACACCGAGGTCACGCCGCCCTGATACTCCTCCGGCTTCAGCTTCTTGGCGCGCGCTCGGCCCGCGAAATCCTTCATCTCGTTGGAGATGGTGGAGAGCGTCTTCTGGTCGGCCTTGCGGATCACCGGCGTGAACAGGCCGCCGTCGATGGCCACCGCGACGCCGACCTCGGCGTGCTTGAAGCGCAGAATGCGGTCTTCGGCCCAGACGGCGTTGGCGGCGGGGACGCGGGTGAGCGCGAGGCCCATCGCCTTGATGACGAAGTCGTTGACCGAGAGCTTGAACAGCGGCTTGCCGTCCTTGTCCTTACCGGACGAGCCGTTGAGCGTCTCGCGCAGCTTCATCAGCGCGTCGAGTTCGCAATCGACGGTGAGGTAGAAGTGCGGCGCAACCTGCATCGCCTCGGTGAGACGCTTGGCGATGGTCTTGCGCATGCCGTCGAGCGGTACTTCCTCGAAGCTGCCCTTCTCGTAGAAGCCCCGGACCTGATCGAGGCTGAGACCGGCCGGTGTGCCGCCGGAAGCCGCCTTCGGCGCGGGCTTCTCGGGCGCGGGGGCGCTTTTGGCCTCGGGCTTGGCCGCCGCACCGGCTTGCGCGGTGCCGCCTTCGATCGCCGCCTGCACGTCACGCTGGATCACGCGGCCATGCGGACCCGAGCCCTTCACCGCCGAGAGATCGACGCCCTCCTGCTTGGCGATGCGGCGCGCGAGCGGCGAGGCGAAGACGCGGTCGCCGGAGCCCGCCGGCGGCGCAGCACCGTTCGGCCTAGCCCCTTCCGGCGCCTGATCGACCCGCGCGTAGGAGGCATGGGCGCCGTCGGGCGCTGCGTTCTGGTCGGGCGTGCCCTTCGGCTCGACGGGGGCGGTCTTCGCCTCGGCGCCGCCCTTGGGAGCCTGGACGCTGCCCGGATCCTCGCCCTCCTCGGCGATCAGCGCGATCAATTCGTTGACCGGGACGTCGGCGGTGCCTTCGGCCACGAGAATCTTGGCGAGCACGCCCTCATCGACCGCCTCGACCTCCATGGTCGCCTTGTCGGTCTCGATCTCGGCGATGACGTCGCCGGACTTGATAGCGTCACCCTCCTTCTTGAGCCACTTGGCGAGGTTGCCCTTCTCCATGGTCGGGGAGAGCGCGGGCATCAGGACGTTGATCGGCATCGTATCGTTCCCGAGCGGCCTTGAGAGGGAGGGTCAGTTGAGGGCGTTGTTGGGATCGAGGCTTTCCGCCTCCCACCCGGCACGGATGCGCTCGAAGGCTTCCTCCTCCGAGGTGTCCGTTTCCATCGCGTAGGCGCGGGCAGCCTGCCGGGCGAGGTCGATGAGCAGGCGGCCCCAGATCGCCGGGTCGTCGAAGGCGCGACGGAGCGCCACGCTCACGGCACCATCGACGATGGAGGCACGCACGATCTCGATCCCGCCCTGTTCCAGAGCGTCGGGCGGGATCTCGAGTTCTTCAAACGTTTCCGACATGTACCTGAATTTACTTGTAGCAGACGCTTTTGACCGCCTCGATGACTTCCGCCACGTTGGGCAGAGCAAGCTTTTCGAGGTTGGCCGCGTAGGGCATCGGCACGTCCTTGCCGGTGACCCGCAGGACCGGTGCATCGAGATAGTCGAAGGCATCGACCATCAGGCGGGCGACGATTTCGGCGCCGACGCCCGATTGTGGGAAGCCCTCTTCCACGCAGACGCAGCGGCCGGTCTTCTTGACCGATTCCACCACCGTGGCGCTGTCCATCGGGCGGATCGTGCGCAGGTCGATCACTTCCGCTTCGATGCCCTCCTCGGCCAGCGCCTGGGCCGCCTTGAGCGCGTAGGTCATGCCGATGGAGAAGGAGACGATGGTGACGTCCTTACCGGTGCGGTGGATGCGCGCCTTGCCGATCGGCAGGACGAAATCCTCGATCTCCGGCACCGGGAAGGACTGGCCGTAGAGAATCTCGTTCTCGAGGAAGATGACCGGGTTGGGATCCCGGATCGCGGCCTTGAGCAGGCCCTTGGCGTCGGAGGCGGTGTAGGGCGCGATGACCTTGAGGCCCGGCACGTTCGAGTACCACGCGGCGTAGTCGTGGCTGTGCTGGGCACCGACGCGGGCGGCCGCGCCGTTGGGGCCGCGGAACACAATCGGACAACCGAGCTGGCCGCCGGACATGTAGAGGGTCTTGGCCGCCGAGTTGATGATGTGGTCGATCGCCTGCATGGCGAAGTTGAAGGTCATGAACTCGACGATGGGCTTGAGGCCCATGAAGGCCGCACCGACGCCGATGCCGGCAAAGCCGTGCTCGGTGATCGGGGTATCGACCACGCGGCGCGCGCCGAACTCCTGAAGCAAGCCTTGCGTGATCTTGTAGGCGCCCTGGTACTCGGCGACCTCCTCACCCATCACGAGGACCTTGTCGTCCTTGCGCATCTCCTCAGCCATGGCGTCGCGCAGGGCCTCGCGCACGGTCGTGGTCTTCATCGGCGAGTCGGCCGGGAACTCCTCCATCACCGGGTTTGGCGCCTTGTTGGTGATGACGGCGGGCGAGGCCGGAGCCTTCTGCGCGTCGTCGCCGGTCTTGGACGTCGCGGCCGAGGAGTCGGCCATGCCCTCGGCCTGCATGTCGGGGGTCGGAGCGGGCGTGCCGCCGGAGTCACCGGCGGGCTTGCCCTTGCCGCCGCTGGCAGCGGCCGCCGCCACGTCCTCGCCCTCTTCGGCGATGATGGCGATCGGCGTGTTGACGGCGACGTTCTCGGTGCCGTCCGCAACGAGGATCTTGGCGAGGACGCCCTCGTCGATCGCCTCGACCTCCATCGTCGCCTTATCGGTTTCGATCTCGGCCAGGATGTCGCCGGCCTTGACCGGATCGCCCTCCTTTTTCAGCCATTTGGCGAGCTTTCCCTCCTCCATGGTCGGAGAAAGGGCGGGCATCAGGATGTCGGTCGCCATATGCGCTGCTCTATCGATCCGGGTGCGTCGACGGTCGGGCGTGTTTTTTTCGAATGCGTCGCTCAGGACCCCCGAACCGAGACGGCTCGGGGGCGTGTCAGGGACACAGTCAGGCGCGGGCTTCGAGAAGGATGTCGGTCCAGAGTTCCGACGGATCGGGCTCGGGATCGTGGGTCGCGAAATCTGCCGACTCGTTGACGATCTCGCGGACCTTGGCGTCGATGCTCTTCAGCTCCGCCTCGGGCACGCCGTGCGCCTCGAGCAGGCGCTTGCGTACCATCTCGATCGGATCGTGCTCGTCACGCATCTTCGAGACCTCGTCCTTGGTCCGGTACTTGGCCGGGTCGGACATCGAGTGGCCGCGATAGCGGTAGGTCTGCATCTCGAGAATGTAGGGGCCCTCACCCGAACGGGCGTGGTGGATGGCACGCGCCGCCGCCTCGCGGACGGTGCGGACGTCCATGCCATCCACCTGCTCGCCGGGGATGCCGAAGGAAAGGCCGCGCTTGGAGAAGTCCGTCTGCGCCGAGGCGCGGGCCACCGAAGTGCCCATGGCGTAGCGATTGTTCTCGATCACGTAGACCACCGGCAGCTTCCACAGAGCCGCCATGTTGAAGCTTTCGTAGACCTGACCCTGGTTGGCCGCGCCGTCACCCATATAGGTGAAGCTGACCTTGCCGTTCTTAAGGTAGGCGTCGGCGAAGGCGAGGCCGGTGCCGAGCGACACCTGCGCGCCGACAATGCCGTGGCCGCCGAAGAACTGCTTCTCGCGGCTGAACATATGCATCGAGCCGCCCTTGCCGCGGGAATAACCGCCGCGGCGCCCGGTCAACTCGGCCATCACGCCCTTGGGGTCCATGCCGCAAGCGAGCATGTGGCCGTGGTCGCGGTATCCGGTGATGTTCTGGTCACCGTCCTCGCCGGCCATCTGCATGCCGACGACCACGGCTTCCTGGCCGATATAGAGGTGGCAGAAGCCGCCGATCAGGCCCATGCCGTAGAGCTGGCCCGCCTTCTCCTCGAAGCGGCGAATACTCAGCATCTCGCGGTAGGCGTGAAGGTCTTCGTCCTTCGTGAACTGCGGAATATTAGGCGCCGGCCGATGTTGCGGCGCGTCTGTTTCCGCCGCAGGTTTCCCCGCCTCGCTGCCCGCACCCATCGGTGTCCTCCCGCAATCGCGTTGTTGGAGAGGGTTCTAGGGCAGCGACTTACGGAAATCGAGGGGCGGGCTGACAGCCATCAAATGCTGTTACCGTCACGGTTGCACCGGTGGATAAATCGCAAGGACAGTGCAAACGAATATTTATCGTAGCTAGTCTTGCAGAAATAAAATTTATGGGCCGATGATGACGAGGTCATTGGCGTGGACACGGCCGAGCACGACACGGGCGCGCTCCTCCAGAAGATCGCGGTCGATCTGCTCGCTGCGCAGCAGGGAGACACGATGCTCCCAGGTCGAACGCTCGGCCTTGGCGGCGTTCAACTCCTGGGTGAGCCCGTAGGCTTCGACCTTGAGCACCCGCTTGGCTTCGAGGCCGCGGCTTCCGCTCTCGGCCTGATGCACGAAGTAGCCCACGACGAGAGCCGAGACCGTCCAGAGGACGGCGGGAACGACGATGGCGCGGACGCGGCGACGAATGACCATGGCAGCGGGAGCTTCACTCGAACAAGGTGAAGAAAGGGTTTCCGCGCGGCGAGATCACCCTCACCTCCGGTCCGTGAACGAAAAAAGCGCGGCGGACCTGTTCGGCCTGCCGCGCCCCGACTGCTAACTCGGTGACCGATCAGCGGCCGGCAAGCTGCCGGATCGCGCTGCGGCCGGCATAGAGCGCCTGGGCGCCGAGGCCCTCCTCGATGCGGATGAGCTGGTTGTACTTGGCCAGTCTGTCCGAGCGGGCGAGCGAGCCGGTCTTGATCTGCCCGCAATTCGTCGCGACCGCGAGGTCGGCGATGGTCGAATCTTCGGTCTCGCCGGAGCGGTGCGACATCACCGCGGTGTAGCCGGCGCGCTGAGCCATATCGACCGCGGCCAGGGTCTCGGTGAGCGAGCCGATTTGGTTGACCTTCACCAGAATCGAGTTGGCCGTGCCCGTCTCGATGCCGCGGGCGAGGCGCTCGACATTGGTGACGAACAGGTCGTCGCCGACGAGCTGCACGCGGCTGCCGATCCGGTCGGTCAGCAGCTTCCAGCCCTCCCAGTCATCCTCCGACATGCCGTCCTCGATCGAGAGGATCGGGTAGGCCTCGGTCAGCTTGGCAAGGTAATCGACCTGGGCCTCGATCGAGCGGGTCTGGCCCTCGCCCTCGTAGCGGTAGGCGCCGTCCTTGAAGAACTCCGTGGCGGCGCAGTCGAGCGCCAGAACCACGTCGCTGCCGGGCTTGAACCCGGCGGCGTTGATCGACTCCATGACGAAGTCGAGCGCGGCTTCCGCCGACGGCAGGTTCGGGGCGAAGCCGCCCTCGTCGCCGACATTGGTGTTGTGGCCGGCCTTCTTCAGGGCGCTCTTGAGGGTGTGGAAGATCTCGGCGCCCATCCGCACCGCGTCGGAGAGCGAGGTGGCGCCGACCGGCATCACCATGAATTCCTGGAAGTCGATCGGGTTGTCGGCATGCGCCCCGCCGTTGACGATGTTCATCATCGGCACCGGAAGCACCCGGCCCTGCACGCCGCCGACATAGCGGTAGAGCGGCAGGCCGGCAGTCTCGGCCGCCGCCTTGGCCACCGCGAGCGAGACGCCGAGGATGGCGTTGGCGCCGAGCCGCGCCTTGTTGGGGGTGCCATCGAGGGCGATCATCGCCTCGTCGACGGCGACCTGGTCCTCGGCATCCATGCCGCCGATCGCGTCGAGGATCTCGCTCTGCACCGCATCGACGGCCTTGAGCACGCCCTTGCCGTTGTAGCGGCCCTTGTCGCCGTCCCGCAGCTCGACCGCCTCATGGGCGCCGGTGGAGGCGCCGGAGGGGACCGCGGCGCGGCCGAAGGAGCCGTCCTCCAGCAGGACATCGACCTCGACGGTGGGGTTGCCACGGCTGTCGAGAATCTCGCGGGCGGCGATATTGGTGATCGCGGTCATGGGCGCTCCTTGGCGGCGCGTCGCGGCGGGGTCGTCTCGCGGATGCCGTCGAGGCCCGCGCGTCCTGCGACGCTCTGCGTTGCGGGCTTATCCGCCAACCTCGGGATACGGGCAAGCGCTCGACCGGCCCCTGGGGTCAAGCAAGTTTCACAAAATCCGCTCGATGCCACAATTTTTTTGGTCAGAACGTTCCCCGGAACCGGTCCCTGGAACGGTTCTGAGCGCGGAGGATCCCTGGCATTCGCCCGGTGCCATAGGCGCGGGTGGCGCCGCCGGGTATAGGCACGCA
Organism: Methylobacterium sp. J-043; assembly: GCF_022829505.1. Taxonomy (NCBI): domain Bacteria; kingdom Pseudomonadati; phylum Pseudomonadota; class Alphaproteobacteria; order Hyphomicrobiales; family Methylobacteriaceae; genus Methylobacterium; species Methylobacterium sp. J-043. The sequence continues at coordinate 186,331 of NZ_JAKSYB010000045.1, read as the reverse complement.
TGGATTCGATCGAGACCCACGCCCAGCAACTCGGACGGCAGACACCGCTGCCGGCCTCACCCGAGGCCGCGCAGCTCGACCGCGTGCCTAACCCCCACGCCGACACCGATTATCTTGCCCGCTTCACCGCGCCGGAATTCACCTCGCTATGCCCGGTGACGGGCCAGCCGGATTTCGCGACGCTTGTCATCGACTACGTGCCGGACCGCTGGCTCGTGGAATCCAAATCGCTGAAGCTCTACCTCGGCGCCTTCCGCAACCACGGCGCGTTCCACGAGGATTGCACCGTGGGGATCGGGCGCCGGCTTGTCGCGGTGCTCGAACCGCGCTGGCTGCGCATCGGCGGCTACTGGTATCCGCGCGGCGGGATTCCGATCGACGTGTTCTGGCAGACGGGCGAGCCGCTCAAATCCGTCTGGCTGCCGGATCAGGGGGTCGCGCCCTATCGCGGCCGGGGTTGAGCGATTGTGCCGCTGCCGTCAGTGCTGCTCGGCCAACACGCGGACGGTGCGCGCGATGAACCGTTCCTGGGCCTCGATCGGCCCGCCATGGATGACGGCGACAGCCTCCAGCATTCGCTCCAGAACGTCGCGCTCGGAGCCGTCAAGCTTGTCCCGCAGGAGCGGCGCGAGGTGATCGACGGCGGTGTTGGCGTCGGAGGCCTGGGCGGCGGCGTGACGGATATAGGCCATACGCGTCCCGTGGTCGTCGTCGGGCCCGGTGATCGTGCGCATCTCGGCTTCGATCGCGGCCTCCTGCTCCGGGGTCGGGGTGCCACGAGAGAGGGCCACCAGCATCATCAGCACGCCGGCCGCGTCGGCCGGATCGCGGATCGCGCGTAGCGGCGCAGCCCGGAAGGCAGCCTCACTCTTCGCCCTGAGCTTCGCGTTGCGCCGATCACCGAGGAAGTGGTCGAGCTGCGCCATCCCGTTGCCGTAGATGAAATAGTACATCAGGCCGGTCATGAACGCCCCGACGACGGCCGCGATGACAGGCATGATTCCCCCATAGCTGTTGCGATGCGGGATAAGGTGTCGCATCGGCGGCGGGGGTGCAATCCCGGCGTGCATTTCGCTCCGTGCCCATGGTGAACTCTCGACGGATCTGAAACACGGCACGCACGAAAAAGGCGGCCGGTTGCCCGGCCGCCTGTCGGCATCAGATGAGGCTCAGGCCTCAGTAGCCGTAATCGTAGCCGCCGCCGTAGGCCGGACGACCATAGTAGCTGTCGCGGGCATAGGCGTCGCGCGCCGCGCCGGCGGCGATCGCGCCAGCCGCGAGACCGGCAATACCGAGGCCCACGGCCGCGCCGGTGCCGATGCCGCGGCGGCGACCGCCGCCGTAATAGGCACCCCGGCCGTAGCCGCCGCCATGATAATGGCCGTGGTGATGGCCGTAGCCGCGGCCGTAGGGGCGTGCATCGGCGGAGGTGGCGGTGAGCGTGCCGACCGAGATCAGGGCGGCGGTGACGAGGGCGAGCTTACGCATAGCGTCCTTTCCGATTCAGAAGCATCTTGCGAGAAACGTCTTGGCGTTCAAACACCCGAGCTTTGCCGGAAGTTCCCGCGCACTCCGATCGGGGTCGAAGTCTGAACGCGGAGCCGCGTTGTTCTCGATTGGCTGCGAAGATCGCGCCTTTCGCCTGAACGAAACCTGAAACCGGTCCGTTCGCGCACGCCCTACGCCTTGGCGAGACGGTCGAATGCCATCAGCGTTTCGACCAGCGCCGGCAGGTCGGACAGCGCCACCATGTTCGGCCCGTCGGAGGGGGCTCGGTCGGGATCGGGATGGGTCTCGATAAACACGCCCGCCACGCCCACCGCCACCGCGGCGCGGGCGAGCACCGCGACGAACTCCCGCTGCCCGCCGGAAGTGGCGCCCTGCCCGCCTGGCTGCTGCACCGAGTGCGTGGCGTCGAACACCACCGGTGCGCCGCCGGTGACGCGGGCCATGATCGGCAGCGAGCGCATGTCGGAGACGAGGGTGTTGTAGCCGAAGGAGGCGCCGCGCTCGGTAACGATGACGTTGGGGTTGCCGGCCTCGGTGACCTTGGACGCGACATGGGCCATGTCCCAAGGCGCGAGGAACTGACCCTTCTTGACGTTGACCGCCCGGCCCGTGGCGGCGGCGGCGAGCAGAAGGTCCGTCTGGCGGCAGAGGAAGGCCGGGATCTGCAGGATGTCGACGGCTTGCGCTGCCCGCGCGCATTGCTCGGCCTCGTGCACGTCGGTGAGCACGGGCAGCCCGAGGCTCTCGCGGATCTCGGCGAAGACCGGCAGCGCCTCGTCGAGGCCGACGCCGCGGGCGGTGCGGCCGGAGGTGCGGTTGGCCTTGTCGAAGGACGATTTGAACACGAGGCCGATGCCGAGCCGGCCCGCCATCTCCTTGAGGGCGGCAGCGACTTCGAGGGCGTGGGTTCGCCCTTCGAGCTGGCACGGGCCGGCGATCAGCGCCAGCGGCAGATGGTTGGCGAAGGCGACGCCGCCGGTCTGGACGACGGAGCCGGAAGTTTGTGCGGTCTCGGGCATAGGGCCCGTCTAGCCCGGCGCCGCCGCGCGGGAAAGACCGCGGCTCGGCCTCTCCGCCGCCAGACGGCACAGGCTGCCGACGCCGAAGCCGTCCGGCCGGTCGCCGGGATCACAGCGCACCACCGCGCCGCCGACGCGGCCGAGCTGCGGCGCGCCGGTGAGCAGGCTGTCCTGGTGCAGGCGCTGGGCAAGCGTCTCGACGGAGTCGGCCGGCGCGCCGGCCAGCGTATGCGCGGCGAGCCCGATCAGGACGAAGAACCCGCGCGGCGGCTCGCGAAGATCCGAGCGGAACGCGAGCCGCCGCGGTGTCGCGCAATCGAGGCTCATCCGGTCGGCGTCGGCGGCGCGGAACACGACGGTGGCGCCGCTGCTTCCGGCCAGGGCGACGCCCGTTTCCCGGATCAACCGCACGGTCAGCCCATCGCAGGAATCCGCTTGCGCGGCTGTGCCGAGGGCGAAAACAAGGGCGAGGCCGGCAAGGTGAGTGCGCAGGGTCATGCCGCGATCCATAGCACGGGCGCGCCTCAAGCCGCTTCGCCGAGCATGGCGCGTCGCTGCCGGTCCAGCTCTTCGCTGTAGCGTTTGAGCGTGTGGCTCTCGGTCAACAATCCGATGACCCGGCGGCTCTGCGAACCGTCAAGCACGGCGAGTTCTTCGCTCTCAGCTCCATCGAAGGCGGTCGCGGCCTGCTTGACGGTCATGTCGGCAAGTAGAAACGAACCGGGGTAGCGCACGACGTCGGCGAGCCGGGGCGTCTCGCCGCCATTCTCGGCCGCCCGCGCGTGCGCCTCAGGCACGAGCACGATACCGGCATAGCGATCGTGTTCGTCCACGATGACCACTCGCGACGGCGAGCCGAGGGGATGCGCGCGCAGGAACGTCGCCATCGGGGTGTCGAGGGGCACCGGCCGGATGTCCTTGCGCATCATCCGCCCGACCGTCAGGGAGCGCATCCAGCCGACATCGTGGGCACTGCGGATACTTTCCCCGCGCAGGTGGAAGCGCCAGGTGGCGAAGGAGTAGCCGAAGGTCTTCCGCACCGTGAGCGACGAGGCGATCACCGAAGCGAGCACGAGCCCGGTCACGGGGAAGCTGCCCGTCATCTCCATGGCGAGGAAGGTCATGGTGAGCGGGCCGCCGACGATGGCGACGGCAAAGGCGCTCATGCCGATCACGGCATAGCCGACCGGAGCGAGGCCGAACCCCTCGAAGCCGGGCCAGACCATCGGCGCGAGCCCGGCGAACAGGCGGCCCACCAGCGCGCCGAGAAACAATGATGCGAAGAACAGGCCGCCGCGGAAGCCTGACCCGATCGACATCGCGGAGGCCGCGGCCTTGGCGACAATGAGGCCGGCGAGCGATCCGAGCCCCACCGCCGCCTCGGGCGCGAGGGTGATGTGGAGCGCGCCATGCCCGGCCGCGAGCACCTGAGGGGTCGTCGCGAGCGCTAGCCCGCCGACGCACAGCCCGCCGAGGACGGGCCGCAGCGGCGCGGGCAGGCGCGAGGCGCGAAAGCCCTGCTCCACCAGCGTCACGCCGCGCATCAGCAGCACCGCCAGGCCGGCGCAGACGAGGCCGAGGACGAGGCACGGCAGCGTGTCGCCCGCCACCAAAGCCGTATCCTTGGCCAGCGCCAGGGAACCGACATCGACCAGGGCGACCTGGGGGGTAAGCGCCCGCGCCACAAGGCTTCCGCACAGGGCCGCGACGACGACGGGAGCGAGGGTCGCGATTGTGTAGGTGCCGATGATGAGTTCGAACGCGTAGAACGCGCCGGTCAGGGGCGAGCCGAATGCGGCGGCGATGGCAGCGGCCGAGCCGCAGCCGACTAAGGTACGCAAGTCCGAACGCCGCATCTCGAAGGCGATGCCGAGCCGCGAGGCGATCCCCGCCGCGACCTGGGTGTACCCTGCCTCCAGCCCGACCGAGGCGCCGCAGCCGTTCGAGACCACGTTCTGCGCTGCCACGTCGAGGGAGTCGCGCAGCGACATCCGCCCCCCATGCAGTGCGTTGGCCTCGATCGGATCGACCACTGCACGCTTGGCCTTGCCGCGCCCCCTCGTTGCGATAAGGAGCAGCAGGCCTAGGATCGCTCCGCCGAGCGCCGGAGCCAGGAACGGAACCCCCATCAGCCCCTCGGCCGGAAGGTCCGTCAGGCTGCTGAGGCGCTGGCCCGCGGGGAGGCGATAGAGGATTTCGCGCAGGAACTGGGTGGCGCCGCTCATGGCGACGACGACGAGCCCCCCGACGCATCCCGTAACGGCGGCGAGGCCCACGAGGGCGATCTCGTTCCCCCGCACCCAGGCTCGAAGCCGGACCGGAGCCTGGACGAGCGGGGCGGTGGTGGGCGGAGACGGGCTCATCGCACTCGCGGAGGCTGGGGCCGGATCGCAGACCATGGCGGCCATGCGCCCGCGGTCTAACATCGGTGGATCGGTGGTGCGAACCGCGAAGAGGCGCATTGAAGGCGCTTGAAATGCCGCGAGCCTCGGGATAAGTCCCCCCTCACGTGCCGCCGTAGCTCAGTTGGTTAGAGCACTAGATTGTGGATCTAGGGGTCCCCCGTTCGAGCCGGGGCGGTGGTACCATACAATTCAGTGAGTTAGCCGGGGTCTGAGTCATCGCTCAGGCCCCGGTTTGCTGTTCAGTCGGCAAATATCGTTCAGCTATCGTTCCGCCTTCCAGTTCGGATCGATGCCCTGCTCGACGAGCCAGACGTCCATTTTCGCTTCGTTGCGGCGGATCGCGAAGGCTGTATGTTCCCGGCATGGGTGAGGTGGCGGAGGTTTCCGCGGCGGTTGTTCAGCCCGTCCCCATCGCGGTCGTCGATCTCGGCGCAGTCAACGACTCCCAGAACCTGCTGGTGCACGAAGATGAAGCCCCCACCCTCTCGGCGCGACCGTCGGCGCTTGGCGTAGACGTGAGCGAACGGGGCGCCCGATGCGGGTAACAGCGGAAGCGCGAGAGAGTGACAAAGTCTCCCTCATCGACCTCGGCACAGATCCCCTTGTTGCGCTCAGCCTCTACTGAGAGAGTGATGGGTCGGCGGGGAGCACAGGTTCGACGTGGCGTAGAGCACCCCGGTAGCTCGCTGGGCTCACAACCTGAGAGTCGCCGATTCAAATCCGACCGCCGCAACCAGTTTCAGAATGGAAGCGGGGGCCGAAGCCCTCACCCCAGACCCGGACCGCCTTGAACTTTGTGATCTGGTACGCAGAGACCGGGTGATCGATGCAGCGCCGAGATTGATCTGCCGACCGGATGCGACCGATGGAAGCTAGAGCATCGTCTTGGATCTCGGATCCAGGACGATGCTCTAACCTTTCGCTTTTTCATCATCTTTTTCCGAAAGCTGGAAGCCAACTTTCGGGATGATGCTCTAGGCGTAAGCATCGACGATTTTGCCGGCTCTATCTGCCTTGCACGTCAGTACGCCTTGTCGCACCTCGTGGTTCTCGCCCTTCTTGAGACTTGCATAAATTAGGCGAAAACCGACTCGTGCGGCGGAACCGCCGTTCGTTCGCCTTTCAGGACCAGCCGATGCGGCATCAATCCGTATGGCCCCCAGCTTCCTTGCTGATTTAGCGACCGTCGAACGACAAGAATTTACCAGAGAGTTTCGGCCCGGCGTTTTTGGCAGCGGCGCGAATACGTAGCGTAACGCAACTTTCGTGCCTCGCACTTTTCCATATTTCGGCAGCCGGACCACTATTGTCCGCTCACCCTTCGCCCGCGAGGCGGCGGAAGAAAGGCTCAACTGCCACGGCATCGTCCATGTCGCGTATGTTTTCAGTCTCGGCGTTGAGTGACCCGGCCGAGCATTCGCTTCGCCGGCTCCGACCGCAAGCATTAAGCAGGCAGCCCAGGTGCTGTTGATGACGGTGGCCAAAATTTTCGCGTGCATTTGTCGGATCCTATACATTTTGCAGGATGATCTGTCCGTCTAGTGCGGCGTTGGTCGTAGGAGGGATGGCAACGTGAAGTTTCTTAGTCGATCCGCTCTGGCGAGATGCGGAAGTGCTGGTCTGGCTTCGCGCCGTAATTTGCTGAAACCAATTCCTGTGTGCGATCGAGTGCGAGGCCGTAGCGGTTTCGATCTTTCGCTGGTTCTCGCCGCCTCGCTAGTTGGTTCGCCCTGCGTCGGACGGCCCGCCTCGCGATAGGAGCCGGCATCAGACGAGGCTCCCGTTCGGACACCTCCGGGACTTCGATCGATTGGTGGGCCCTCTTCGCTCGCAGCGTTGTGCGCCGTAACCTCGACCGAAAGGTTTGCGTCCGTGATGAGCGGCTTCGGGGGAGCCAGGATCCGCACGGTCGGCCCCTGCGGTAGGGATATGCGAGCATGGCGGGGGACTGACACGGCGGGCGAAATGCCTGGGCTGCTCACGATCGCCGCGACTTCAATAGCATCGCCGTTCAATGTTGATGCTGAACTAGGCGAGGCATCCGTTTCAGCAAATTTCTCTGGGGCAAGGACGGTGACGGTCTCGGTAAGCGGGATGTCCAGCAATTTGCGCAACCCCGCTGAAGGCGTGGCGGGTGCTGGGCTCATCGGGGAATGAGTCGCCTGACGATCTGTCGTGTCGAGGGTATCTTGTTGCCGTCTAAACTCGATGAGAGCAGTGATCCCGCACACCAGAGTTAAAGCGGCTACGCCGCACTTCGCGTATGGCCATGCCGTGCGCCGATCGTTAGATGCAAAACTTTCCTGACTGAGCGTCGGTGACTGACTTACTTCTCCCGTATCCGCATTTCCGCGGCAGATTTCACGATTGGCTTCAGTCGACAGCTCTGCCCCATCGGTGTGTCGATTCTCTGCCGGCTTCGCTTGCGTCGACCTTGTGCGGCGAGCGTCTCGCTCCTTGTCCAGTTGGTTGAGAAGCTGTGTGACCCAGAGACTGTCACCCGATGTTCCATTTTCGTGATTCGTAAAACCTGATCTAGAGTAGTGCGGCCGGAAATTTCCCACCCTGGTTGCGCCATCTGTGGCCTCGGAGTTCGCATCTTGTTGATCGACGTCCACACGCCGGGCACTTGAACGGTGCCGTGTCGGATTTTCTTTCCGATCACCGGTCATCGTCCTACTCCAAGAGTGTGCAGAGCAGTTGCTGCTGTAGGATCATCGGCCGGAGCCTGCAGAAGCTATAAGATCATCTCACGCCGGGTCAGATAGCTTGCATGGATGGGCTTGCCCTGCATTTACTCTTAAGTGGTATGAGGTCTGGGGATAGAGTCCGGAGATGATCGATCTCGTTGAAAACTCGTTCTCGGCCGAAATTAGGGCCTGTCGTCGTCTGAACGAATTGCGAAGTCTGGCGGTTTCTCGTTTTCAAGTGAGGAGACGTGATGCTGTCAGACGCGCAGTGGATTGAGTTGGAGCCGTTGACTGAAGCCTGTCGCCCGAAGGCCAAGCACCGCCCAACATGCCGAATTGTTGCTGGATCGCGTCCGGCGGCGCCTGCCTCGTGCTTTTCGCCCTCTACTTCGGCGCGGTCGCCGGGGCCCGGCGCTGGTCCTGCGAGGTGCTACCACCATCGGCACCCCGCGCGCCGCCCGGCTCGAGCTTCTCCATGGCCCGCACGATCGATTATGAGGACGAGTGCGAGTTGAACTACGAGCGCCTGCTTCTGTCGGACGTGCCAGGACCGAGGGGCGCCTTCCGCAGAGTGAACCTCGAAGACGTCTATTTCCGTAGGCCGCCGTGGGAGTTGGGCCGTAGGCCATTGTACAGCCAGGAGCACATCCCCGACGACTTCCGATGCGGCCCTGCGCGGATCGTCGATAGCTCCTCGGCTGCCCGCAGCTCGCTCCAGCGGTTGTTCTAGCGGCAGCGGCGGGGCTACGCTTAACGGTCGATTGTTCGGGATCGACGCCGCTGCCATAGCCATCTTCGCCACTCGTCCGGACATCAACCTCGCAACCGAACGGGCCCGGCCCGGTGTCGGGAAATGGTGGCGGACGGAGGTGCTTGGGATCGGCGGACCGCCTCCAGGGTGAGGTGTGGGGGAACTGCGTCAATATGGACGAAGGTTTTCAACTCTGCCCGCCCCAATGCACGCGAATAACTAGCGTACAATTCGTTATCGCCGACTGACGTCTACGGGCGTCGACGACTGAGAGAGGTTTGTGCTCTTGCCTTCATCGCAGGATTTAAACAGTGCCTCTCTATTACTTCGATGTGCACGATGGCACTCACATAACAGATAAAGTTGGCGTGGAACTTGAAGACTTTGAGGCGGCGAAGTTGCATGCAATGCACGTAGCCGCGATCCATTCGGTAAATCCGAAAATGATCGGAAGCAATGGCGGGGCAATGGTCATCGTCATTCGTCGGCCCGATAATACAGTAATGGCAAGTGTACGAATGTCGTTCAATATAAATATCGAGAAAAGAGAAACATAAAGCACGAGCGATCCTGTAGGCGATCAAAAGTGAGGTTTTGGATTCGGCAATTATATATTTATTGCTTTGTCGGTCCGAACTTATCTGCTCAGGCGTTACCCCTCCGGGAGGTTGCTCAGTCCCACTCTGGAATGTGGGATTGACCAAATGGCTGCGAACCCCGAATGGCCGGCGACGGGCCAATGGATGAGTATCCGCGTTGTGCTGCGCTCGGAGCGCCCGCGAGCCTTCTGCAACCATTGTCTGTCGGGCATGCTCACGATTCTTTACGAAGACGTGGTTCGAGAGACGAGCCGTCTCATGGAAGGGGCACCTACCAGCGTCGAAAAGGCCGCTGCTTTCGATGCCGAAGCACCAAGCGATACGTCATTCGCGATTTGACGCCCTAACACCGGGCCTTGCGATCGCAGGGGCTCGGGCGACGCGTCATCACGACATGCTTCGCCGTGCCGGAGGAATTCGAGCCGGGCGGCGGCGAGTACTACGCGGCGCCCGAATACGCCCGTAACCCGCTGCAGCGATACTACTGGCCGATCACACGGAGGCAGAACGTGGTCAAGGTTCAGATTGAACGAAAGCCGTGAGCGGCACATCGAAACAGGATGTGCGATCGAACGCTATGCAACATGCAATTGTCTGTGCAGTCTCGTTCCTTAGGCGGGCCCCCGCCGCTGGAGGCGCAGCATGGTCAGCACCAATCCGACAGCGAATGTGGAAAGCGATCCCCCGACTGATCGGTGTGAGCGCGCCCTCACTGAGGCGATCGGCGCTCTCGAAACCATCCGCGATGAAGGGCCCACGGCCGATCCGGCCTATCCGACCCACGGAGGGATTGAGGCGCACGATGCATGGGGTTTCGACTCGGCCTCGCACGAGCGCGCGGAGACCGCTCGGGGCACCCTGGCGGACGTAGAGGCGATCATGAAGGAGTGATCGGCCTGGGGGCGCTGATCCGGACTATCTACCCGCCGCAGCTCGTCTGCCTCATGCCCGCCCTCCAGCGGGCTTCGTAAGACCCAACTTGCCCCGCCGGCGCCCGCCGTGCGGGGTTTTTGTTGGCAGGCGTCGCGCGTCCAGCGCAGGTCAGGCCCGCCGGACTGAACGCCGCTGACGCCCGTCTACACTACGTCCGCCCATCAGCGGACCCTTCCATCTCGATATCCACCTTGCCCCGCCCGGCTCGCTGCGGCGGGGCTTTTTATGCGCCTACCCAAGCTGGGGCGCTACGCAGCACGTGTAGGGCCAAGCCAGCGAGAATGGCGCCAACACCGATCAGTACGAGAATGTCGCCGAGTGATGTAGGTTGTTTCATGGCCGTTCATTGCGGCTGAATGAGCCTGCGATCCATCAGAGAGTGGGTCTCTGACGCGTTTTTGATCTGGCGCTGTCATAGCTCCGCCCGGCTCAGCCGCGGCAGTGTTTTTTTGGTGTGCTCAAGGACCGTGGAGGTGATGCAGGCGCCGCGCGTGGAGCGGACCGCGCCGAAACGTGCCTCACCAGCGCACATCACTCTTGCTGGCTTTGCTCCGACTTGGTCTGGCTCAGCGCGATGAGGGCAGCGAACGCGCCGCCGGCTGATCCAAGAACGCCTGCCAGCGCGACGGCAATGGGAGGGAGTGGCGCAAGCTGCTGCGGCCACAGCAGCCAGAGAGTGCCAAGGGCGACGAGCCCACAGCATGCGCCGCTCAGCAGTGCGAAGACGACGCGTCGTCTGAGAAGTTGTTTGTTCATCCGTTGTATCTAGGGCGCGCTGAGATTTAATCGCGTCCCCTGCGCCGTCGTCGCGACCCGGCCGACATCGGCTATGACAGCCACGATCAGCTTAGAGATCACCTCCAACTCTTCGTGGATGCCTACAACCACCCCCGCCGCCTCAAGACGCTGCTACGAACACTTCTGCCAAGCTTGGACCAAAGAGACCCAACGCTTCAGGGTTGATCCGTCACACCACATCCTGGGACCGTACAGTTGGTCCGTACTCCCACCCCCTCCACTCCGCTATCGGCCCACAGAGCGCCGCGTGTCCGCACACACGGCGGCCAGCCCTTCCTTCACGACGCGAGAGCGGAACGCTGTGTCGGCTTCCCTGGTGGTCTGATCGAAATCCGGCTCCGACAGAGCCGTGGCGCAGGACTGGACGGCTCCCGCTGCCGCGCTCGCCCCGAACTCCTCCCGGCACTCGATTTCGGCGAAGGTGAGCGTCGAGACGGAGCGGACGGTGTCGTAGCAATCGCCTTGCGCCTTCGCAGAGACGCATGACGCCAGCATGATTGCCGTGACCAATCGCAGCACCGTTCGCCCCTCCGCTCGCCAGCGGCCATTTCGGCTCCGGCGCATCTTGACGCTACTGCCGCCCGCTTGTCGCGGGAAGGGGGCGGCTGCACGCTGTGCCAGCGCTGCGCGACCTTGTCCGTCACAGGACTTTGAGGTGCGGGAGGCTTCGAAAATAATCGTTGCTGCTCATGGGGTGCAGAAATCCCGCACCTAGGCAACCGGCGTTGACTTCGTTGGTTTATTTTACTTCATTTCCCAACACGCCTACCTTGCCCCGCCCGGCCCAGCCGCAGCGGGGTTTTTCGTTTCTGGCGCTGCTGGCTCGGCTCCTCCGAGGCTCGCCCCGCCGCATCGCCACCGATCATTTGGATCACCCTCTCAAACTCAGCGAGCGATGTCTTCGTGTGTGCGATGGAAGCTTCGGATGTCATGACTCGTTTTTGTTGTAGCTAACGCCCGGCATACGTTTAAGGTGATCCGGTCGCGGTCCGGATTATGGCTTTCCGCGGTTGAGAGACAGATGTGCTCCCGCCCAGCGAGCGGAGAGTCACATGCCGCGCTTTTTTTTCGACGTCCATGACGGTCACCACGAGCGCGACGACGAGGGTACCCTTTGTGACAACGTGCAGGCCGCGGCGCTGGAGGCCAAGATCCTGCTGCCCGCGATCGCAAGACACGAGGTGCCGAAGGATGGTGAGCGCCAAACCATTACGGTGCTGGTGACCGACGAGGACGGGCATCCCGTCTACTCTGCCGCTCTTTGCTTTGTGGGTACCTGGCTGCTTCGCTGACGCCGGCCGCGGCGCCTTCCCGCCCGAGCGCCTCGTAAATCGCCCGCACTGTCGTCTCGTCCAAGCCGAGGCCCTATTCGAACCGGAGCGGGCTGCGCAACTCGGCGGCGGATCGTTCGGTGGTCTGGGTCGCGCTCATGTCCGATCCTGCTCATGGAACGCTGCAGGGATCCCCCCCCCGGTTCGCGCCGGGGCGGTGGTACCATCGAACTTCGCATGGCCTGGAGGGGGGCGGCGCCGAGCCAGCCCCTTCTTCGTTTGGCTCGATCCAGGGCTGGCGCCTGTGAGCCGGTCGGACCCGCTTGCCAGACAAGCCGGGCTTCCCCTGCTGCTACGAGCCAGCGAGCAGGGGGCAGCGCCATGGCATCAGGTGGCGATCACCGGCTTCGCGATCGGCGAGCGCGTGAGCTGCTGGATTTCGCGCGGTGCCCGGCCGGCCTTCTGCGCGATTTCCGCCTCCTGCTCGGCGATGAGCTGACGCGCCGGCTCGTCACCGTCGAGCCCACCGAGAATTTCCATCGGGACACGCCGGTTCGAGGCGCGTGTGCCGTCTTCGAAGACAACGTCGAAGAGAACGAAGCCGCGCTGCTGCGGTAGAGATTTGGTGCGTTTGGACATGCCCGCTGATAGGCGGCCTTCAGCGGAAAGAGCAATGGCGGCGGACGCATGCGGGGTCGCACCCGGCGCCCGGCCGGGAAAGGCAGCGATGAACGATTGGGTGCACCTCGAAACCAGCGACGTGCCCGGCGGCGGCAAGAGCCTCGCTTTGATGCAGCGCGGCGGTGAATTCTCCATCGTCGTCGGCAACATCGAACTGATGAACAGCACGCGCGGCATCTCGGAGGAAGCTCTGGCCTCGCTGACCTGTGCCAGGCTGACGAGCCGGCCGGCGCCGCGTATCCTGATCGGCGGCCTCGGGATGGGCTTCACGCTTCGCGCCGCTTTGCGGGAATTCGGACCGGACGCGCGTATCGTCGTCGCCGAACTCGTGCCGGCGGTTGCCGCCTGGGCGCGGGGACCGCTTGCGCCCGTCTTCGCCGGCTGCCTGGACGATCCGCGCGTCGAACTGCGCGAGACGGACGTGACCCGCCTGATCCAGTCCGAGGCTGCCGGGTGGGATGCCATCCTCTTGGATGTGGATAACGGCCCGGAGGGGCTGCTGCGGCGCGCGAACAACCGACTCTACGACGAGTGGGGCCTAAAGCGGGCGCAATGGGCCTTGAAGCCCGGCGGCACGCTCGGCGTCTGGTCGGGGACGCCCGACCGCAAGTTCAAGGCACGGCTCCAGCGTCTCGGCTTCGCCGTCGAGGAGGTTCGTCGCCCGGCCAGCGGTTCGAGCGGGCCCCGCCATGTCATCTGGCTCGCAACGCCGCCCTGACGGCTTGGTGAACTGTCCGCGCACCGGGCCAAAATCCTTCGGCCGGGTACGCGATGTCTTGTCGCTCGGAGCCGATGCGGCTGTCGAGCTCGTCTGTGAGTCAGCGATCTGCCTTCTCGCCCGCCACGGCGCCGACGATGACATAGACCGCCGCGGCTTCCTGAACCTTGATCAGCGGATTCTCGAGGTTCATCGCGACGTCCGTCGCCAGAAAGAGCGATGGCACGCAACGTTCCGAAATGGCGGCGTGACGGGCTCCACGCCACGATCGCGGCGCGGTTCAAGCGGCCTTCCGACCGAGTGCCGTGACCAATTCGCGGATCGCGGCCGAGGGGACGGGGCGGCTGAACAGATAGCCTTGACCCTCGTCGCATCCTTCGAGGCGCAGCTGGTCGAGTTGGGCCTCCGTCTCGATGCCTTCGGCCGTGGTCGTCATGCCGAGGCTGCGGCCAAGGCCGACTACGGAACGCACGATCAGCCGCGCATTGCCGGTCGCGGCGAGGTTGCGCACGAAGGACTGATCGATCTTGATCTTGTCGAAGGGGAAGCTCTGCAGGTAGCTCAACGACGAGAAGCCGGTGCCGAAATCGTCCATCGCCACCCGCACGCCGAGGCGCTTCAGGGTGTGGAGCGTCGCCAGTGTCGTCACGCTGTCGTTGAGCAGCACCGATTCGGTGATTTCTAGCTCCAGCCGGTGCGCCGGCAATCCACTCGCGGCGAGCGCATCCATCACTGCCCGGACGACCGCGGCATTCCTGAACTGCGCGGCGGAGACGTTGACGGCCACGCCGATGCCGGCGGGCCAGGTCGCGGCCTCACTGCAAGCCTTGTGCAGCACCCATTCGCCAATTTCGCCGATGGTGCCCGTTTCCTCCGCCAGGGGAATGAAATCCGCGGGAGAGACATAGCCGCGCTCGGGATGCCTCCACCGCAGCAGCGCCTCGCAACTGGCGATCCGCTCCCGGTCGAGCTTGACGATCGGCTGGAACACGAGTTCGAACTCGCCGTTGCCGACGGCCTTCTTGAGATCGCTTTCCAGGGCCCGGCGCTTGCGCAGCTCGACGTCCATTCCCTCATCGAAGAACGACCAGCAGCCCCGTCCGGTCGCCTTGGCGCGGTAGAGCGCGAGATCGGCACTCTTGAGCAGCTTCTCCGGGCTCGTTCCGTGTTCGGGGGCGAGCGAGATTCCGATGCTGAGCCCCACCGTCACAGTGTGCCCATCAAGGAGGAAGGGCTGCTGGAAGGCCGCGATCAGGCGCTTGGCGAGGGCGCTCGCATCCCGCCGCGCATGCGTGCCGGCCTGGACGATGGCGAACTCGTCGCCCCCCAGCCGCGCCACGAGGTCGGTCTCGCGCAGGCAGCCTTGCAGCCGTTCCGCAACGCTGCGCAGCAGGCCGTCACCGATGGGATGGCCGAGCGTGTCGTTGACTTCCTTGAACCGGTCGAGATCGAGGCAGAGCGTGGCAAACCCGGCACCGTCCCCTTCGGCAAGACGCGCGGCGGCCTCCTCCAGGCGTTCGCCGAACACCATGCGGTTGGCGAGCCCCGTCAGCGCGTCCTTGCGCGCCATGGTGATGATCCGCGCTTCCGCCTCGTAGCGCTGGGTGACATCCTCGTAGGTGGCGATCCAACCGCCCTCCGCGGTCGGCTGCTGCTTGAGCGCGACGATGCAATCCGTCCGGATCGGGCAACAGAGTGACGCGCTCGACCCGCGTTGGAGCAGGGCCTCCTGCTCGATGAGGAGATCGATCGCGCGGCTGTTATCGGACGACGCTTCGACGAGACGGGCTACGTCTCGGATGGTCATGCCCGGCCGCAGCGCGCCGGCATCGACGCCGAACATGTCGCAGAAGCGGCGATTGTAGACGAGCAGGCCACCCTCCGAGTCGTAGAGGCAGAGCCCTTGGAGCATGTTGCTGAGAGCCGCGTCGAGCTGCGCGTTGCTGCGCTTGAGTTGGTCTTCCTGTTCTTTCAGCAGGGACACGTCGCTGCAGACGGCGACGAAGCCGCCCTCTCGTGTCGGACTGCGGCTGATGCGCAGCCAGCGCCCGTCGGCGGCATGCGTCTCTGCGGTCAGGGTGGCATTGCCGGGCATGGCGAGCAGGGCATCGGCGACGGCCGAACCCCTGGCCTCCGAGAGAGGGCGATGTCCGGGCTCGGCCTGATCGATCCCGAGCAAAGCTGCCGCCCGCGCGTTCGCGAGCACGATGCGGCCCCCGGCATCGACGACGACGATGCCTTCGATCGAACCCTGCACCGCGTCGGCCAGCAGGCTTTGGGCGGAGTGGCGCTGAGCGACCTCCTCCTGCATCATCGCCGCGATGTTGTCGCGCATGACCGCCATGGCGCGCAGCAAGGCGCCGAACTCGTCGTCGCCGCCCTCGGGCACGCGCACGGTCAACTCGCCGGCCGCGATGCGGCTCGCGACCGTCGAGGCGTCGGCCACCGGCCGTACGATCTGCCGTAGCAGGAGCAAGGCGACGATGCCCGAGAGAACGATTGCCAGAGAGGTCGCGAAGATGCTGAACCCCACGTCGCGGGCCACGTCCGCGCGGGCCGTCTGCCGATAGGAGAAGCCATCGCCGGCGGTGAAATTGATCAGGAGGTCGATATGCTGCTCGGCCACCGCCGCGTGGGCGTCGAGCGCCTGCCACACATCCACCGTCTGTTGATCGGGGCCGAACTCCCTTCGGGCGGCGAGCCAATGCGTTACGGCATCCTTGGCGGCGGCGGCTTCCCGCGTCGCGCGCTCTGATTGGGCTCGGTCCGCCGCGATCTCCAGGTCTTCCTCGAACGATTGCGTCAGCGCCTCGATCCGCGCCTCCAGCGTGCGCCGCTCGGAGCTATCGCCCGCGAGGCGGGCTCGGGCCACCGCAGCCTGGAGCATCGCGAGGTCGGTCGCGGCAGCCCGGGCGTAATTGATCGCCATCAGAGAGCGGTCGTAGGTTTTGTCGACCAGCGCACCGGTGGTCATGATGCCGAAGGCGGCGTAACCGCCGAGCGATGCCGTGATCGCGCTCAGCATCAGGAAGGCGAGGAAGATGCGGCCGCGAATCGTGCGACCACCGCGCAGCACGGCCTCGACGGCCGTGCGCCCCCGCGAAAAGCCAATTGGTTGGCGTGTAAGACTCATCGGGCAAACGCTCGCTTCTGGCGGCAAGCATGTCCGATAATCGTTAAGGTAATCTACGGCGTCAGCGATGTCGGTAGCGTATCCCTCCGATTCGGCGATGACGTTAAGGCGAACGCAACTTCATGGATGTTCATCTGAGACGAACGAGTGCGCGGGGGCGTCCTCGAAATAGAGGAGACGGGCATGACGGATGCATGCCGGATGAGGATTGCGCCCGCACCGCGGCGCACGGGTTCAGTCCTGTTGCTCACATCCCTCATCGCATCCGGAACGGCGCTTGCGCTGGCGGGTGATACGGCGTCCCACCGCGTCACGCAGAAGGGTCGATCCTTCGCGCCGGGCGCAATCTCCCTGCGGGCCGGCGAAGCCATCGCCATCGTCAACGACGACGGAGAACTCGTCCATCACGCCTATCTGGAAAATCCGGACTTCAGCTTCGACACCGGTGAGCAGAGTCCGGGCAGTAAAACGGTCGTCTTTTTCCCGAAGCCAGGGCAGTTCACGATCCTGTGCGGCATTCATCCGAAAATGAAGCTCGCCGTCTCAGTGAAGTGATGAAGCGTGCGATATTTTTTGTTAGAAAATTTCGAGATGCTTCTGGGGCTATCGGTCCGTCGGCATCTCGGAAACCAGGCCTGCGCGCGCGTTTCACGCCGACGTCATGCGAGGCTTAACCGAAATTAAAGCTAGAGCCTCAAAGATCGAATCGATCGAGGTTCGAATGGCTTGGAAATTCGTGGGGGGTGTGGCGGCCCTCCTGACGATTTTATTGGGAGGTTTGGCGATCGCGACGAACGGCGAGCCCGACCGCTCGGCCATGTTCGCCGAATACCGCCGCCCGGCCACCATCCCCTTCCCCGACGACAACCCCTATGGGGCGGCCAAGGCCGAACTCGGCCGCGCGCTGTTCTTCGAGCCCGTCCTCTCGCGTGACGGCGATCGCACCTGCGCCACCTGTCACATACCGGGGCAGGACTGGACCGACTCGAATCCGCGCGCTCCGCGCAGCGACGGCGGCTTCATGGATTTCCGCACGCCGACGCTGCTCAACGTCGCCTGGACCGACACGATCTATGGCTGGGACGGCAAGTTCCGCGGCCTCGAGACGGTGGCCCGCACGCCGCTGACTGCGCCCGGCAACATGAACATGCCGCCCGAAGAGATGGTCCGGCGCCTCTCGGCCGATCCGAAATATGTCACGGCTTTCGCAAAGGCTTTCCCTGGACCCGTTCCGGAGGGCGGACCGGTCACACAGGAGCGGATCGAACAGGCACTCGCCACCTTCCAGCGCCTGATCGTCTCCGGCCGCGCACCCTTCGACCGCTGGGTCGAGGGCGATGCGCGCGCAATGAAACCAGCCGCCAAGCGCGGCTTCGATCTGTTCAACGAAAAGGCCAATTGCGCCGCCTGCCATTCGGGCTGGAACTTCACTGACGGCTCGTTCCACGACATCGGCGTCACCACCGACGGTGCGATCGGCCGGGGGCGGTTCTTCCCGACCTCGACGGCCCTGCGCCACGCCTTCAAGACGCCGACCCTGCGCAACGTCGCCCGGCGCCCGCCCTACATGCATGATGGCTCACTGACGACGTTGCCGCAGGTGATCGACCTCTACGACCGCGGCGGCATCGACCGGCCGAGCCGGTCCCGCGACATCCGTCCGCTCCATCTGACGGCGCAGGAGAAGGCCGACCTCATCGCCTTTATGGAATCCCTGAACGACGACGGCAGCGACGGGCCCGCCTACCAGCCGATCGGAGCCGAGCCACCGCGCCCGTGATCGACATCGAGTCCGGCGCATTTGTCAGTAGTTGACCGTCGCGCGCAGACCCAGAACCGTGGCGTTGCGCAGTCGGCGTCCGCGCTCATTGGCCAGACCGCCGCCGGGTCGCATGACGTATTGGAGATCCGGCTGAAGGGTGAGGCCGGGCACCATTTCCGCCTGATAGGTCGCCTCGAACACGGTCTCGCTGCTGCGCAGCGGTCCCGATCCGGCCCCGAAGACGCGGACGTCCCGGTCGAAGGCGCGGGCAGCCGGGCTGATGCGGGAATGGATCACCCCGAAGCCCAGCGTATCGTTGGGGCGGCCCTCGAACAGGCCGCGATAGGCCACACCGGCATCGACGTAGAGATCGATCAGGTTGCGGTCAGCCGGCACGGCGGAGACCCGCAGGAAGGCCGAGGCACCCTCGTTCACCGTGCCGGGCTCGCGATAGATCGTCTGATCGAGCATCGCGTAGAGGCCCGCATTGCCGCGAAAGCGCCGAGCGATTCCGCTCGCCTCGGGATCGGCCAGAAGCCGCCCCCGGACTTCGTCGAGGCGGGGGCTGTCGAATCGGCCGAAATGGTACCAGCCGCCCAGGGTCGCGGTGCCGGGCAGCCGCTCGGCACCGGGCAGGCTGGTATAGGCATAGGCCACCTCGCCGATCAGCAGTGCCGGGTCGTTGACGCGGAAACTCGTGCCGGTGCGGTTGCGCCGCTCCGGATCGGTCTCCTCGCCGGCCGGACTGCCCGCCGGGTCGCCGTTGAACAGGCCGCCCTGCAGCGAGAGTTCGGCGGTCGGCTCGTATTTCAGGCGGATGGCCGGCGTGGCCAGCGGATAGATCGGCCCGCCGCTCGGCATCACGACCGCGCCGACATTCGGCCAGCCGAATCCGGCATTGATGAACACCACCCCCGACTGCGCGATGGCGAACTCCGTGTCGGCCGAAACCTGCCCGATCTTCACCGAGAGCCGGTCGTCGAAGAAGCGCTGCTCGATCCACAGCTCGAACAGCCGGGTCGAGGGCAAAGCCTCGATGCCGCTGACCGTCGTCAGGTTGTTGACGAAGCGCCGCGACAGGCCGTGCCCGTGGATCTGGAAGAAATCGGTATGAAACCGGGCGCCGCTCCAGCCGGCGAGCCGGTCGAGATCGATGTCGAGCGAGGTGTCGAGGCGACCGCCGAAGGTCGTCCCGCGCCGTAGCCCGCCGGAGGCACTGGAAAACCCCTCGCCGATATAGGTGAGGACGTAGGTGACGCCCCGTTCGGCCAGCGCCGCGCGCAAGCCGAACGGATCGCCGTAGGGGCCGAGCGCATCCTGGATCGAGCCTTCGTTCGTCACCGACACCTGATCCGACGTCCGCGATTGCGCGATCGCGGTCTGCGGGTCGCCGCCCGCACCCGTCAGCGGAAGGGCCAGCGGTAGGGCCAGGGATGGCAGCGATTGGGCACATGCCGGGACGGAGGCGGCGCAGAGCAGACCGGACAGGGCGAGGACCGACGCGCCGCCCTCGAGGAGACGGCGCGTCCGGGCCGCGCGACCGCGTGTCGTTTCCGCTCTCAAGGCATCGCTCGGCTCGGCACACAGGGGTGTCTGCGCGGTCGGCGCCCCTCCGTCGAGGGGAGCGGTCCGGCCGGGACATATCGGATGATATCCAAGCAGGCGCAAATGACAGCCCTGCGAAACGCCGGCCCTGGGCACGGTTCTGGATGGGGATCACCGCCCGTCAAAGCGGTTCGATCCCGAGCACTTTCATCCTTGAGCGCAACGTCGTCGGCTTGAGGCCAAGGAGTTCGGCCGCGCCGCCTGCACCGAAGACCTTTCCGCCGCTGAGGTGAAGCGCCGCCTCGATTTCGCTGCGCGCGCGGGCACGGCGCTCCTCTTCGGACAGCGGCCGGCCAAGATCCGCCGGGCGCTTCGGCGCGGGTTGGACGGGACCGGTGCTGCGGGCTTCCGGCAGATCGAAGCGCAGCCGCCCGTGCTCGGCAAGAATCGCGGCGCGCTCGATCACATTCTCCAATTCCCGCACGTTGCCCGGCCAGTCGTAACGGGACAGGCGCCGCGCGTCGGCCTCGGTCAGGCGCAGATCCGTCCGGTTGAGGCGCCGCGCGGCTGCCTTCAGGACATGCTGCGCGATGAGCGGCACGTCCTCGCGGCGCTCCCGCAAGGGCGCGGAGGTTAGGGGGAAGACGTTGAGGCGGAAGTAGAGATCCTCGCGGAATCGACCGCGGCGCACCTCCTCCTTGAGGTCGCGGTTGGTTGCGGCGATCAGCCGGATATCGACCGCGCGGGTGCGTTCCTCGCCGACCCGCTCGAACTGGCGCTCTTGCAGGACGCGCAGGAGCTTGCCCTGGAGATCGAGCGGGATTTCCCCGACCTCGTCGAGGAACAGCGTACCACCGTCGGCGAGTTCGAACCGCCCGATCCGGTCGCGCAGGGCTCCGGTGAAGGCGCCCTTGGCGTGGCCGAAGAACTCGCTCTCGAACAGGTCGCGCGGGATCGCTGCGCAGTTCACGCGGATCAGCGGCCGCTCGCGGCGGCGGCTCGCCTCGTGGATCGCCCGGGCGATCAGTTCCTTCCCGGTCCCGGATTCGCCGGTGACGAGGACGGTGGCATCGGTGCCTGCGACCACGTCGATCTGCCGCAGCAACGCCTCCATGACCGGGCTACGCCCGATGATACCCTGATGGTGGCTCTCGGCGCGAATCTCCTCCTTCAGGTAGGCGTTCTCCTGCTCCAGGCGCTCGCGCAGGGAATCGACCTCGGCGAGCGCCGCGCGCAGCCGGTCCTCGTCCTCCCGGCGCTGGCTGACGTCGCGAAACACGATTACCGCGCCGAGCAATTGCCCGCTCTCGCGGATCGGCGTCGAGGTGTACTCGACGGGAAAACAGGTGCCGTCCTTGCGCCAGAACACCTCGCCATCGACCTGATGCACCGCCCCATCGCGGAAGGCCGCGTAGATCGGGCAGTCGCGATGCGGGTAATGCGCGCCGCCCGGATGGGTGTGGTGGACGCTGGCGTGCATGTCCTTGCCGACGAGGTCGGCCGAGGCCCATCCCAGCATCCGCTCCGCGGCCGGGTTGACGAAGGTGGTGATCCCCTCCGCGTTGACGCCGTAGATCCCCTCCCCCGCCGCGCCCAGGATCAGCCGGTTGCCGCGCTCGATGTCGCGAAAGATGCGCTCCATGCGCTGCCATTCCGGCAGGCCGGCACGCATATGCGCCTCGGCCTCCCGGTCGATGCGGCGGCGCTCGCGCTCATCGAGATCAAAGAGGGTGACGAGCAGCCGTGTCGGCTCGCCCGAGAGGACGCAGCCGGCATATTCGAGCTGCAACGGCTTTCCGCCGCCGTGGCGCGGCGTGAGGGTGTGCGTGCACCATCGCCCCTCTGCGAGGACAGCTTGGGTGAATACCACGAGCGCGGACCGTTGATCGGGGTGGAGGACGCTCACCGGCATGGCGCGCAGCGCTGCACGCGAATGGCCGAGGAGGCGGATCGCGGCCGGATTCGCGTCGGCGATGCGGTCGGCCAGCGGTTCAAAGACCATCATCGCTTCGCCATTCTCATCGAAGGCGCGGCCGTAATCCGACATGGCTGCCTGCCTCGACGTCGCTGTCATCACTGCGAAATCTCGCATCATCACTACGGGATTTCGCCATATGCGAAATGTCGTAGCCGAGACACGAGGTGCTAAGTCTCTGTAGATACAAGAGTTGCGCCGCGTTGCCGATATGGCACGTCGCTTGCCAAACGATTGGGTGAAGACGCAGCGAACACGTCGGTGCGTCGTCCGAGCCTCGTTCCGGCACCTCGGGACAGGCCGGAACGGTCCGCCCGCAGGGAGACAAGCATGAAGCGCGAAGACCTCACCGAGAAGCTTCTCGACATCAAGCGCGAGAAGGGCTGGACCTGGAAGTACATTCAGGAGGAGATCGGCGGCATCTCACCGATCCTCATCACCGCCGCCTGCATGGGTCAGATGAAGCTGCCCAAGGCGCAGGCCGCCAAGGCCGCCGAGCTGTTTGGGCTGAGCCAGGCCGAGGAGCGGATGCTGAACGAGGCCCCCTATCGCGGCTCAATCCCGCAGATGCCGCCGACCGACCCGCTGGTCTACCGCTTCTACGAGTTGGTGATGGTCTATGGCACGACCTGGAAGGAACTGATCCAGGAGGAGTTCGGCGACGGCATCATGTCGGCGATCGACTTCAACATGACGATGGAGCGCGAGCCCAACAACAAGGGCGACCGGGTGAAGATGAATCTTTCCGGCAAGTTCCTGCCCTACAAATACTACGGCAACGACGAAGGCGTGCCGGAATACGGCTTCAAGGAGCCGTAGGAGCCCGCCGGTTGAGAGAAGCCCGGTGCCATGACGGCGCCGGGCTTCTCTTCGTGTCAAAGGGTTTTCGTCCGGATCGATACCGGCCTCGCCTGATCCGGTTCAGCAACCGACACAGATGTCCTTCATGAGGAAACTGTCCTTGAACTGAGGTTCAGGCTTCTGCGCGGCCTCGCCGCTTGTCGGCGCGCCCAAGACCTGCGGGCGAGGGATGACTCTTCCTGTCGGCGCGACATGCGGGGCCGTGATCGTCGTCTCCGGGCCACCGCCCGTACCGGTCTGCGCCGGATGATTCATCGCGTTTGCGACCGTGGGCGCGAGCAGGCAGATCACGCCGACGACCGCGATGCTCAAAGATGTCGTTCCATTCACGTTTCGTCTCCTGTTCGATTGCGGATCCTTCTCGTACCTTGTGGATCCTTCTCATATAGGGACGTCTATTACGAATGTACGCCGCCTTACGCCGAATCTGACCGGTCTTTGACTGTAATCGATCCGTCACGATCGGGTCTATTCTCAGCGAACTGTCGCGATCCCTCCCTCCACGGCGCATCGCGATGCGTTCAGCGTGTTCCGGGGAGATGACAGATCAGCGGGTTCGCTCGACGGCCGCCGCTTTGATAGCTCTTTGCGTGACCGATCGAGCCGGTCATGTCCTGCGTCGGGTTTCCGCCGGGACGTTTCACGACGATGTCGCAGTACATCCGATTGGGATCGCCGGGGCCTTGAAGGTCCATCGTGCGCCGAGCCAGCGCCAACGTCGGCAGCAGGATAGGCGCGACGGCAGCAAGCAGAACCAGTGCGCGGCTTAATCCACGAGACAACAAATTTCTCCGATCTTGCAGAGCGCGGCCCAAACAAGAGGCACATTGATTAAATATAAATCTCATAATGGAAGCCAAGTGCGTAAGAACACATCCGAGATACTGCAACAATTTTGCACAAAGTCGAAATTATAATCAGGAATAAATCCATTGTTTAAACGTGTCGGGCTAGTAGCAGCCCGAAATTTACGGGGCAATACGCTCGCAAGCATCCCGATATGGCTTGGTCTCTGACCCGCTCCGAGAAAACGCTTCGGATCACCTCCGGCGATTTACGTTCGGCCGCGAACGGCTGTGCACCGCTGCTCACGGGGTCGAGCGGATCCTGCGTCGATCCAAGCGGGTCATCGCCTGGCGAAACGGATGGCAAGGCCAGCGGCCGTCTTCTTCGGACAGGTCATCCTGCTGCACTATGACCGCGCCGGGCGCGAGGGCGGCGACGGGCTCGGTGATTGTTAGAGCATCGTCCCGAAAGGTGGCTTCCGGCTTTCGGAAAAGATGATGCAAAAACAAAAGGCTAGAGCATCGTCCTGGATCCGATATCTAGGACGATGCTCTAGCGCGTCACCACTCCCACTCCGCGCCGACGCCGACCGAGGTGCGGCCATCACTGCCGGCCTCGCCGTTCAGCTTGATCCGCCGCGTCACGTCGTAGTTGATCGTCGCGGCGGTGTCGGCGGGCTTGGCGCCGGCCTTCACGCCGACGCTGATGCGATCGTTGATGTAGCGCGAGGCGCCGACCGCCGGGCCGCCGCTCGCGCCCGTCGAGACATCGAGGCTGTCGAGGCCGAGCCCCTTGCGGGCCGCCTCGAACACGTCGGGGCCCCCTGCCCCGCCGGAAAGCTGCGCCACAGCTTGAGCCAATTGCAGCGCCTGGAACGCCGAGAGCCCGGCCGCCGCCTTCTTGAAGAGGATGCGCGAGAGGATCTCGTCCTGTGGCAGGCTCGGATCTGAGGAAAGCGCGAAGACGGGCTGCGCGGCGGGGCCGGTGACCGCGACGCGGGCGGTGACGTCGGCGGCCTTGGTCTCGGCAGCGAAGTCGAGGTCGGGCTGGGCGATGTCGCCGGCAAAGAACACCCGGCCCCGGGTGAAATCGAGGCGCTGTCCGCCGAGGCTGAACACGCCGCGGCGCAGCGAGAAGTCGCCGTTGGCCTGCGGGTCGCGCGAGGAGCCGGTGACGTGCAGTTCGCCGCCGAGCTCCGCGTCGATGCCGCGTCCGCGCACGAAGATGCGGCTCGGCGCACTCACGATCACGTCCAGACCGGCATCGAAGGGCGGGGTCGCCTTCTTCCGGCGGCCGGCCGCCTCGATCTGCGCCTTGCGCTCGGCCCGCTTGGCGAGGCGCTCGCGCACCTCCGGCGTCACGTTCACCCGTCGGATGCCCGGAAGCGGCTGCACCGTGGCGGGCAGGCGGTCGGGCACCGAGACATCGATGGACACGACATCGACCCGGCCCTTGATGACCGGCTTGCGGGCGAGCGGGCCTGAGAGGGCGAGGTTGAGGCTTGAGACGGCCGTCATCAGCGGGCTCGATACCAGTTCGGCCCGGTCGGCGGTGATGCGAAGCGTGCCGGGAAAGCCGGAGGCCGGTTCGACGGCGACGCGCCCATCCACGGAGAGGCGTCCGCCATTGCGGGTCGCCGCGGTCAGCCGCTCGATGACGATCGTGTCGCCCCGGCCCGTCACCCGGCCCTGGATGTCGGTGATGCGGATGCCGTTGATCGGATCGGTGAGGCTGCCCCCCGAAAGCGTCGCCGAACCTTCCACCTTCGGCGCCGCGACCGTGCCGGTCACGCCCGCATCGAGCACGATACGGCCGGCGACCCGCTGCCCACTCCCGCTCAGCATCGAGTTGGCGAGCGCAACGTCGAGGTTGCCGCGGGCGCGTAAATTCAGCCCGCCGCCGGCTTCGACCGGTATTGTGCCCGTCACGGTCACGTCGGCGCCGCGCCCGGCCGAGACCCGCCCGTCGATGCTGGCCTCGCCGTCACTGAGCCGACCGTTCGCCCGCGCGGTGATCGGCGGCAGGCCGGCCTTGCGGGTTTCGGGCGTCACAAGGCCGGCGACGGTGAGGGCATAGCGCCCTTCCGGCCGCGCGGCGGTCCCGCGCAAGTCCGCCTCGCCCTCCAGCGTGCCGGAGAGCGCGAGGCTCGGGCTCGCAATCCGCGCGAGCGATAGCGGCAGGGCACGGATGCCGAGCTTGAGGTCGAGATCGGACCCCGCCCGCCCCTGAACGCTGATCCGGCCGGACCCGGCGGCCACCACCAGATTCTCGATCAGCGCGGAGCCACCGTCCAGCGTGATCGCGGCGGGGCCAGCTAGCGCCAGACGATCGCCACCGCGCTGTGCCGAGAACCGGGCAATCTCGATCCGCGTGCGCTCGGCCGGGATCAGCCGCGCGGCGCCGTCGAGGGCAAAGCCGCGGGCCTGGGCGGTGAGGGTGATGTCGCTCGCCGCCGCCGTGCCGTTGGCGGTGAGCCGCACCGTATCGATGCTTTGGCCCGCCGCCACGAGCCGCCCGATATCAGCATGGCCGTCGATGACCGGATGCGCTCGAAGATCGCGGCCGGTGAGATCCGCATCGAGCTTGGCGAGGCCGAACGTGTCGTAGCGCAGGCTGGAACCTGTGGCGCGGATGGTCGCGTCCTGGCGCCCACCCGCGCGGGAGAGGGTCACCGCCGCATCGAGGCTGCCGCCCATGGGTGCAAGCGCGAGCGGTGACAGGTCGGCGAGATCCCCGGCACGGACCGTCAGAGCGCCTTCGGCGAGGAGGCTGTCGGCATTGAGGACCGCTTGTCCGTCCGCGGCGACGGAGCCGAGAGCGAAGGCGAGCCGGTCGAGGGCGTAGTCGCTCCGGCTCGGCCGGGCGATATGGGCCTCGGCCCGCAACGGCTTGCCGGCGATATCGCCGGTCATGCGAAGAGTGCCGTCCAGGGCATCCCGCAGGTCGTTCAGCGCCGCGTCGAGGCGCAGATCCCGAATCGGCCGCCCGTTGGCGCTCACTTCCGGTGCGCGGAGCGCGGCGGTGACGGCCGGCTTGAGCAGGGAGCCCGTCAGCCGTGCATCGGCGCTCGCCGGCCCGGACAGGCGCTCGTCGAAGGTGGAGAGGTTCTTGAGATCGACGCGGGCGGCGACATCGGCGGTCTTGGCGTTCGCCTGCCCCTGGAGGGTGGCGACGAGCCCCGCGCCCTCGAAGCGCAGGCGCTCGAAACCGTAGCCGTCATAGGTCTGCGAGACGCGTCCCGTCAGTGCCGGAGTGCGGCCGACGAGCCGGTCGGCGATCGCCTCGCCCAGCACGAGACCGCCGCCCCGCAGGTCGAGGTCGGCGGAAAGAGCCTTGCGGGCGGGATCACCGCTCAAGACCGCCTTGGCATCGAGGCGGCCGGCGAGGGTCCGCCCCGCGATGCCCGAGAAAGCGCCGACATCGGACAACGCCGCATCGAGCGTGCCGGCCAGCGTGTTCTGCCCGATCCGTCCGGCATAGGCGGCGCGGGCCGTCTCCGACTCGGCGGTCAGGGTGGTGACATCCAATACGCCGTCCGAGCCGGCGGCGGCGCGTAAGGTGAGCTTGGCGCGGCTGCCGACGGCACGGCGCAGCGCGGGATCGGCGAGACGCAGGCCGTCCATCGCCGCATCGGCGGTGATGGCGAATCGTTGCGCCTTTTCGGTGCCCGTCGGCTCGACGTTCAGGACGGCATCGATGCGCTCCAGGCTCGATTCGCTGGTGCGCAGACCGGCGGCCTTGAGGTTACCCTTCACCCGCGGCGCCGAGAGCGGCCCCTTCAGGCTGCCGTCGAAGACGAGGGTGTCCAACTCGGCATCCGCCGCCTTGGTGACGCCGCCCTCGGTCGGGACCGCCCGCGCCGAGATCGTGAAATCCGCGATCCGGTCAACGCTGAGGGTTCCGCCGACCGCGAGCCGCGCGGTGCGCGAGGCGAGGTCGAGCCGGTCGATGCGGAACGACCCCGTATCGGAGAAGGCCATGCCGCCGTCGAGCTTGGTCTCACCGGAGAAGATCGCCGCGGCCGGGCCCGGCACAAGGCCCTCGATGCGCGAGGTCAGGTCGAGGCTCAGGCGACGGTCCGTGCCGATGCGTGAGAGGCGCGCGCCGCCTTTGGCACCGATGTCCGGGCCGGCGTCGAAATCGAGCTTCGCATTGAAGGAATCGAGGGTGCCGCGACCGTCGAGGTCGAAGTTGATCGGCGGCGTGCCGGGGAGGTTCGCGGCCTTTGAGAGGAGCCCGCCCTGTGGCTCGACGAGGCTCGCCTTCAGTTCCAGGCGCTCGCCCTTGGGCACGAACAGGAGCCGTGCGATGAAGCGACCGGCCGCGTCGAGGCGGCGGAAATCGGCGCTGACATCGAGCCCCTCGGAGGGGTTTCCGAGCTTGGCCTTGCCATCCCCCGCGAGCCGCGCCGGCTGGCCCGCGACGCTCTCGCCCAGCACCAGTTCGGCCAGCGCGAAGCTCTTGATCTCGACTTTCACCGGCAGGTCCGGCAGCAGGCTGCCATCGGGCTCGGCCTCGACCGGCGTCGGGCCGGGTACCGGCTTGCGCAGGACTTCGAGGCGGCCAATCTCCAGAGTGTCGACTTCGAGCCGTCCGGACAGCAGGGCAAGGCGCCGCCAGACCAAGCGAGCGCGGTCGAGCTTCAGCCACGGACCGTCGGAATCGCTGATGACCACGTCGCGGATCGTCGCGTCCGAGGACAGGGCGCCATCGACGGCGCCAATCGTGACCTGCGACGAGGGCGTCGAGAGTGCCTTCGACAGGAGGCCGCCGAGCACTGTTTTCTCGCCATCGGCGGCGCGGGTGTCGTCGGTGGTGATGAAGGCGGCAAAGAGCAGGGCGATCGACAGGAACGCGGCCGCGAACAAAGCTCTGCTGCGGGCTCGGCCCCTCCCCTCGCCCGCCGTGGCGGCCGGGCTGCGACGGTGTCGTCCGCGAGCAGAAAACGCCATTCAGAACGCCTGTCCGAGGCTGATGTACAGGGCTACCGGCAGCTCGCGATTTCCCTTGATCCGGTCGAGTGGGAAGGCGAGGTCGGCGCGGATCGGACCGATGCCGGTGTAGTAGCGGACACCGATGCCCGCCGCCTTGCGGATACGCTCATCGAAATCCGGCAGTGTCGAGGCGAAGGCGGTGCCCGCATCGAAGAACGGCACGACGCCGATCGTGTCGGTGACCTTGATCCGGGCCTCGATCGAGGCCTCCAGCAGGCTGCGCCCGCCGATCGGCAGGTTGAACGGGCCGCGGGGCCCCAGCGTGCGGAAGGCGAAGCCACGCACCGAGCCGCCGCCGCCTGCGAAGAAGCGGAAATTGTCGGGGATCTCATCGAGCCGGGCGCCCGAGACCGAGCCGAAGCCGACGCGGCCGGCGAGCACATATTTCCGCTCGTCGTCGAGCGCGTAGTAGGTCGAGCCCTGCGCCTTCGCGACGAAGATGCCCGGATCCGAGCCGAGGAAGCCGGGATAGGGCGCTGCCGACGCGATCACCCGGAAACCCTCGGTCGGGTCGAGCAGACTGTCGGTCGAGTCGTAGGTGACTGAGAGGGGCACGCCGATCAGCCGGTAATCGACGGTGCCGATGGCATCCTTCGATCGGCCGACCTGCCCGTCGAGGCCGATCTGGGCCGAGAAGGTGTCGGAGAAACGGTGGCGGACCGCGACCGACGCCCCGGCGGCGTCCACGAAGTAGCTCTGCTGCACTTCGCGGGTAACGAAGAGGTTCGCCAGCAGATCGTTGCGGGTGCCGCCGAGTGCCGGCTTCACGAAGGTGGCCGAGAGGCGCCCGCCGAGGCCGGTCGTGTCGATGCCGGCAAGCTTGCGCTGGGTTGCGAACGGATCGAAGCCGAGTCCGAGATAATAGATGTCGGCGTCGAGCCGCAGCGTCTCGCCGCCGCCCCAGAGGTTGCGGTTGGCATAGTAGGCGCGCACGCCCGGCCCATCGACCGTGGAGTAGCGCGCCGAGACGCCGATGAGGTTGCGTTCGCGCTCGCTCACCTCGACGAAGATCGGCAGGTTGCCCTGCGCATCGAGGCTTTCGCCCTCGCGTACGCGGACCGCGCCGAGGCCCTCGATGCGGGCGACCGAGCGACGGATGTCGGAGACCGCCTTCGGCGAGTAGGGATCGCCGGGCTCGGAATAGATGAACGAGCGGATCACCGCCGGATCGATCCCGTCGGTCGCCTTGACCGACACTTCGCCAAGCCCAGCCATCGGCCCGGGATCGATGGTGAAGGTCACGTCCATGACGTGGGCCGCGTCGTCAACGACGGGATCGCGCGTCACGGCCTTGGCGAAGGGGTGGCCCAGGGCGCGGAAGCGATCGACGATCTTCGCCTCGCGGGCGAGCACGGTCGCCGAGCGGGCCGGAACATCGTCGCCGGTGCGGGTGAAGCGCTCCGGCAGCACCTCGTCCGAGAACGGACGGCCGCGGGGGTCGAGGGCGCGCACGGTGCGCAAGGTGTAGGCGGGACCGAGATCGACCGCGATCTTGACCGGAACCAGCGCCCGTGCGCGGGACGCCTCCGCGGCACGGGCGGCGGCGGACAAAGATGCCTCGCCGCCCACCGGGATGCCGTCGATCCGGATCGAGACGGTGCCCTGATAATAGCCGTAACCGGACAACACATCGGTCAGGCGGCGTAGGTCGGCCTCGGCGCGCCGCACCAGCCCCTCCCCGTCCGGCGGTGCCTCCTGGCGCAGGCGGTGGAGCGTCGAGGTGTCTTGCAGGGCTCGGAGAATGTCCGAGTCGTCCGTGCCGGTGATCCGAAGGCTGTAAGGCAGTGCCGTCGCGCTCGGCGCCGGCGGCTCCTCGTCCGAGCCGAACAAGCCGAACAGGTCGAAGGCTGCGGCCGGCTGCGGCAGCAGGACCAAAGCCGCGACACTCAGAAGAACGCCACCAAAGACCGGCGAACGCAGCAGGCAGTTCATCCGGACATGCATTCGCTGGGTGGGGTCCGCTGCTCGTGACGGGCGATGCCTCCAGGAAAGCATCCAGGTATTAAGTACCCGTCGATCCCATGCGCGGCTACCCCGGCCCCGCTTGGCACAGTGCGCGATCGAGAAATGGTGAGCGGACAACGGCCGGGTGTACCCGATGCGCCGCAGTTCGGGGCTGGCCGCCGTGACACGCGGCGCGTTCGGGGACGCGGCCCTACGCTTCGTCTCCGATGACCGTGATCTGAGCCGGCAGCGGCAGGCTGATCGTACAGCGCAGACCCTGCGGTTCGAAGGCGAGGGTCGTCTCCGCCTTCAACTCGTAGCGGAGGCTGCGTTTGAGCACTTCCGTGCCGAAGCCGCAGTGCGACGGCGCTGGCTTGAGGTCGGCGAGACCGCTTTCTTCCCAGACGAAGGTCAATTGCGGGCGGGAGCCAGCCGGCTCTACCGGCTGCGACAGTGTCCAGGTGACGTGGATGCATCCCTGCGGCACCGTCAGGGCGCCGTGCTCGACGGCGTTCACGGCGAGTTCGTGGATGGCCATGGCCAGCACCTCTGCCGCGCCGGGGCGCAGAAAGAGGCTCGGGCCGGAAATCGCCACCTGTTCCCCCTCGCGCGCGAGATGGACAAGAAGTTCATCCGCCACGAGAGAATGCAGGCCGATCCCCTCGGGGACGCTACGCATCAGGGCATTGAGTACGCGGGCGAGCGCGTCGAGCCGCCCGTCGAGATGAGCGACATAGGACTCGACGGAATCGCTCGTCTCGGCGGAGCGTCGGATGATCGCCCGCAGCATGGACAGCGTGTTGCGCACCTTGTGACGTAGTTCCGCAGGTAAGCCCGTCTCGTCGAGGAAGCGGCGCAAGCGCCGATTCTCGGCCTCCAACTCCTCGATGCGTGCGTCGCGCGGATCCTGGTTCATGACCTAGCCGTTCGCTGACTTTGGTAGGATGAATCGGCCAGTCGCCGATCCTCAATCCTCGTCCATGACTGACGAATCGCGCTCATGATGGAGATAGGACGGGTCGAAGAGCGAGGCGGCCTGGAGTGCCGGAAAGTCCGGAATCGTCAGCTGTCGGCCGCGCAGCCGGATCAAACCTTCCGCCCGCAATTCCTTCAGGGTGCGATTGATGTGGACCGTGGAGAGGCCCATCGCATCGCCGAGATCGGCCTGGGTGATCGGGAACTCGCAACTGGTATCGCTCGTCATGCCGACGGCGCGCAGACGCAGGAACAACTCGCAGAACAGATGCCCGAGCCGCTCGGTCGCCAATCGCTGACCGAGGCTGACGGTCCATTCGCGCTGGATCGCCGACGTCACGAGCATTTCCCACCACAGCGCCTCCGCCACACGCGGAAATTGGACGGAGATCTCCCGTATTGCGGCTTCCGAAATCTCGGCGAGAACCACCGAGGTCAACGTACCGAGAGAGTGGTCCATCTTCCGCAGCACGAAGACATGCGGATCGCACAGATCACCGGGCAGAAAGATCGAGATAACCTGACGGCGTCCATCCTCGAGTTGCTTGTAACGGCAAGCCCAGCCTTCGAGCACGACGTTGACATGACGCGGCCGGTCACCGTCGCGGACCACGTCTTCACGCGGTCCCAGCCTTCGTGTCGGCTGAGCGATCTTCTCCAACGCCTGCTTCTCTTCGGAAGTGAGGCGAATGAAGTTTTCCAGCTTGCGGACGAGCAGGTTTGCCACTGGGTTTCCTTGGCCTAGTCGAGGCAACCTAGCGCTCTCGAAATCGAGCTGAACTAACGTACGTTATTTTGGCATCCGAAAGCATTGAGCTGTGAACAGAATCATGCCACCGGGCCGAGGGCGTACGGCCGCAGGCATTCGCTTCAGGTTGCATCGCCGAGGGGCTCGAGTCGCCTGCCGCCCCGCCAATCAACCCGATCGACAAACGCTGCAAGAGGCGGAATGGTCGGCCGAAATTTTTGAACGTGAAGTTTGGTGGGGGAAGTAGGACTCGAACCTACGAAGCTTACGCAGCGGATTTACAGTCCGCCCCCTTTGCCGCTCGGGACATTCCCCCAAACCGGGTCACCGCGTGTCTTTCGCGGCGGGCGAGGTCCTTATGATTAGGGCGCGAACGGGTGTCAACCGATCTGCTGGGCCCAATTTCTATCCACAGGGCGCCACATCGCAGATTCGGACCTGGGCCCGCTCCGCCCCTCGCCAGCGGTCGCACGACAGGGTTCCGGCGATGTGGAAGCTCCGCCCGATCCCGCCGAGCAGGGCGACGCCCAGCGGTCCTTGCGCGGCCCTGAAGGCAATTGCGCCGACCGCCTGCCCATCCCCGCTGACGAGGCGGGCGCGGACATGCCCGTTGCCGACGATCCCGGCATCGACAATGCGGTGGCGGGGCAACGCCATCACCGGCTCGGGCGCCCCCTGCCCGAACGGGCCGGCCCGCTGGATCAGTCGGACGAGTTCGGCGGTCGCCCCTCCGGCGCTCACGGTGCCGTCGATCAGCAGCGCCTCGGCGGCGCGGGCCCGGCCGACCGCCTCGACAAGATCACCGGTGAGGCTTTCCCCGAAGGCGGTGAGGCCTCCGGGTGGGAGGGTCACGCCCGCGGCCATGGCGTGCCCACCGCCTTTGACCGCAAGCCCCGCCCCGACCGCGGCACGCACGGCACCGCCGAGATCCGCCCCGACGACGGAACGGCCGGAGCCGACGGCGCTGCCGTCGGGCTTCACCGCGAAGGCGAACGCCGGCCGGCCGAACCGTTCCTTGAGCCGGGCTGCGATGAGGCCGACAATGCCGGGATGCCATTCCGGAGAGGCGGCGATCAGGACCGGACGGTCGGGATCGCGGGTCAGGTACGCATCCATCTCCGCCTCGGCCTCGGCGACGGCCTGCGCCTCGATGGCCTGCCGCTCGCGGTTGAGCCGATCGAGTTCGTCGGCGATGCGACGGGCCTCCATCGGATCGGCGGTGGTGAGAAGCCGCGCGCCGAGACCGGCATCGCCGATCCGCCCGCCGGCATTGATGCGCGGCCCAAGGAGAAAGCCGAGATGCCACGCCTCGGGCGGCTCGCTCAGTCCGGCCGCATCGAGCAGTGCTGCCAGTCCCGGACGCCCGCGCCCGCGCATCACCGCAAGCCCCTGGACGACGAAGGCGCGGTTGAGACCGGTCAGCGGCACCACGTCGGCGACGGTGGCGAGGGCGACCAGGTCGAGGAAGTCGGTGAGGCGCGGCTCGGCGGATGTTGCGAAGACGCCATCCCGACGCAGTCGACGGGCCAGTGCGACGAGGGTCATGAAGACCACGCCCGCCGCGCAGAGATGGCCGAGGCCGGACAGGTCGTCGAGACGGTTCGGATTGACCAGGGCGCGCGTCTGAGGAAGCTCTTCCGGCGCGCCATGGTGGTCGAGCACGATCACGTCGAGGCCCAGATCCGCGGCTGCGGCCAGCGGCTCGTGGCCGGCGGTACCGCAATCGACGCAGACCAGTAGGCCCGCGCCCTCCTCCCGGAGGGTCGTGACGGCGCCGACATTGGGGCCGTACCCTTCCGTAATGCGGTCGGGAATGTGGATGCGCACCGGCACGCCGAGGGCCCGAAGGTAGTCTGCAAGCAGCGCCGCGCTCGACGCGCCGTCCACGTCGTAATCGCCGAAGATCGCCACCGCTTCGCGGGCGCGCACGGCATGGGCGAGCCGCTCGACCGCCGCCTCCATATCAACGAGGACGGAGGGGTCCGGCATCAGGTCGCGCAGACGTGGGGCGAGGTAGGCTTCCGCCTCCGCCGGCCGTACGCCACGCCCGACGAGAACGCGCGCGAGCAGATCGGGCAGGCCGTAAGCCTGGGTCATCATCACGGCGAGCGCTTGAAGGCTCGGATCACCGCAGCGCTCGCGCCAGGGCCGCCCGAGCGCCGAGGCGGTGACGTCGAGGAATGGACGCGGGAGGCCCGAGGGCGGATCGATGAGCATGGCGGCGGTCACGCGGCCGACCATAGTCGCTTTCGTGCGCCGAGGCTGCGCCCCGCAAACGACAACGGGGCAGGCGATTGCTCGCCCGCCCCGCCGCGCTGCCGCTCGTATGGACCGGTCAGAGGTTCTTGACGATCGAGTCGACGACCTTCTTGGCGTCGCCGAACAACATCATCGTGTTGTCGCGGAAGAACACCTCGTTCTCGACGCCGGCATAGCCGGAACCCATGCCGCGCTTGATGAAGAGCACGGTCTTGGCCTTCTCCACGTCGAGGATCGGCATGCCGTAGATCGGCGAGGCCTTGTCGGTCTTAGCGGCCGGGTTGGTGACGTCGTTGGCGCCGATCACGAAGGCCACGTCGGCCTGCGGGAACTCACCGTTGATGTCTTCCAGCTCAAACACCTCGTCGTAGGGCACGTTGGCTTCGGCCAGGAGCACGTTCATGTGCCCCGGCATGCGGCCTGCCACCGGGTGGATGGCGTACTTCACCTCGACGCCTTCCTTCTTCAGCATGTCCACCATCTCGCGGAGGCTATGCTGAGCCTGGGCGACCGCCATGCCGTAGCCCGGCACGATGATGACGCGCTCGGCGTTCTTCATAATGTAGGCCGCGTCGTCGGCCGAGCCCTGCTTGACGGGGCGCGTCTCGACCTGGCCGCCACCGGCCGCCGCGGCGGAATCACCGCCGAAGCCGCCGAGGATGACCGAGATGAACGACCGGTTCATCGCCTTGCACATGATGTAGGACAGGATCGCGCCCGAGGAGCCGACCAGCGAACCCGTGATGATCAGTGCGAGGTTGCCCAGGGTGAAGCCGATGCCGGCCGCCGCCCAGCCCGAGTAGGAGTTCAGCATCGAGACGACGACGGGCATGTCCGCGCCGCCGATCGGGATGATGAGCAGACCGCCCAGGGTGAAGGACAGGAGCACGATCAGCCAGAAGACGAGCTTGCTCTCGTTGCCGATGAACACCGCGATCAGCACCACCAGGGCGATGCCCAGCGCGATGTTGATGGCGTGCCGCTGCGGCAGCATGATCGGCTTGCCGGACATGCGCCCGTCGAGCTTGGCGAAGGCGATGACCGACCCGGTGAAGGTGATCGCGCCGATCGCCGCGCCCAGCGCCATCTCGAACAGCGACTCCTTGTGGATGTGGCCGTTCTCGAGGATGCCGACCGCCTGGGGAGCGTAGAGCGTGGCCGCCGCACCCGCCACGGCGGCAAGGCCGACGAGCGAGTGGAAGGCCGCGACGAGCTGCGGCATCGCCGTCATCGGCACCCGCTTGGCGATCACGGCACCGGCGCCACCGCCAATGCCGAGGCCGAGCAGCACCAGGATCCAAGCGCCGAACCCGGCCGGCGGATGGCCGACCAGGGTGGTGAGCACGGCGAGCGCCATGCCGATCATGCCGTACAGGTTACCCTGTCGCGACGTGGTCGGGTGCGAGAGCCCCCGCAGCGCCATGATGAACAGGACGCCGGCGACGATGTAGAGAAGGGATGAGACGTTTTCCGACATCGCCTCAGGCCTTCTTCTTGTACATGCCGAGCATGCGCTGGGTGACGAGGAAGCCGCCGAAGATGTTCACGGAGGCGAGGACGATGCCGATGAAGCCGAAGAAGCGGGCCCAGCCGGTGCCCTTCTCAATGAGCGGCACGCCGGCCGCCAGGAGAGCGCCGACGATGATGACCGACGAGATCGCGTTGGTCACCGACATCAGCGGCGTGTGCAGGGCCGGGGTCACCGACCAGACGACGTAGTAGCCGACGAAGATCGCGAGCACGAAGATCGCGAGCTGGAACACCGTGGGATCGACGGCGCCGTGGGTGGCGGCGGCGATGCCGTGCCCGAGCGAGTCGGCGATCGACTGCGCCTGGGCGGCGTTCTGATGGGCGATGTCAGCCGCGGCGCGCGCGGCCGAGGCAGCAGCCTGGGCCTGCTCTGCAGGTGAGACGGGCGGAAGGGGGGTTGCCATGGTGAGATCCTCCGCGACCGATCAGGCTTTGGGCTGAAAGTTGGGGTGGACCACCTGACCGTCGCGGGTCAGATTGGTGGCCTTGACGAGTTCGTCGTCCCACTGCACCGCCAGCGCCTTCGACTCCTTGTCGATCAGGGTCTCGACGAAAGCGTAGAGGTTGCGGGCGTAGAGGCTCGACGCGGTAGCCGCGAGGCGGCCCGGCACGTTGACGTGGCCGACGATCTTCACGCCGTTGCCGACGGTGACGATCTCACCGGGCTTTGCGCCCGCGACGTTGCCGCCGCGCTCGACCGCGAGGTCGACGAGCACCGAGCCCGGCTTCATCGAAGCGACCATCTCCTCGGAGACGAGCTTCGGCGCCGGCCGGCCGGGGATCAGCGCCGTGGTGATGACGATGTCCTGCTTGGCGATGTGGCCCTTGACCAGCTCCGCCTGCTTCTTCTGGTACTCGGCCGACATCTCCTTGGCGTAGCCACCGGAGGTCTCGGCTTGCTTGAACTCGTCGTCCTCGACGGCAACGAACTTCGCGCCGAGCGATTCGACCTGTTCCTTGGTGGCGGGCCGCACGTCGGTGGCGGTCACCACGGCACCCATGCGGCGGGCGGTGGCAATGGCCTGCAAGCCGGCGACGCCGACGCCCATGATGAAGATGCGCGCGGCCGGAACGGTGCCGGCGGCGGTCATCATCATCGGCAGGGAGCGGCCGTACTCGGCGGCGCCATCGACCACCGCGCGGTAGCCAGCGAGGTTCGCCTGGGAGGAGAGGACGTCCATCACCTGCGCGCGGGTGATGCGGGGCATCAGCTCCATGGCGAAGGTGTTGACACCGGCCTCGGCGGCGGCTTTCAGCGCGTCCTCGTGCCCGTAGGGGTCCATGATCGCGACGACCGTGGCGCCCTTCTGGGTCTTGCCCAGTTCCTCGGCATTGAGACGGCGGACCTTCAGGACGAGGTCGGCGCCGGAGAGAGCCTCCTCGGCGCTCCCGGCGATCTTGGCGCCGGCGGCCTCGTACTCGCCATCGGGCACGCCGGCCTTGGCGCCGGCTCCCGATTGCACGACGACATCGGACCCCAGACCTATGAACTTCTTGACCGTTTCTGGGACGGCCGCGACCCGTGGTTCTGTCGGGTCCGTCTCCGTCAAGACGGCAATACGCATCAGTTGCTCCCGTTCTTACAGCCGCCTTTCGGCGTGCCGGTATCCGAGCTTGCTGGGAAGTTCAGATTTGGAAAAGGCCGACGCAAGAAGTCGGCCTGGAAGTCTCGATCCTCAGCTCAGGAAAAGGATCGCGAGGAGTGCGGCGAAGACGAAGGCCTGGGCCTTCCAGCCGATGGCGGGGACGAAGGCGCCGATGGCTGCGCCCACCCAGGAGACCAGCACGCCGATGATCGCGGTGAGCCACGCTTCGTGCACGCCGCCGATGGCGAGAGCGGTCACCCAGCACAACACCGTGACGGTACCGATCTCGACGAAGCGGACGAAGCCCCGATAGGTCTGCTCGTGGGTCTTCTCGTCCATCGCCGGGCTGTAGTGCATGCCGGTGAGGGTCTTCGTGTCCGCCATTGCGCGCCCGTTCCCTGGTATCGTTTTGCTTGTCACGCGCGGATTTAGCGCAAGGCAACTCCGCTCGCAATCAGCTTGACGGTCGCGCTAGGGAGTCGTGAGCCGGCTTTTGTCAGACCGGAGCGGGCAGACCGGCCTCCGCGAGCGCCGTTTCCTGACGCTCCGAGAGCATTTCCAGGGAGAAACGCTCGATCTCGGCCTCGAACAAGCGGTGATAGTTCAGCTCGGACCGCAGGTGCAGGAAGACAGCACCGAGCCCGACCGCCGCACGGTCCATGAACACGAATTCTTGTGGAATCGTGACCGGCCCGCGCTCCTTCAGGGCTTGATGTACAGAGAAGG
The DNA here is from genome assembly GCF_022829505.1 of Methylobacterium sp. J-043. NCBI lineage: Bacteria > Pseudomonadati > Pseudomonadota > Alphaproteobacteria > Hyphomicrobiales > Methylobacteriaceae > Methylobacterium > Methylobacterium sp. J-043. Next base: position 148,133 of record NZ_JAKSYB010000045.1, on the reverse strand, counting down.
CCTCCCGCCTGCCGTAGGCTCCGGGCTCGATCCCATCCGCGACCGTGCGAGTGCGGTCTTCCAGCAGCGGCCCGTAGATGAAGCGGGCCCAGATATTGAGGATGTCGACGGTCTCCTTGTCGAGCTGCTTGAATCCCCAGACTTCGTAGGCGTGGACCACGCGATCCCGGTCGTTTTCCAGCAGACCGCGGTAGAGATCGACGACGCCGCCGACGAATCGCGGGTGGAAGATGCGTACGCATCCGTAATCGAGCAGGTTGATGCCCTGCGCCTCGCCGCCCTCTGAAAAGACGGTGTAGTTGCCCAGATGCGGATCGCCGTGGATGACCGCGGCGCGGCTGAACGGATGCCACCACGCCCTGAACATGGCTTGGGCGATGCGGTTGCGGATCTCGATCGGGGCGTCGGCGTAATTCAGGATCCTTTCGCCGTCGAGCCAGCCGAGGGTAAGAAGGCGCTTCGTCGACAGGGTGGGATTGACCGCCGGCACCCGCACCGAATCAACGTCCCTGAGCACGCTGCCGTAGAGCTCGGCATGCTTGGCCTCGCGGCCGTAATCGAGTTCTTCCCGTACCCGGGCACCGATCTCCTTGGCAATCTCGGAGGTATCGAGCCAGGAGTTCATCCGGCGATGCAGCGCAAAGGCGACCTGAAGCTGCTTCAAGTCGGCTTCGACGGCCGACTGCATGTCGGGATATTGGAGCTTGCAGGCGAGAGCTGCCCCGTCGAGCGATTCGGCGCGATGGACCTGCCCCAGCGAGGCGGCGGCGGCCGGCTTGAGATCGAAGCTGCCGAAGCGGCTTTGCCAGTCGGCCCCGAGTTCGGCCATCATCCGGCGCTTGACGAAGGCCGCGCCCATCGGCGGCGCATCGGCCTGAAGTTTCTGCAATTCGGCCGCGTATTCCGGCGGCAGCAGGTCCGGCACGGTGGCGAGCAGCTGCGCCACCTTCATGATCGGCCCTTTGAGGCCGCCGAGCGCCTGGGCCAAAGCCGCCGCGTTGTTCAGGCTCGCACCGTCCTTGCCGCCGAACAGGCGCGCCGCCGCCATCCGCGCGGCCACCCCTCCGACATTGGCGCCGACGCTGGCATAGCGGCTCGCGCGGGCGGTGAAGCGGTTGGCTTCGCGGTCGGTCTCGGCCATGGATTCGGATCGATTCCTATCGGGACTCGACCGGAGATAGGCACCGCCGGGCCTCGCGCCCAGGGCGCTGGGGCGGCGCGCCGCGGGTGGCGCTACGCTTTTGGCCAGTTGTCTCGGATCCAGCGGGTCAGGCCGAATTCATCGATCTCGCCCGCGGCGAGGCCACGGATCATCAGCACCGCCTCCGCCTCGGCAACCAAGAAGTCGATGTCGTTCAGACCGAGGAAGGTCACGAATGCCAGCAGTGCCGCGCGCTTGTTGCCATCGATGAACGGATGGTTCTTGGCGATGCCGAAGGCGTAGGCCGCGGCGAGTTCGGCTAGATCCGGCTCGCCGTAGCCTGCGCGATTGATGGGCCGACCGAGCGCCGATTCGAGCCCCCCCTCGTCGCGCAGGCCCAGAGGCCCGCCGAAGAGCTTGAGCTGCTGTGCGTGGATGGCCTGGACGAGATCGCTCGTGAGCCAGACGATTTCGCTCACTTCGCAAGCTCGGCGAGCGCGTTCCGATAGGTCTTCATCGCCTTCTCGGCGATCTTCATGCCCTTCTCGAAGGTCGGGTCGTAGGGCGAGAGATGCAGCGTGCCGTCGGCGTTCTCGGTGACGTGCAGCCAGTCACCCTGATCCAGCTTGAGCCTGCCGACGAGCTCCTTCGGCAGGATCAGCCCGGTCGAATTTCCGATGCGCTTGATTTCAAGTTTCATGGAGTTGGCCCTACACGTCTTATCCGCGTTCAACGCGCGTATAACACGTCTGGGCTATAGCCCACAAAATGTGGGCTACGCTCCCTCCATCGCCTCCAGCTCCGCGATCATCCCCTCGATCATCCCGAGACCAATCTGCCAGAAGCCCGGGTCGCTGGCGTCGAGCCCGAACGGCTCCAGCAACTCGCCGTACGGCTTCGAACCGCCGGCCGACAGCAGGGCGAAGTAGCGCTCGACGAAGCCGGGCTCGGCGCGGGCGTAGACGCCGTAGAGCGAGTTCACGAGGCAATCGCCAAACGCGTAGGCGTAGACGTAGAACGGCGAGTGGATGAAGTGCGGGATGTAGGCCCAGAACGGCTCGTAGCCCTTGTCGAGGGTGATTGCCGGACCGAGGCTCTCGGACTGCACCGACATCCAGAGTTCGTTGATCTGCTCGGCCGTCAGCTCGCCCTTGGCGCGGGCGAGGTGGACCTTCCGCTCGAACGAGTAGAACGCGATCTGGCGCACCACCGTGTTGATCATGTCCTCGACCTTGGCCGCCAGCATCGCCCGGCGCTGGGTCGGGTCCGTGGTCTGGCCCAAGAGGCGCTGGAAGGTCAGCATCTCGCCGAACACACTCGCCGTTTCGGCCAGCGTCAGAGGGGTTGGCGCCATCAGCGCGCCGTTGGCGGCGGCGAGCACCTGATGAACGCCGTGGCCGAGTTCGTGCGCGAGGGTCATCACGTCGCGCGGCTTGCCCTGGTAATTCACCAGAACATAGGGATGGGCCGAGGGAACGGTCGGGTGCGCGAAGGCGCCGGGCGCCTTGCCGGGCCGGGTCGGCGCATCGATCCAGCCGCCGTCGAAGAATTTCTTGGCGATGCCGGCCATGTCCGGCGAGAAGGCGTCGTAGGCCTCCAGCACCGTGTCGCGGGCCTGAGCCCAGGGAATCGTGCGCTGCTCGACCTTCGGCAGCGGCGCGTTGCGGTCCCAGTAGGGCAGCGCCTCGACGCCGAACCACTTGGCCTTGAGCCGGTAATAGCGGTGCGACAGCCGCGGATAGGCCGCGCGCACGGCCTCGACCATGGCGGCGACGACCTCCGGCTCGACGCGGTTCGAGAGGTGGCGGGCATCGGCTACGTCCTTGAAGCCGCGCCAGCGGTCGGAGATCTCCTTGTCCTTGGCCAGCGTGTTGGTGATCAGCGTGAAGATACGCAGATTTGCCCGCAGGGTCTCACCGAGCGCCTGCGCCGCCTCCTGGCGCACCGCACCGTCCGCGTCCTGAAGCTTGTTGAGCGTCGGCTCCAGCGTCAGGCGCTCGCCCTGAACCGAGAAGCGGAGAGAGGCGATCGTCTCATTGAACAGCCGGTCCCAGGCGGCGTTCGACGTCACAGACTTGTCCAGGAACAGCTTTTCCGTGCGGTCGTCGAGCTGGTGCGGCTTCTCGCGCCGCAGATCCTCGATCCAGGGCCGGTAGTGGGCCAGCGGCCCGTCCGCCATCGCAGCATCGAGCACGGCATCCTCGACGCGGTTCAACTCCAGACCGAAGAACAGCAGGTCGCCCGAGGCTGTGGTCAGCCGCTCGCGGGTGTCGCCATAGAACTTGGCGCGGGTCTCGTCCGTCGTGTCGCCGGAATAGACGAGGCCGGCATAGGACATCAGCCGCCCCATCAGATCCTCGATCCGCTCGAAGGTCTGCACCGCCTCGCCGAGCACGGAAGAGGCATCCGGCCCGGCCGCGATCTCGGCAATCCGGCCCGCATAGCGTTCGGCGAAAACCCGGCTCTCCGCCTCGGCCCGGTCGAGATCGTCGCGGAAGGCCGGGGCGTCCATGCTCGGATAGAGGTCGGTAAGGTCCCATTCCGGCAGCACGCCGAGATCGGCCGCCTGCAGCGCGCCGCGCACCGCCGCGAGTTCCTCAGCCCCTCTCGGCAAGTCTGGCGACAGGGCGGCGAAAACGGCTCGGCTCGACATGATGTGCTGTTTCCTCGACGTAGTGGATCGCGGGTTCGGCATCGGGCGCGCCCGCGCAGCCAGAGTCAGATATCGAGCGCAGGGCCGTCACGATCAACTGCGCTCCGCAATCCCAGGCGCGTCAGGGCCGACGGAAGGTTCCGCCGGACGGGCCATCACGCCGTTTGGAGGGCCGTGCGGGCTAAATTCGAGCGTCGTTAAGCGGCGCTTTACGCTCTTGGGCGACCCTGTGCCTCGAAACGAAACAGCCGCCGCCATGCGCCGCCGGTTCCCCTTGGGAGGCCGGGTCGGCCCGCGGCCGGCTTGAGCGGAAAGCGAGGCGCCCCGCATGTCGACCACCGTTCTCATCATCGACGACGATCCCGTGCAGCGTCGCCTCGCCGAGGCGATGGTGCGTCGCCTCGGTTTCCAGGCACAGATCGCGGAGAACGGCCATGACGGGCTCAATCTGCTGCGCGGCGGCGAAAGCGTCGATGTCGTGCTGCTCGATCTCGTCATGCCCGGCGGCATGGACGGACTGAGCGTCCTGGCCGAGATGCGCAAGAGCGGCATTGATACCCCCGTCATCGTGCAAACCTCGAACGGCTCCATCGACGCGGTGGTCAACGCCATGCGGGCGGGCGCCGTCGATTTCGTGGTCAAGCCGGCCGGCGCCGAGCGTCTTCAGGTCTCGATCAAGAACGCCCTGCGGGTCGATCAGCTTGAGGAGGAGGTGCGCCGGATGCGCCGCCGCGCCTCGGGCGCGCTGGGCTTCAAGGATCTCGCCTCGAAGAGCCCGGACATGGAGCGGGTGATCCGGCTGGCCGAACGGTCGGCCAAATCGAACATCCCCGTCCTGATCGAGGGCGAATCGGGTGTCGGCAAGGAGGTTCTGGCCCGCGCGATCCAGGGCTCGGGCGACCGGCGCGGCAAGCCGTTCGTCACCGTGAACTGCGGGGCGATCCCCGAGAACCTCGTCGAATCGACCCTGTTCGGTCACGAGAAGGGTGCCTTCACCGGCGCCACCGAGAAGCATGTCGGCAAGTTCGTGGAAGCGTCGGGGGGCACGCTGTTCCTCGACGAGATCGGTGAGCTTCCCCTTGATGCTCAGGTAAAGCTCCTGCGGGCGCTGCAGGAGGGCGAGGTCGATCCCGTGGGCGGCAAGCGCGCCGTGCGCGTCGATATCCGTCTGATCTCGGCGACCAACCGCTCGCTGCTCGACCTCGTGAAGCAGGGCAAGTTCCGCGAGGATCTCTATTACCGCCTCAACGTCTTCCCCATGACGCTGCCGCCGCTGCGGGCGCGACGCGAGGACATCCCGGATCTCGTGCGCTCGTTCTGCGCGCGGTTCGCGGCAGAAGAGGGCAAACGCCTGCGCGGCATCACAGCCGAGGCGATGGCGCTGCTCTCGCGCTATCCCTGGCCCGGCAACGTGCGCCAGCTGGAGAACGCGCTGTTCCGAGCGGTCGTGCTCGCCGACGGCGACGAACTGACGGTGGCGGAATTTCCGCAGATTGCGGCGCAGGTCGAGGGGTTCGATGTCCGCATCCCGCCGCTGCCGGCGCAGGCCGCCCTGCCCGCGGGCGGGCTCGAACCGGTGCGGGAGATCGTCCGTGTCGAGGTGCGCGATCCGCACGCCATGTCGCTCGTCGTCGAGGACACCGGCGACATGAAGACGATGGAGGCGGTCGAGGCAGAGGTGATCCGCTTCGCCCTGCAGTTCTACCGCGGCCGAATGTCCGAAGTCTCCCGCCGCCTCGGAATCGGCCGATCGACCCTCTACCGCAAACTCAAGGAGCTCGGCCTCGACGAAGAGGAGCGCTCCGAGGACGCCGCCTGAGGCCGGAACAGTCGTTCGGAGCGATCGTCCCGAAAGGGGGTCACACCTCTCGGCACGACGCATTGGCCTTTCGCCCTTCGCCTTCAGGTTCCGGCTCGGCCATGGCATGTGGTCGTGTGGTTGCGCACGGCCGTGCTTCGGTCGATGATCTTTAAGCAGAGCTGCGGCAGTCTCGGCCGTATCCAGGGAGTTGCCGACATGCGCGCTGCATCGGAAGCCGGAACGGGCATCGTGCGGACCTTGTCCGTCGCGCTGGCGGCCCTCCTCGCTTTCAGCCAAGCCCCGGCTCGTGCCGAGGAAGCGCCGGCCGCGACGGAGTCGGGCGTCGTCATCCGTAAGGCCGCCGTCGATCTCGCCAACGAACCGGCGGTTACGACCGACGCCACCGACGGCGCGGCAGCGACTGTCGATGCGCCGCCCTCCGGCGAGCCGGCCCCCGCGCCCGCTGCCGAGGGGCCGCCGGCGCCCGTCGCGCCGAGCGAGCCGCTTCCGGCGGCCGTCTATGCACGTCTCAACGATTCCGCGCCGCTGCTCCAGCGACTGACCGGCAAGGATCGCGAGGCGATTCAGGCCTTCTACGCGCTCGGCAACTTCAAGCCGGTCTGGATCGAGAACCGGACCTTTACCGCCGCCGCCAACGCGGCCATTGCCCGCCTGCGGGAAGCGGGCGAGGACGGGCTCGATCCGAACGCCTATCCCGTTCCAGTCGTGGGCAAGCTCAGCCGCCCGGACACGGAGGCCGAGATCGCCGAGGCCGACCTCAAGCTCTCGGCCGCGCTCGCCCTCTACGCCCGCGACGCCCGCGGCGGACGGGTGAACCCGGCCACGATCTCAAAGCTCATCACGCCCACCCTCGACCTGCCGCCGGCTGACACGGTGCTGACCCGCCTTGCCGCGGCGGGGGCGGGGGCCGGAGAGGTGCTGCAAAGCTACAATCCGCGCCAGCCCGGATACCTCGCCCTGAAGAAGCGCCTCGCCGGACTGCGTGCCGGCCGGACGCAGGGCGTGCCGAGCGTCAGGTTGCCCGACGGGCCGGATCTCAAGCTCGGGATGAGCGATCCACGCGTACCGCTGCTGCGCAGCCGCTTCGGCCTGGACGCGCGCCCCGTGGGTACCCTCGATACGGCACCCGGCGAGGCGGATGCCTACGACCGCTCCGTCGCCGATGCCGTCAAGAGCTTCCAGCGCAGCCGCGGCCTTCCGGCGAGCGGGACGCTCACCCGCGCCACTGTCGCCGCGCTTGCCAGCCCGAGCGTGCCGAAGACGAGCGCGAGCGAGGCCGACCTCCTCGTCAACATGGAGCGCTGGCGCTGGCTGCCGCCCGAGCTCGGGCCGAACTACGTTTTCGTCAACGTGCCCGAATTCAAGCTGAAGGTCTTTCGCGACGGGCAGGTGCGTGACGAGACGCGGGTGATCGTCGGCAAGCCGACGAGCCCGACGCCGACCTTCTCGGGGATGATGGAGTACGCCGTCGTCAACCCGTCCTGGTACGTGCCGCCCTCGATCCTGAAGCAGATGCTGGCTTCGGGCCGCACCGCCGGGTTCGAGGTGGTTCGCCGAGGCGGCAACATCTCGCTGCGCCAGCCGCCGGGAGAGCGGAACGCGCTCGGCTTCATCAAGTTCATGTTCCCCAACCAGCACGCGGTCTACCTGCACGACACGCCGAACCGCTCGCTGTTCTCCGCCTCGACCCGCGCCTTCAGCCATGGCTGCGTGCGCGTGGACGACCCGTTCCGCTTCGCCGACGCGGTGCTGCCGAACTGGACGCAGGAACGCCTCAAGAAGCTGATCGGCAAGGGCGAGCGGACGCTGCGCCTGCCCGAGAAGCTGCCGGTGCACCTCGCCTACTTCACGGCGGAAGTGGACGATCTCGGGACCTACCGCACCCTGACGGACCTCTACGGCTACGATGGCCCGATGAAGGTCGCGCTGGGGCTGAGCCCCCGCTCGGACGCCGTGGCGAAGGGGCCCGCGAAGGAGAAGCGCCCGAGTGCCGAGGCCTCCCGCGCGGCTCCGCGCCAGGCGATCGCGCGTGAGGCAGTACGCAGCGAGCGCCGCGCTGCCCCCCGCCGCTCATCGGACATGTTCGGCGAACCCGAAAGCGCCCCGACCTACGCGTATCCGCCGCGCAGCTACTGGTAGAGCGGCGATCGCGCGCCTTTGCCAACATAGATCATCGGCGCCGTCATTCCGCGCGGGACAGCGTCGGTCCGCGTGCCATCCTGCATCTTGTGAGGCTCTTTTTTGCCACGGTTGGCCCGTAGCCGTCTTCGAAAGACGGTGAGCAGCACGGGCCCCGACGACCCGCCTTTCCGGTCCTCGGCCATCCTTGCGCCCCGCGGCATCGCCGATGCCGCGCCGTTTCGCGAGGTGAGGACCATGCTGCGCACGATCCGGGACCGCCTGTCCTCGAAACGCACTTCGCCCTCCCCGCGCCTGAAGCGCCTCGCCTCCGCCACCGGCGCGATGGCCGCCCTGCTCGTCGCCGGCACGGTCGAGACCCAGAACGCAGTCGCCAACGGCGACACCCGCAGCCTCTCCATGGTGCATGAGCACACCGGCGAGACGCTGAACGTCACCTTCAAGCGCGACGGGCGCTACGACCGCGCCGCCCTCGATCAGATCAACTGGCTCATGCGCGACTGGCGCGAGAACGAATCGGTCAAGATGGACCCGCGCCTGTTCGACGTGGTGTGGGAGGCGCAGCGCTCCGTCGGCTCGACCGCGCCGCTGCGCATCGTCTGCGGCTACCGCAGCCCGAAGACCAACGGCATGCTGCGCCGCCGCTCATCGGGCGTTGCCGAGACCAGCCAGCACATGCTCGGCAAGGCCATGGACTTCTTCATGACCGATGCCTCGATCGACCAGATCCGCGCCGTCGGCATGCGGATGCAGCGCGGCGGCGTCGGCTGGTATCCCCGCTCAGGCTCGCCCTTCGTGCATCTCGATGTCGGCTCGGTGCGCTCCTGGCCGCGCATGAGCCACGACCAGCTCGCCCGCCTGTTCCCGGACGGTAAGACCGTCCACCTTCCCGCCGACGGCAAGCCGCTCGCCCGCTACGAGGAGGCCCGGGCCGAGATCCTCTCCCGCGGCGGCACCGTGCTGGGCTACACGGCGCTGGCCAGCGCCGACGAGGTCGGCGAAGGGCCGGGGCTCAAGGGCTTCTTCGCCTCGCTCTTCGGCGGAAGCGGCGGGACGGATGCGCCGTCGGCCGCGCTCGCCAGCGCCGCCGTGCCGTCGAAAGCCCGGGCCAAGCCGAGCATCGCGGTCGCGAGCGCCGATCCCGCCGATGCGACTGCCGCGATGGCCTATGCCGCACCGGCCGCCTCCGAGGCTCTACGCGCGACGAGCCTGCGCCGGGACGGCGCCTCGGCCAAGGAATTGCTGACTGGCGAGGCGGATCAGGCGGTGGTCGCGCCGCTGCCGCCGCGGCGTCCCTCGGAATTCGCCGTCGTCGCCACCGCCCTCACTATTCCTCTGCCGCCGCAGCGCCCGGTGCAGCTCGCCTCTCTCAACGGCGAGGGCTTAGGCGGCATGGTTCACGTCGCGCAGGCCGGAAGCGAGACGAGCGACGAGGCGCCAGAGCCGGGGGCTATCGAGGCGCGTCTGGTGCCGGCGGATGCCGACCCGCGCGAGCAGGTCCGCAGCCTGTTCTTCGCCGCGGTTCAGGGCATCTCGGAGCCGGCCGCACCGACCGCCTTCGTCCGCGTGGCGCTGGCGCGCTCGCGCCCCGACGAGGCGCTGCCCGCGGAGGCGCTTCACATCCCCTCGGTCGAGGCGCTTAGCGGACGGTTCTCGGCCGAACCGGCGACTTTGTCCGCCGCCCGCTTCTCCGGCTCCGCCACGCAGGGGCCGGCTGCTGCCCGTTGACGCCGGGGGCGCCCGCGCTCCATTCGGGGGAACTCATACCAAATCCGGTTGACCCCCTCGGGATGGCGGATTTGGGTCTCGCTCAAGCGCCGCGCGGGCTTGCCGATACGGTTTCCGCTTGAAGCAAGCGGAAACCGTATCGGCCGAGGCCCTCCCATGCTGCTCTACGAGCACCCGCTTTCGTCCTACGCCCAGAAAATCAAGATCGCGCTACGCGAGAAGGGTGTACCGTTCACGGGCGAGATCCCCGAGAGCTTCGGCAGCGGCCGAAGCGACGGCCCCTTCGCCGCCGCCAATCCGCGTACCGAGGTGCCGGTGCTGGTCGATGGCGACGTCTCGATCTTCGAATCGACCGTGATCCTCGAATACATCGAGGAGCGTTGGCCCGATCCGCCGCTTCTGCCCCGCGACCCCGCCGCCCGCGCTTTTGCACGGCTCACCGAGGAGGTCTGCGATACGCAGTACGAGGCGGTGAACTGGGGATTTGGCGAAGTGCTGTGGTTTGCCCGCGCCACCGGCGCCCTGGCCGACCACCTTCGGGAGCGGGCCGCGGCGCAGACCCGCACGCTCCAGGCGTGGCTGACGTCGCGCCTCGGCGAGACCGACTGGTTCGGCGGCGACACGTTCGGCTGGGCCGACGCGGCGGCGGCGCCGATGGTCAATCGTTCGGTGCATTACGGACTGGGGCCGGAGCCCGGCACGCCGCTCGCCCGCTGGCACGCGCGGCTGCGGGAACGGCCCTCCGTCGCCGCGACCTTCGCGGAGTTCGACGCCGCTGCGGAGACAATGGCCGCCGCCTCGAACCATTACACGACGGGCGGGCGCCGCCGGGAATATCGCGACCACCGGCTCGAATGGATGGTGAAAACCGGCGGGATCGAGGTGGTGCTGGCCGGCCTGCGCGACGGCAACATCCGCTTTCCGTGGCCGGAGGGTTGAGTCGCCTGCATTCCCATCCACATCCCTCATCCTGAGGTGCCCGCGTCGGCGGGCCCCGAAGGATCTTCCAGGGATCGCGCGAAAGCTGGAGGGTCCTTCGAGGCCGCTGCGCGACACCTCAGGATGGGGTCTCGGTGGGGCTGACGGTGCTTGGGTGGCGCTACGCCATGCCGAGGGCCTGGAGGTAGAGTTCGAGGATCGCCTCCTCTTCCTGGCGCTCGTCGTGGTCGCGCTTGCGCAGGGAGATGATCTTGCGCAGCACCTTCACATCGAAGCCGTTGGCCTTGGCTTCGGCGTAGACATCCTTGATGTCGCCCGCGATGCCGGCCTTCTCCTCTTCGAGACGCTCGATGCGCTCGATGATGCTCTTGAGCTGGTCGGCGGCGACCGAGGACGGGTCGACGGCGGGGGCAGGCGAGGCGGCCATGGCAGCGCTCCTTCACGCGAGGGATGGCGTGTGCCCGAAGACCCACGCCGGATGCCTGGGGATTACGGCATCAACCTTACCTGCTCGTTGATGCCGATGCTCCCTCAGTGTCCGCCGGTCTGGGCGGCGGAGAAGCGTGCCTGCTGCTCGGGGGCCGCCTCGGTCTGGTGCTTCTGCTTCCATTCTTCGTAGGGCATGCCGTAGACGTGCTCGCGGCTCTGATCCTTCGAGAGTGCGAGGCCGCGCTCGTCGGCCGCGTCCTTCAGCCAGTTCGACAGGCAGTTGCGGCAGAAGCCGGCGAGATTCATCAGGTCGATATTCTGCACATCGGTGCGGTTGCGCAGATGCGAGACGAGGCGGCGGAACACGGCCGCCTCCAGCTCGGTCTGCGTCGCGGGATCGATGCCGGGTGCGGGTTCGGTCATGGCGGCGGCTCTCGCTGTCGAGGGGATCGCGCAGTGGTCGTCCCGCGATCCCCTCCCGTCAAGCGGGCGGACGCAGCATCGGCCTCAGGATGCGGGCAAAGCGCTGCGCCCACTCCTCCTGGCCCTCGGGCCCGCCGATCAGATCCTGGCGGATCTCGATCAAGGCGTTGGGCAGGCCGCGGACGGTGGCGTGCCGGTCGATCGTGTCGCCAGGCAAGCCGCCGCCGTAGGGCTGGTTGTCGCCGACGCAGAGGCCGGCCGGATCGGCCTTGAGCGCCTCGATCAGCAGGCGGCTCAGCCCCGCATCCTGATCGTATAGGACGCCGACCTGCCAGGGCCGGGCGATGGTGCGCCAGAACGGCGTGAAGCTGTGGATCGTCATCAGCATCGGACGTACGCCTGCCGCCTCCGACCGGCTGACCGCCTCGTCCACGGCGCGGTCGAACGGCATGTAGAAGCGCCGGATCCGCTCGGCGATGCCGGCCGCGTCGATCCGGGCGTTGCCGGGCACGATCGCGCCGTCTGAGAGCCGCATCACCAGGGTCGGATCGCGCCGGCCCCGGTTCGGATCGATGATGAGCCGTGAGAACTGCGTCAGCACCGCCGGCACCCCGAGCCGGGCGGCGAGCCGGCGCGTCACCTCGGCGGCGCCGATATCGTAGGCGATGTGGCGGGAGAATTCGGCTTCCGGCACGCCGAGCCGGCCGAGATCGTCCGGCACCGCGTTCGAAGCGTGTTCGCAGACGAGCAGGAGACCCAGGGACGCATCGCCATCGATGCGCTCGATGGGGTGTTCGGGGCGGGTTTCGGTCTCGGGTTCAAGGGACAGCATGGCGCTTATCTGGGCCACTGCTGCGAGATCGAAAGGGGCGCGGCTTTCACCGCCGACCCGCTATGCGCAGGGCGCTCCGTAAGTCGACCAGCAAGGATGGTGCTGGGGTCAAAAAGAATGCTCCGGCGCCCGAAAGTTTTGTGAAACCGGGGAGGCTTGCCGATAAGGCGGCGCTCGGGCAAGCAAACGCACAAACAAGAACCGTCAAGAACCGCGCGAGGACGCCCATGACCGCCCCTGCCCCGACCGATCCGGCCCACGCGGAGCGTCGCGCCCTCCTCTCGTCGATCCTCGACGAGGCGATCGCCGCCGCCCATCCGCGCAAGTGCCTCGTCGGGCACCTGCCGGCGCCGACGCCGGGGCGGCTCATCATTCTCGGAGCGGGCAAGGCCGGCGGCAGCATGGCCGCGGTGGCGAGCCGGTTCTACCGCCAGGAGCACGGGGTGCCGGAGGACCGGATCGTCGGTCTCGCGGTGGCCCGGCACGGTTACGGCGAGGAGGCTCCCGGCATACGTATGGTCGAGGCGGGCCATCCGGTTCCCGATGCGGCCGGGATCGAGGCGACCAAGGAAGCGCTCGCCATCGCCGCGAGCGCCGGCCCGGAGGACGAGGTTCTGGTGCTGCTCTCCGGCGGCGGCTCGGCGAACTGGATCGCGCCCGCCGGCAACCTGACGCTCAGCGAGAAGCAGGCGATCACCAAGGCGCTGCTGCGCTCCGGTGCGCCGATCAACGAGATCAACGCCGTGCGCAAGCACCTCTCGCGCATCAAGGGCGGGCGGCTCGCGGTGGCGGCACGCAACGCGAAGTCGATCCTGACGCTCGCCATTTCCGACGTGCCGCATGACGACCCTTCGGTGATCGCCTCCGGCCCGACCGTGCCCGATCCCTCCACCCTGGCCGATGCCCGCGCGATCTGCGAGCGCCGCGGCATCAGCCTGCCCGAATCCGCCCTCGCCCTGCTGAACGATCCGGCCAACGAGACGCCGAAGGCGGGCGATCCGGCTTTCGCCCGAGCCGAGTACCGCATCATCGCCCGGCCGATCGACGCCCTCGAAGCGGCGGCCGAGGCCGCCCGGCGGGCCGGCTACGAGCCGGTGATGCTGGGCGCCGACCTCGAGGGCGAGGCCCGCGAGGTCGCGGCCGAGCATGCCCGGCTGGCGCTTGAGGCGCGGCTGGCGGGGCGGCGCGTCGCCCTGATCTCCGGTGGCGAACTCACCGTCACCATTCGCGGCGAGGGTGATGGCGGCCCCAATCAGGAATATGCGCTGGCGCTCGCCATCGCCCTCGACGGGGCCGAGGGCATTGCCGGCATCGCCGCCGACACCGACGGCACCGATGGCGGCCGCGGCGCGGCGACGGACCCGGCAGGCGGCTTGGTCGACGCCACGACGCTGAGCCGCGCCCAGGCCGCAGGGCTCGATCCGAAAGCGATGCTGCTCGACAACGATTCGACGCGATTCTTCGCGACAATCCGCGATCTCGTTCAGCCGGGCCCCACTCGGACCAATGTCAACGATTGTCGCGTCATCCTCGTCGATTGAGTTCTCGAGAGCATCGTCCCAAAAGGCAGCCACCGGCTTTTGGAAGAAGACGATGCAGAAACAAGCGAGCGCGCGCTCGCTGCGCAGGGCCGTCCTCGGGCTCTGCGCCGCCGCCTCCGCGCTCCTCCCCCTCCCCGCTTCGGCCGATCTGCGCCTGTGCAACCAGACCGCCAGCAAGGTCGGCGTGACCCTGGGCTACCGGGACGCGCAGGGTTGGGTGACCGAAGGCTGGTGGGATCTCAAGCCACGCAACTGCGAGACCCTGCTCAAGGGCTCGCTCGCGGCGCAGTTCTACTATCTCTACGCTGTCGATTACAGCCGCGGCGGCGAGTGGAGCGGACGCGCCATGATGTGCACCCGTGACACTGCCTTCACCATTCGCGGTGTCGAGGACTGTCTCGCTCGCGGCTTCGACCGCAACGGCTTCATCGAGGTCGATACCGGCCAGCAGCGGAACTGGACGATCCAGCTCTCCGATCCGGGCCAACCTCTGGCCGGCGGTCCGTAAGAACCCCGCTCGCTGCGCTTCGTGGTGCGACGGGCCAGGGCCACGCCGATCCTGATCTTTGAGGCAGAACGTGACCATCGCGGCGTCGCGCCGTGCGGGGGCGATATCCCGCGCCGACAGCGGCAGCCATGGCAGCGCTGAACGCCACACGCCGCACAGCCATCGCCAACATTGGTGAGCCAACCGAGCCACCGCGATGGCCGGACGGATGAAGTGAGCCGTCGTCCGTGGCCACATCCGAGCAGACCAGTCCAAACGAAAACGGGCGCCTCATGGAGGCGCCCGCTGAACATCGTCGGTCTGTGAAGTTCGAGGCTTAGAGGCCGCTGAACTTATAGTTGAAGCCGGCGCGGATCAGGCTGCCCTCGGTGGCGAAACGCGAGGTGTAGGAGCCGGGCGGGGTCGGGGCGGTCTGGTTGATCAGCACGTTGCGGCTGCCGAGATCGTAGCGGATGTACTCCGCCTTGATCGTCACGTCGGACTTGATGCCGAGCCAGCGGCCGACCGAGAAGTAGTTCAGGAAGCTGTCGACCGGGATCGCGTACTCGATGCCGCCGCCGTAGTTGTAGCCGGTCTCGAAGATCTTGCGACCGCCGCCGGTGTACTGGAGGACGGTGGCGCCCGGGTTGAAGAAGTCCGCGCCGTAGCTGACGTGGCCGAAGGCGAGACCGCCGGTGCCGTAGACGAAGAACCGGTCGAAGGCGTAGCCGAGCTTGCCGTTGACGGTGCCGAGGAAGTCGAGGTTCTGCGTGTAGACGCTGGCGTTGCCGACGGTCGGGTTCGGCGCGCCGTAGAAGCCCGTGCGCTTGTCGAGGTCGAGCCAGGTGGCGTCGAAGGCCAGACCGGCCACGAAGCCGCCGCCCGGCGTGAACTGATGGTTGTAGCCGAAGCCGCCGCCGATGCGGGAGAAGCCATCGACCTCGCTCTTGAGGGAGGCGGGGCGACGGGCGAGCGTCACGTTGCTGGCGGTGAAGGGATCGTTGCCGCGGGTCTGGATGTTCGGGTTGTCGGTGAACGCGTAACCCGTGTGCAGGCCGGCGTAGAAGCCGGTCCAGGTGAAGACCGGGACGGGCGCGAAAGCGATCGGCGGAGCCTCGCGGCGCGGCAGATCGGCGGCGAGCGCGGCGGTGCTCACGAGTGCCGCGGTGCCGCCCAGGAGGAGAGCTCTGATCACGATGGGGTCGCCTTCGAAGAATGCTGATTTCGAGGGCTAAGCTACCAGCGGGACGGCCAAGCTGCCTATGACTTTCCAGCAACACGCAGCGTCGATAACGCCAGAGTTGCGTTGTGCGGCGCGTAAACGCTTAGATCTCGGAAAGTTGAACAGCACTGAACGACGAGCCATAGAAAAGGTTCCCGCACCGGTCTTGGCGTTGAAATGCGTCGATGCTCCGGCCTTGACCTCGCGGGCCGGGAAATGCTTGTGGCCGCCAAGCCCCCGTCCGGCCATCGGCGCCTGCCCGCGCGCCGCCCATCCGCCGGGCCGTTCCCGCACGCGTTCGCCGCGCTCCGTGGGTCCAGCGGGTATGATGGAGGCCCCATTGAAGCGCTCGCGCCGCACCAAAATCGTCGCCACCCTCGGCCCGGCATCCGACACGCCGGAGATGATCGAGAAGCTGTTTCATGCCGGTGCGGACGTCTTCCGCATCAACATGAGCCATCTCGCCCGCGAGAAGCTGCCCGAGCGCATCGAGGTGATCCGCACCATCGAGCGCGAGGCCAAGCGCCCCATCGGCATCCTCGTGGACCTTCAGGGCCCGAAGCTGCGGCTCGGCACCTTCGTGGGTGACGCGGCGGTGCTCGAGAACGGCCAGACCTTCGTGCTCGATTCGGATCCGACGCCGGGCGATGCCGACCGCGTCTTCCTTCCCCATCCCGAAATCCTGTCGGCGCTGGAGCCCAGTCACGGCATCCTGATCGACGACGGCAAGCTTCGCCTCGTCGTCACCGAAGTGAGCGAGGGGCGTGCGGTCACCCGCGTCGAGGTCGGCGGCCGCATCTCGAATCGCAAGGGCGTGTCGCTGCCTCACACCGTACTGCCGGTGCCGGCGATGACCGAGAAGGATCGCGGTGATCTGGAAGCGGGCCTCGCGGCCGGCGCCGACTGGATCGCCGTTTCCTTCGTGCAGCGCCCGGAAGACGTGGCGGAGGTGAAGAAGGTGGCCGCCGGGCGTGCCCTGGTGATGGCCAAGATCGAGAAGCCTCAGGCGCTCACCCGACTCGACGAGATCATCGAGATCTCCGACGGCATCATGGTCGCCCGCGGCGATCTCGGCGTCGAGATGCCGCTCGAACAGGTGCCGGGCGTGCAGAAGCGCATTACCCGCGGCGCGCGCCGGCTCGGCAAGCCGGTCGTCGTCGCGACGCAGATGCTCGAATCGATGATTACCTCGCCGGTGCCGACCCGCGCCGAGGTGTCGGACGTGGCCACCGCCGTCTACGAGGGCGCGGATGCGGTGATGCTCTCGGCCGAGAGCGCCGCCGGCGAGTTTCCGGTCGAGGCGATCGGCACCATGAACCGCATCGCCGAACAGGTGGAGCGTGACGCGCTCTACTGGTCGATCCTCATGGCGCAGCGTTCCGAGCCGGAGCCGACGGCTTCCGACGCCATCGCGGCCGCGGCCCACCAGATCGTCGAGGCGCTGAGCCTGCGCGCGATTATGGCCTGGACCCATTCGGGTTCGACGGTCCTGCGGCTTGCGCGCGCCCGGCCCAATGCCAGCGTCATCGCGCTGACGCCGAAACGCGAGACGGCGCGGCGCCTTACCATGGCCTGGGGCGTGCACCCGATCGTCACCAAGGATGCCAGCGACGTGGACGACATGGCCTTTCGCGCGGCGAAGTTCGCGGTGCGCGAGCGCTTTGCTGAAATCGGCGACCGGGTGATCATCGTGGCCGGCGTGCCGTTCGGCATTCCGGGAGCGACCAACATGGTGCGCATCGCATTCGTCACCCGCGAGCACGCCGAGCGGGCCTGAGGCATCGGCCTGGATATCGGATCCGGATGGACGCTCGATCGCGCGGAGGCTCTACCGCGCGATCGCCTCCGTCAACGATTCAACCTCGCGCACGAGGGTGTCGGGGGCAGTGTAGGTCAGCATATGTCCGGCGCCCGGCACCACGACCCGCCGGGAGTGCGGTATCGCCCGGCTCAGCGGATCGGTCTGCAAGCGGGTTTGAACGACCGGATCGGCCTCGCCCGCCACGATCACGGTGGGCACGGCGATGGTTTGGTAGCGCGGCGCCTGTTCGGCGAGCACGGCGGGAAGTCCGGCGAGATCCTGGATGTTGGCGAGCGCCGGACCCGGTCGCAGAATCAGCGGCGCCCGGCTCGCCTCGATGTAGTTTTCCACCGGAGCTTCCGGTTTGAACACGCTTCTCGCCACCGAGGGCAGATAGGAGAGGCCGATCGGCACGGCGACGGTCTGGGTGAGCAGCCACGTCACCGGCGGCATCAGGGCGATCCGCGCCCACCAGGGCAGCGGGCGCGATGGAAACGGCATCGCCACGGGCGCCACGAGAACGAGGCCTGCCAGCTGCTCCGGCCGGTCGAGGGCCATCCGCAGGGCGAGCGCGCCGGACCAGGAATGGCCGAGCAGGATCGCCGGCCCGGTGCCGAGCCGATCGAGAGCCTGTCCCAACATCCTTCCCTGGAAGGCTGGTGAAGCGGCGTCCGCGCCGCCGATTCGGTCGCTGTTGCCGTAACCCGGCCGATCGAAGGCGATGACGCGAAAGCCGGATCGGGCAAGGTGCCGGCCAACGCCCTCCATCGGATCGTAGGCGTTCGCCGAAGCGCCGTGGAGCAGGACGACCGTGCCCCGCGCGCCCGTCTCGGGCCCGTCCGCGAGATAGGCGATCCGGCCGCCCTCGACATCGATGCTTCGGTCAGCGGCCGGATAGCGTGCCTCGGTGCGCCATGCGATCAGCCGCGTCGCCACGGCCGCGCAGAGGAGCAGCAGCGCGACGAGAGCGATGAGCGCTGCCAAGAGGACGGCAACGAGTCGGAGGGGCTCAGCGAGGCTCACGGGGCGCGAATCAAAGATCGCGTCCCTGCACGTCGGGTGTCAGCCGCTCGATCGCCTTCTTGAGCACGTCCCATTGCGGATAGAGCGCTTCCGCCCGGCGGAAGGCATCGAGGGCCCGGCCCTTGTCGTCCTGGGCGAGGTAGAGCTTGCCGAGCGCGGCCCAGGCCTCGAAATGGCGCGGCTCCAGCACGAGCGCGCGCTGAAGGTCGGAGATGGCGGTCGCGGTGTCGGACAGACGCCAGAACAGGGTGGCGCGCCGGCTCCAGCCTTCGGACCAGTTCGGCTCGAGGGCGACGGAGCGGTCCATCAATTCGACGGCCAGCGGCAGGTCGTTGCCGCTCATCGCCTGCCGGGCACGATCGGAGAGCAGGTCGGCCGTGGCACTGCCGGAGCGGCCGAGACGACGCTCGATCAAGGTGGCGACGGCCTTGGCCTCGGTCTCGTCCTCGGCCTGCTTCAGGCGGGTGTAGAGATCTTCGAGACTGACCGGCGGATGCGCCTTGCGCTCCTTCTCCGGTCGCGCCTTGTCGGCTGCCGCAAGGCTGGCGGTGGCCGTGGGACCTGCGAGCGCGAGGCCAAGGCAAAGGGCGATCAGGAGAGGGGTGCGGCGAGCGTCCATAGGTCCGGAGCTTCCACCCCGAACCCGGCTCCCGTCAACGCGCTTCGGTGCCGCGTCCGAGTCGCAGCACCGAGGGATCAGCCCTGGCGGGCCTTGAAGCGCTTCTGGGTCTTGTTGATGACGTAGACGCGGCCCTTGCGGCGCACGAGCTGGTTATCGCGGTGACGGCCGCGCAGCGACTTGAGCGAGTTGCGAATCTTCATCGGTCTCACATCGGCACGGATTCGAGACCGGCCGCCTGTTGTTCATGTGTCTCGAAGGAACGGAGCGCCGCGGGGACGCTCCGGCGATGACATCAGCGACATCGCGGGGAGGCGGTCGCCTTATCAGACAACCCGCCCGTCAGGCAAGGTCAGGCAATCGCTCTAAGCCGCGTGCGGCTTGCCGGCGCAAAGAGCGCCGCGCGGAGCTGAAGCCAAGCCGGCGGAAACGGGCGCCGGCGTGTGAGGTCGGCGAGGGACCACGGTGATCGCACAAGGCGATCGCCGAAGATTGTCAGCGCTCCCGCCACGCTTTCGCGATCTGATCGGTCAGAGGGCGCGTGAGATAGGAGAGAACGGAGCGCTCGCCGATCTGGGTGAAGGACTCCGCCGGCATGCCCGGCACGAGGCGCAGGCCCTTCAGGCGCTCCTTCTGATCCTCTCGGATGCGGATGCGCGCCGTGTAGTAGCTCTGCCCAGTCTTGGGATCCTGGGTCACGTCCGCCGAGACCCGGGTCACCTCGCCGTCGATCTCCGGCGTCGTGC
The DNA here is from genome assembly GCF_022829505.1 of Methylobacterium sp. J-043. Lineage (NCBI taxonomy): Bacteria > Pseudomonadati > Pseudomonadota > Alphaproteobacteria > Hyphomicrobiales > Methylobacteriaceae > Methylobacterium > Methylobacterium sp. J-043. The sequence continues at coordinate 128,588 of NZ_JAKSYB010000045.1, read as the reverse complement.
GCGTGTTGAAGGCCGGGAAGCGCAGCACCGCCTTCTGTCCGACCCGCACATTGTCGATGTCCTGCGGCTGGACCCGTACCTCGACCAGGAGCTGGTCGGAGGCCGGAACGATCAGCATCGCCGGCTCGCTCGGGACCACGAGCCCGCCGACCGTATGCACGCTCATCTGGTGGACGAAGCCGTCCTGCGGCGCGCGCAGCTCGACCCGCTTGAGCTGGTCTTCTGCCGCCACGCGCTTCTCGCGCAGCTCCGACCACTTGCCGCGGATCTCGGCCAGATCCTTGCCGGTCTCGGTGCGCATCTCGCCGTCGATCTGAATGACCTGCAGCTCGGTCTCGGCGATCTTGCCGCGCGCCGAGGCCGTCGAGGCGACGAGCTGGCCGCGCTCGCCTTCGAGCCGGGCGGCGTCGCGCTCCAGGGCGGTGACGCGCGAGAGCGGCACGAGGTTCTTGGCGTAGAGGTCGCGAACGCCGGTCAGTTCGTGGCCGATGAGGCCGATCTCCCGGTCCTTGGCCGCGGCCTGCTTGGTGAGCCCATCGATCTCCTGGCCGAGCTGGGCGATGCGCTCGCGCAACTGCGCCTTCTGCCCCTCGCGCCCGGCGACACGGGAGGCGAACAGGCGCGACTCGCCGTCGAGCAGCCGGGCGACGCTCGGGTCGTCGTCGATGCGCGCGACGAGGTCGGGCGGGAATGTGACGACTTTCAGCCCATCGCGCTCGGCCTCGTCCCTGGCGCGGCGGGCCGCCAACTCGTCCATGGCCTTGAGCACGATGTCGAGGTTCGCCCGAGTCTGGGTTTCGTCGAGGCGGATCAGCACGTCGCCGGCCGCGACCCGTTGGCCCTCACGGGCGAGGAGCTGGCCAACGACCCCGCCGGTGGGATGCTGCACCTTCTTCACATCGGTCTCGACCACGAGCTGGCCCGGCGCGATCACCGCGGCCGAGATCTCGGTGAAGGTGGCCCAGCCGCCGACACCGAGGACGAGGGCGACGGAGAGGCCGAGCGCGACGGTGAGGTGGCTTCGGATCGAGCCGTGGGCAACGGGGCGCGGCAGGGCCGGGGGAAGACCGCTGAGGGGGGCGAGGGTCGCGGACATCAGGCACTCTCCCGGATCGAAGGCGCGGCGACTTGTGGAGCGTCAGCGGCGACCGGAACGGGAGCCGGCGCCGGGCGCAGCACGCGCTTGAGGATTTCATCCTTGGGCCCGAAGGCCTGGGCGCGGCCGTCGGCCATCATCAGGATGAGGTCGAGGGCGGCGAGCGCGCTCGGACGGTGAGCGACGACGACGCAGATGCCGCCGCGCCGCCGCACGCCGAGGATTGCCTGCGTCAGGGCGTTCTCGCCCTCGCTGTCGAGGTTGGCGTTGGGCTCGTCGAGCACCACGAGGAAGGGCTCGCGGTAGAGCGCGCGGGCGAGCCCGACGCGCTGGCGCTGCCCGGCGGAGAGGCCCGTGCCGCCCTCGCCGATGCGGGTGTCATAGCCTTCCGACAGGCGCAGGATCAGCTCGTGGACGCCGGCCGCCTTGGCCGCCGCGATGACCGCCTCGGCCGGCGCGCCCGGCTCGAAGCGGGCGATGTTTTCGGCGACGCTGCCGGCGAAGAGTTCGACCTCCTGCGGCAGGAAACCGATATGGGGCCCGAGGTCGCCGCTCGTCCATTGATCGAGCGCCGCGCCGTCGAAGCGGATCTTTCCGCGGATCGGCGGCCAGACGCCGACCAGCGCCCGCACCAGCGAGGACTTGCCCGAGGCCGAGGGGCCGATGATGCCGAGCCCCTGCCCCGCCCGGAGGCCGAAGCTGACATCCTGCACCACGAGGCGCGGCGTGCCGGGTGGGGCGATGCTGGCGGCCTCGACGGTGATGGTTTCAGCGGGCGGCGGCAGGGCGTGCGGCTGCTCGCCCTGCGGCAGCCGGGCCAGCAACTCGGAAAGCCGATGCCAGCTCTGGCGCGCGGCGACAAAGCCCTTCCAGTTGGCGATGGTGAGTTCCGCGGGCGCCAGGGCGCGGGAGACGAGGATCGAGCTCGCGATGATGATGCCGGCGCTGGCCTCGTTGTGGATGACGAGCCAGGCGCCGAGCGCGAGCACGCCCGATTGCAGGGCCATGCGGAACACCTTGGAGCCGGCACCGAAGCCGCTGCCGGCATCCGCCACGGCCTGATGCGCCTCCATGTATTCGCGGTTGGCCCCCGCCCAGCGGGCGGCGAGCCGCTCCTGCATGCCCATCGCGGCCAGCACCTCTGCATTGCGGCGGCCGGATTCGGCCAGACTGTTGCGGCGCATGCCGTGGCCGGTCGCGGCCCGCGTCGGCCCCTTGCTGGCGCGGTCGGTGAGGAAGGTGAGTGCGGCGAGGATACCCATGCCGACGAGGGCAGCGACGCCGATCAGCGGATGAAACAGGAAGCAGATCAGCAGGTAGACCGGCATCCAGGGCAGGTCGAAGAAGGCGGAGGGACCGGAGCCGGACAGGAACGCGCGGATCTGATCGAGGTCGCGCAAGGGCAGAAGGCCGTCGCCCTGATTTGCGCCCTTCAGCGGGGCGCGCACCACGAGGTCGAACACCCGCCCGCTCAGCGCCTCGTCCAGCGCCGCACCGACGCGGGCGAGGATGCGGCCGCGGAGGGCCTCAAGCACGCCCTGGAAGGCGTAGAGCACGAGCGCGAGGGCAGCCAGCCCGATCAGGGTCGGCACGGAGCGGCTCGGGATCACCCGGTCATAGACTTCGAGCATGAAGAACGAGCCGGTGAGATAGAGGATGTTCACCAGCCCGCTCATCACGGCCACGCCGATGAAGGCCGTCTTGCACCGCGCCAAGGCGGCGGCGATCTCGTTCGTGTCGCGCCTATCGTTCGCCATCGTCACCCTCGATTGCCCGCGGTCCGGATTCGCCGCCGTTCCGACCGCCACGCGACCCTCGCCAAGTGAGCGTCTTGATACTTAGAAATGCGACCAAATTTCAGCATAAGGACCGTAATCAGAACGGATTACGCCTTTCGATCTATTGATATATTGGGTATATTCTTAAGTCTCACCATCTTCACCAAAGCATTGGTCGAATGCGATTTGGTGCGAATATTAAGTGACCTCACGACAGGGCTCGTTCTAATATTTGCGGGCCCGAAAGCGAAATCGAGAAGCGTAGCCCGAACCGCACCGGATATCCGGCACAGAGCCCCGGAACGAAAAAGCCGCCGGCCCGATGGACCGACGGCTTTTTGCTTCTCGATACGCTGACCCCTGGACGGAGGGGCCACCGGCTATTGCGGCGGTGTGGCGGGTGTCTCCGGCGCCGGCTCGGGCGTTGCCGGAGCCGGTGGAACCGCCGCCATCTCAGCGGTCGTCCGTGCCAGTTCCGGGTAGGTCTCGATGACGTGCGCGCCCGCCAACGGCTTGCTCTGACCATTGTGACAGGTGGCGCAGTTCAGCTTGGGCGCGTCACCGGTCGGACCGAGGCGGTTGGCCGGGAAGGTCGTCGTCAGCGGCTCGATGTAATCGCCGTTGAGATCGCGCACCATCCGGATCGCGTGCCAAGCCAGCGTGCGCTGCGGCGTGCTTTGCGACCAGTTCGAAACCGCCCTTGTGTTGTGGCAGTAGGTGCAGTTCACGCCGAGCGACGACGACATGTGCATCATCAGTCCGTAGGTCCGTTCGGCGGCCTGGATCGGTTTGCCCTTGCTCTCCGGCAATGCCGTCGTCGCGTTGACGCGGATGAGGTTCTCGTCCGCGTCCTTCTTGCCGAAGAATTCGCTCAGCGTGTCGTAGGGCAGCGAGGCGAGGCCGACGGAGGGCGAGGCCATGTTCTGCCCGTTGTTCCGGGCGATGAAGCCGGTCTTGTAGTTCGGCCCCGGATTCTGGAACCAGATCTGCGCCGGCACCGGCTTGCCGCGGTGGCAGGTGTAACAGTTCACCCCCGCCTCGCCGACATGCTTCTCCTTCCAAGTGGTGTTGATGTGCTGCACCATCTGGATCATCCGCCGGGCGACCTGCTTCTGATAGAGGCTGTCGTCGGCCATGTTCTCGGTGTTGTGGCAGTAGGTGCAGCCCTGTTCCGGGCTGACCCATTCCGTCATCGAGACCATCAGGCGGTTGAATTCCTCGACACTGAGATCTTTGAGAACCTTCACGTTCTCGTAGACCGCGCCGGCCTTCTCGGTGCCGGCCTCGACCGGCTCGGCCGGGGCCGGCGCGATGTTGGCCGCCTTCAGGGCCGCCGCGCCGGATTTGGTCTGGATCTGATCCATGCCCGTCCCGCGGAAGCCGTGCTGCTGGGCGAGGATCGGCGGCTTCGTCCAGCCCGCCGTACCGAACTGGGCGATGGTGAGGAACAGGGCGACGACCGCGCCCGCGACGACGAGCAGAGTCTTCATGGCGCCCCCCCTGGCGTCGCGAGCGGGTCGGTGATCGGTCCGTAGATCTGCGGATAGGCCGGCGCGACACCGTGCTTGACCGCCCAGAGGTACCAGTTGTCCACCACGGTCCCGGTGAGCAGGATGCCGATGCCGCCGGTGATCGTCGTCAGCACCGCGAACCACCACGCCCAGCGGTGGATCGATTCCATGGTGGCGTTGAAGCCCATGGTCCAACGCCAGAACAGGGCGGCACGCTCGGTGGCGGTACCGCGATCGACGATCTGGTCGATCTCACGCTCGGCACCGTAGCGGCTCGTGGCCAGGATCGTGGCCCCATGCATCGCGAACAGCAGCGTCGACCCATAGAGGAAGACGATCGAGAGCATGTGGAACGGGTTGTAGAACAGGTTGCCGTAGCGCAGCGAGAACGCAGCGGTCCAATCGAGATGCGGGAAGATGCCGAAGGGCACCGCCTCGCTCCACGAGCCCATCAGGATGGGGCGGATGAAGCCCAGCACGAGGTAGAGCCAGATCGCGGCGGCGAAGGCCCAGGGCGTGTGCGAGCCGAGCCCGAGCGCACGGGCGCGGCGATACATGCGCACCCACCACAGCAGGATCGAGGCGGTGAGGAAGAAGCCCGCGATCAGCCACCAGCCGCCCTCGTTGAGCGGGGGCAGCACCTTGAGCCCGTATTTTGGCAGCGGCGGTTCGAGCGCCAGCCAGGGCAACTGGCGGACGAACTGGATCGGATCCCAGTTCACGCTGGCCCACATGTTGAGGCCGATGATCTCGAAGGCGATCAGGCCGCAGGCGAAGGACAAGGCGCCGAGGTAGCCGCCGTAGATCGGCCCGACCTGGGAATTGCCGATCAACCCGAACAGGTAGCTGTTGAACGGCCGGCCGATGCGAGCGCCGGACGAGATCGGGATGCCGTTTTCCGGCTCGATCGGGCGGACCTGCACCTGCGTGAAGATGTTCTGATAATAGGCCACGGCGTCTCCCTCCATGGACCTGCGGTCGTTCGAGGCTCACGCCGTCGGCGGAGACCCTCGAGCCCCGAAGATCGAACCTGCGCTTCAGGCCGGCCGGCGCGGACGCCGGGCGGCGATCCGGTTCACCGCCACACGGGCAGGTTGAGCCACCAGCCCCACCATTCCGGCCACCCTTGCGTCCAGAAGGGCCCCGAGATGACGATGCAGACCGCGCTCCAGAATCCCGCAGAGAGCGCGAGGAACAGGCCGAGCCGGTGGATGCCCAGCGTGCCGATCGAGTAGCCGATCGTGTCGCGGAAGTAGGTGTCCTCGTGCTCGGGCGTCTTCACCGTCTCGCCCTTGGCCGGATTGGTCGAGGACAGGATCAGCGAGCCGTGCAGCGCCAGCGCGAAGGTGGTCGTGAAGAAGAACGTCACGGCGAGCATATGCGCGGGATTGTAGTGGAAGTGCAGATACTGGTAGCCGGTGTTCGACACCCAATCGAGATGGGAGAGGATGCCGTAGGGGAAGCCGTAGCCCCAGGCGCCCATCAGGAACGGGCGGATCACCACCAGCGAAACGTAGGCGAAGATCGCAACCGAGAAGGCGAACGGCACGTGGTAGCCGATGCCGAGCTTGCGGCAGATCTCGACCTCGCGCAGGGCCCAGGACGAGAACGACCCGACCGCGCAGAAGGTAATGATCTGCCACAGGCCCCCTTCCTTCAGAGGTGCCAGCGCCAGCCCGTATTTCAGGTCGGGAGGCGCGATATTGATCTGCCAGATGTTCCAGGTCGGGCCGATGGCCGCGCCGTAGAGGATCAGTGCGGTGCCAAGCACCGAGAAGAAGATCGTCGTGACGCCGAAGAAGCCGACGTAGAACGGCCCCACCCAGAAGTCGAACAGGTCTCCGCCCAGCAAAGTGCCGCCGCGGACCCGGTATTTGCGCTCGAAGCTCAGCATCGCCATGGCGGAAATCCCCGCGGTGAGGACGAAGGGTGCCGGGGCAGGCGCGACAGGGCCCGCCCGCGGCAGAACCGGCGGTGGGGCCGGTCAGGTCGGCATCGTCGGGAGGACGAGGCTGTGGGCGGCGGCGGCCTTCGCGTCCTTCGGGCCTTCCAGCCAGTTGAACCGGTCGGTGCTGAGCAGGATGAAGTGGATCAGCAGCGCCAGGACGAACAGGAAGGTGAAGAGCGCGACGAGAGTGCGCCGGGGATCGAACAGAAGCCAGATCTTGTGCATCGCGCGTCTCCTCAGCCGATCATCGACACAAGGCCGTGGGCGGCGTTGTTCACGCCGTCGAGCAGGGCGTAGCCCTTCGGCCCGGGCAGCCAGGGCCGCCACAGCCACACGAGAATGTGGGCGACCACGGCGATCGCCGTGAAAATGATGAAGCTCGTCAGGAAGATCGCGTGAAATTCCTTGGCTTCGGGTTCCGTCAGCCCGGACAGGCTGCTCGGTCTTTCTGTGATGCCGTTCGCCATCGATCGAACCTCCGCTGGTTATGCCGCGCGCTGACAGGCGTGGCGGGTGTCGCCGTGACCCGATGACATCACGGCGCAGGATCCCCCGTGTCACCGCACGGAAGTTCTGAGGCGCTGGCGCATCGTCGCGAAAGGCGGGGGCCGCCTGCCGGAGTGCGGTGCGCCGAATCCCTAGCCCATGAAGGCGAACGGGATCGCCGAAACGGCCATGACCTTGGCTTCGCCGAAGACGGAGCGGCGCAGGGTCGGCAGGCCGCGCCGCGGGGCCGTGTTCGGCCGAAAACGCTGCACCAGGGCGGCGGCGAGAAAGAACGGGTAGGTCGCGGCAAGGATGATCCGGAACTGGACCGCCTCACTGTGCTGTCGCGACGACGCGGGCATCGATCGTTGCATGACCACTCCCATGACTCAGTGCTCCGCAGGTTTTCCGGCTCCGCGAAGGGCCGGAGGGTGAAGAGGATGGAGGAGACCCGCGCTCATGCAGCGCTCCCCAAGACGAGGTCGCTCTGCGCCCGCTCGACATGGGCGGCGGCGACGCGCTCGGCGGCGACCCGGCGCGCGGCCCGCTCGGCGGCGTCGCGCAGGCGTTTGGCGGCGGAAATCCGCGTGAGAACGGGATGGGCCTCGACCAGCGCGTCGAGCCGCGCGCGGGCCGCTTCGTCCCAGGGCAGTTCGCGGTGCGTCCGGGCGGGCGTCGCCTCCACCGCATCCATGTCGCGCGCGAGCGGCAGGATGTGGAAGAGCATGTCGAACAGAGCGTTGCAGACTTCCTGCACGAGGTAGGTCGCGCCGGCATAGCCCATGAACGGCGTGCCGGTGTGCCGCCGGATGATGGCGCCGGGGAACGAGGCCGGGACATAGATTGCCCGCCCACCCGCCTCGGCGAGGTACATGCGCTCGTTGAACGAGCCGAACAGGACGAGCGGCGGGTTTGTCTTGATCGCCTCACGCACCGCCGCGTTGTCGGGCTTCGTGCCAGCGCTGCGCGCAAAGGCGAAGTGGCAGGGCAGGCCCATCTCCTCTTCGAGGAAATGGCGCACGCCGCGGGCATAGGTCTCGGTCGCGACGATGCCGAAGCTCGCGGTGCTGAAGAAATCCTGCGTCACCGAGCGCCAAAGGTCCCATACCGGTTTGATCGTGGTGTGGCGCTCGCGCTCGATGAAGGGCTCGGGGTCGAGCCCGAGGATCTCGCCGAGGGTGCGCAGGAACTTGGTGGTCGAGAGCACCCCGATCGGCGCCTGGAGATAGGGCCGCTCCAGGCTCTCGCAGAGCAGGCGGCCGAACTCGCGGTAGAGGCAGATGTTGGCATCCGCGTTGACGAGCTTGGGCACGTCGGCGAGATGCGAGCCGAGCGGGAAGGTGAGGTTCACCTCGGCGCCGATGCCCTCGACGAGGCGGCGGATCTCGGCGAGGTCCGAGGCCATGTTGAAGGTGCCGTAGGCCGGGCCGATGATGTTGACCCGCGGCTTCTCCCCGGCCTTGCGCTCGGGCCGAGCCGGAATCCCCTTCTTGGCGAAGCGCTTCGCGCCGTATTCCTGCCAGAGCCAGCTCATCGCCCGGTCGGCGGATTGCCACTGGTCCTCGTCGATGGTGCGCGGCAGGAAGCGCTGAAGCCCGGTCCCCTCAGGGGTGACGCCGCCGCCGATCATCTCGGCAATCGAGCCCGTCACTACGACGCTGGGCTGGCCGGGATCGAGCGTGGCATGCGCCCGCTTCATCGCGCCTTCGGTGCCGTGTCGGCCGAGTTCCTCCTCCGCCAGCCCGGTGACGACGATGGGCAGTTCGTGCGGCGGCAGCGCGTCGGTGTAGTGCAGCACCGAGGTGACCGGCAGGTTCTCGCAGCCCACCGGGCCGTCGATGACCACCTGCAGGCCCTTGATCGCGGTGAAGACGTAGACCGCCCCCCAGTAGCCGCCGGCCCGGTCGTGATCGATGACCAGCATCAGACCATCTCCCCGATCGGCTTCAGGGGAGCCGCGGCCTTCGGCGCCGTCTTGAGGGTCGGCACCTCCTGCCAGATGCCTGCGGCGTGGCCGGTGCCGACGCCCTCGAAGAAGGCGCGCATGGCGTCGAAGCGGGGCCGGTTGGCGAGCGCAGCGTTGACGACCTTCGCCAGCGAGCCGGCGCCGGCCGCGCCCATCAGTGGCCGCGCCGAGATCAGGTTGGTAAAGTAGAGCGCCGGCGTGCCGGCCTCCTTCGCCTTCTGCACCACCGGGGTGGTGCCGATGGCTAGATCCGGCCGGAATTCATTGAGCGCGGCGAGGTCATCCTCCAGCGAGGCGCGGTAGCGGATGGTGACGCCGCGTTCCTCCAGCCACGCCCGGTCCGGCTCGGACCAGGGCGTGCGCGGGCAGGCTGTGCCGACATAAGGCACCTCGGCGCCGCTCTCGACGAGGAGGCGCGCGACCAAGAGTTCCGAGCCCTCGTAGCCGGAGAGCGTGATGCGCCCGCGGATCGGCGCTGCACCCAGCGCTCCCCGGATCGCCGGCAGAAGCCGGTTCTGCGCCGCCGCGATTTTCTCGTGCGGCACGTCGCAGGCATTGCCGATGGCGGCGAGCCAGTCGGCGGTGCCGTCATGGCCGACGGGGGCCGAGCCGACCACCGGCCGACCGGCGGCCTCGAACTCACGAATGCTCGCGGTGTAGAACGGGTGGATCGCCGCCACCGCTGCCGCGTCGAGGGCGCCGTAGAGTTCGCGCCATTCCCGCGTCGGCACGACGGGGCCGGCGCTGAGGCCGAGCGGTTCGAGAAGCGCACCGATCACCACCGGATCGGCCGGGAACATCTCGCCCAGAAGCGCCACGGACGGACGCTCCGAGCGGCCCCCGCGCGGCGCCTGGACCGGGCCGCTCTCGGCTTCCGTGCGGGCGAACTTGAGCATCGCGCCGGCCAAGACGTCCTTGGCCTCGGCATGGGTCGGCACGCCGAAGCCCGGCACGTCGATACCGATGACGCGCACGCCGTCGATCTGCTTCGGCAGCAGCCTTAGCGGAACGCCCGAGGCGGTCGGAACGCAGAGGTTGATGACGACGATCGCGTCGTAGTCTTGCGGGTTGGCCGAGGCGTGGACCGCCTCGCGGATGTCCTCGAACAGCTTGCCGGTGACCAGCGTCTCGGAGTTGAACGGCACGTAGCCGACGCTCCGGCGCGCGCCGTAGAAATGCGAGGTGAAGGTCAGACCGTAGACGCAGCAGGCGCTTCCCGAGAGGATCGTCATCGTGCGCCGCATGCGCAGGCCGACGCGCAGGGAGCCGAAGGCCGGGCACATGCTCTGCGGCTGGTCGTGCGGCCCGGCCGGATAGTCCTTCCGGTACTGCTCCAGCGTTCCGGACAGGCCGGCGGCCTCGGCAGCCGCGCGCATCGTGTCCTTGCCGGCGTGGCAGCCGAGCCCGTCGCCCTGCGTCGCGGCGAGATCGATGCCCTCTGGGCGGCGGGCGCGAAGCGCGCCGATGTCGAGGCTGACCGCCATGGCTCAGACCTCGTCGTAGACGACTTCGAGGGACGGCTTGGTCAGGCTGGTGCGCCCGCACATGTCCTCGATGGTGGCGGGCTCCAGCACCACGTCGCGCCCGGTGGCTTCGCTGGAGAACAGGCCGAGCAGCGCGTCCTGGCTCAGCGGCGTCGGCTGGTGCGGCGCGGCCTCCGCCACGTTCTGCGAGAGGTCGGCGAAGAGCGAGCCCCAGCGCCCGTCGGGCTTGCCGATGATCTCGTAATTCGCGCTCTTGCGGCGGATGTCGTCATCGGCCGGGATCGAGGCCAGCACCGGAATGCCCGCCGCATCGGCGAAAGCCTGCGCCTCACCCGTGCCGTCGTCCTTGTTGATGACGAGGCCGCCGACGCCGACATTGCCGCCCATCTTGCGGAAGTATTCGACCGCCGAGCAGACGTTGTTGGCGACGTAGAGCGATTGCAGGTCGTTGGAGCCGACGACGATGACCTTCTGGCACATGTCGCGGGCGATCGGCAGGCCGAAGCCGCCGCAGACCACGTCGCCGAGGAAATCGAGCAGTACGTAGTCGAACCCCCATTCGTGGAAGCCGAGTTTCTCGAGCAGCTCGAAGCCGTGGATGATGCCGCGCCCGCCGCAGCCGCGGCCGACCTCCGGACCGCCGAGCTCCATCGCATAGACGCCGTCGCGCTTGAAACAGACGTCGCCGATGGCGACCGCCTCGCCCGCAAGCTTCTTCTTGGTCGAGGTCTCGATGATGGTCGGGCAGGCGCGCCCGCCGAACAGGAGCGAGGTCGTGTCGCTCTTCGGGTCGCAGCCGATCAGCAGCACCTTCTTGCCCTGCTGGGCCATCATGTAGCTGAGATTGGCCAGGGTGAACGACTTGCCGATGCCGCCCTTGCCGTAGATCGCGATGATCTGCGTCTCGCGCTTGACCTCGCCGGTCGCGACCGGATCGGGCTCGATGGCGGCCTCGGCCCGCAGCGTCGTCGCGGCGTTCAACGCCGCCTTGTTGAGCTGAAGGTTCATGAGCAGGTCCTCCAATCGAGGATCATCTTCAGGCAGGCAGGATCGGCGAAGGCCGTGCGGTAGGCCTCCCCCGCTTGCCAGGCGGGCACCCGGTGGGTGATGAGCCCATCGAGCGACAGGCTTCCGGCCTCAATCAGGGCCCGGACCACCGCGAGGTCGCCCGGCCGCCATTCCGCCGAGACCCGAATGCGAGCCTCGCGCATGAAGGCGGGCGGGAAGGCGAAGGCCAGCGGGGCCTCGTAGAAGCCGGCGAGCACGATCTCGCCGCCGGGGGCGAGACGGCCGATCAGCGTATCGAGCAAGCTCGAATCGCCGCTGACATCGGTGATGGTGGCGTAGTCGCGCGTCGGATCGTCCTCGGGCGCGAGCACGGAGTAGCCGAACGTACCCTCCGCCCGCAGCGTCTCGCGCTCCCACACCACCGGTTCGCCGCCCGCGAGCAAAGTCAGCCGCGCGAGCAGCCGGCCGAGCACGCCGTGGCCGACGATCAGGCTTCGCTCGCCGGGCACGATGCCGGACAGGGCATGATAGGCAGTTGCCGCAAGGGCGATGAGGCAGGCGCGGTCGCCGAGCGCGGCATCGATAGAGACGAGGCGGGAGGCCGGAGCGATCAGGTGCGAAGCCGCGCCGCCGAACAGCCCGTTGACCTCGCCGAAGCAGCGGGCGCCGGGCACGAATACGGTCTGCCCGATGCGCAGGCCGCTACCGGCACCGGTCTCGACCACCGTGCCGACCGACTCGTAGCCGGGCACCAGCGGATACCCCATGCCGGGAAAGGGCGGCATCCGGCCGGACCAGAGCAGGCGCTCGGTCCCCGTGCTGATGCCGCTCCAAGAGACGGCAACGATCGCGTCGCCCTCGGTGGCAGGGGTCAGCGCGAGGCGGTTGAGTGCCAAGTGCTCCGGTCGTTCAAGGACGACGGCCAATGCCTCCATCTCCCTGCCTCCCCCGTTGCTGTTTGCGACTCTGCGAAGGGCCGAACCGCTTGATGTCATCCTAGATGGACGAGGAATTGCGTCAAGTAAACTTTACACTTCTACCGTCGCTTTGCGGTGATCAATCGCGCCAGCAGTGGACGCCGGGTCGCCCGCTCGCGGATTTCGTCGAAGCCGGCCTGGGCCAGCATGGCCGTCAATTCGTCGGCCGTACGGGGCCGGCCGCTGCCCATGGCGAGGAGGTAGAAGCCGAAATACGCATCACCCACCGGCTTAGCGCCGGGCGTGCCGGCCATCGGCTCGGCAATCGCCAGGAGGCCGCCGGGCGGCAGCGCCGCGTGGGCCGCACGCAGGAGCGCCAGGGCGACCGCATCATCGTGATCGTGGACGACCCGCACCAGGGTGATCGCATCGGCGCCCGGCGGAAGGGAGGTGCCGAGAAAGCTCCGGCCGAAACAGGTGACGCGATCGCCGAGGCCCTCGGCGGCGAGCCGGGCAACCGCCCGTTCCGCGACCGGCGGAAGGTCGAGCAGGCGCAGGGGGAGCCGCGGATGGCGGCGGGCGGCCTGCGCGAGGAACACGCCCTCCCCGCCCCCGACATCCATCAGGCATGCGCGATCGGCGAGCGGCAGGGCATCGAGCACATCGTCCGCGATCAGCGCCTGCGAGGACGCCATCAAGCCACTATAGGCGGCGACCGAATCCGGGCCGAGCTGCCCGTCCCCGCCGGCTTCGGCATAGGGCCAGTAGCCCCCGAGCCGCGTAGGCCCCGCCCCGCCCCGCAACAGGGCGACGGGATCGGCCAGATCGGCGTAGAGCATAGCGTGGTGCTCGATCATCGCCGCGACCGAGGGATTGCCGATCAGCGCCGCGCCGAGATCGGCCAGGGCGAAGCGCCCGTCCGGCAACCGTGTGATTAGGTCGAGCGATGCCGCGGCCTTGAGCAGGGTCAGCGCGCGATCGGAAGGCAGATCGAGGCGCCGGGCGAGGGCGTCGGGCGTGAGCGGGCCGTCCCGCAGCAGCGTGAACAGGTCGAGCCGGACGCAGGCGAACAGCACCTGCGCGTAGACGAAGCCGGCGCACAGGTCGAACAATGCCCGGGTGTTCCGCTGCGCGATCCCGCGGGTGAGCGGAAACCCCGCCGCCCAGCGCTGGAAGCTGGGGCTAGCGACCGTGCGGTTGCGGAAGGCGAGCCAGCGCTGGCGCCAGCCGCCGCGCCTCTCCGGCGCGGGTCCGGCCTCGGTCATCGCGGCGGGCAAGGCCGGCCCTCACGCCATCGCGCGCAGGGAGGCAGGCACGAACAGCCGGGTCTGCGCCTCGATCTCGATGCGAATCGCGTCCTGCCCGCGGCAGGGGGGAATCACGTCGATCGCTTCCTGCGTGAGATGTTTCAAGCGCTCCAGGGCGCCGCCCATGCCGAGCAGGGCCGCCGCGTTCGGGCGCCCAAGGGTGGCGTCGCGACCGGCGGGCTTGCCGATCTCCTCCTGGCGGCAGGCGACGTCGCGCAGGTCGTCGGCAACCTGATAGGCCGCCCCGAGGCATTCGCCGAGCAGGCGCCAGGGAAGCGGCGGCGCTCCCGCGGCAGCGGCACCGGCCACCGTGGCCGCTGCGAACAGCGCGCCGGTCTTGGCCTGCTGGTACTCGACCAGATCGACGGTGGGCTCTGATTCCCAGGCCTGCCCCGCAACGATGCCGGAGGGCGAGCCGACGGCACGGGCGATCAGCCCGACGAGACTCGCAAGGCGCGCGGGCGAGCGGGTCACACCCCGCGCCAGCGTCTCGAAGGCGGCGACGATCAGCGCGTCGCCCGTGAGCACCGCGAGCGGCACGCCGAAAGCCGCGTGGACCGACGGCTTCTGGCGGCGCGTCGGCGCATCGTCGAAGCACGGCAGGTCATCGTGGACGAGGGAGGCGCAGTGCAGCAACTCGATCGCCGCCGCGGCCGCCTCGGAGGCGGCGGGGTCGTCGTCGCCGCAGGCGAGCGCGACGGAAAGGCAGAGCCGCGGGCGGATGCGGTGGCCGCCGGGAAAGACCGCGTAGCGGATCGCCTCCGCCAGCTGCGGAGGGGCACCCGGTGCCTCCGCATGGGACACCGCAATGTCGAGCACTGTCTCGATCCGCCGGCCGACGTCCATAGCGTCCTCCCGATGTCAGGCTGCCTTGCCTTGTCTTTGTGTCAACAATACTTGACACTGTTGCAGGCTCGGATCAACGGCGATGCGAGGCGGAGTGCGTTTTCGGTGGCAGAAAAAAGCGTCATCGTGATCGGTGCCGGCATCGGCGGGCTCGCGGCGGCGCTGAGTCTCGCTGCGGCCGGCCATGACGTCACCGTCCTGGAACGGGCGGCGCGCGTCGGCGGCAAGATGCGGTCGCTCCCCGTGAACGGGGTGCCGGTCGAGGCGGGCCCCACCGTCTTCACCATGCGCTGGGTGTTCGAGGAGCTGTTCGCCGAGGCTGGCGCCACTCTCGAATCGGAGATGCGGCTGCGGCCAGCCACCCTGCTCGCCCGCCACGCCTGGAACGCGCACGAGCGGCTCGACCTGTTCGCCGACATCGAGGCTTCTGCGGCGGCCATCGGCGCCTTCGCCGGCCCGCGCGAGGCGGACGGCTATCGGCGGTTCTGCGCCCGTGCGGCCGAGGTCTACCGCACACTGGAAGGGCCCTTCATCCGCGCCGAGCGGCCGAGCCCCGTCGATCTCGCCCAGCGCGTCGGCCTCTCGGGCATCGGCAGCCTCTGGCGTATCCAGCCCTTCGCGACCCTGTGGTCGACGCTCGGCGAGTATTTCCGCGATCCGCGCCTGCACCAGCTGTTCGGGCGCTACGCCACCTATTGCGGCGCCTCGCCGTTCGAGGCGCCCGCCACGCTGATGCTGGTCGCCCATGTCGAGCAGGCGGGTGTCTGGACCGTCGAGGGCGGCTTGAGCCGGCTCGCGCGCGCGGTCGCGGATCTGGCCGAGCGCCGCGGCGCGAAGCTGCGCACCGGGGCGGACGTGGCACGGATCCTGACTGAGCGCGGCCGTGTCGCGGGCGTCGAACTCGTCGGCGGCGAGCGCATCGCCGCCGATGCGGTGATCGCCAACGCCGACGTCGCGGCCCTCGGCGGTGGCCTGCTCGGGCGCGAGGCCGCGGCGGCGGGCGACCGGGTGCCCGCCCGCGAGCGCTCGCTCTCGGCACTCACCCTCTGTCTGACGGCGCGGGCGAAGCGCTTCGAGCTCGCGCACCACAGCGTGTTCTTCTCCGCCGATTATCGGGCGGAGTTCGACGCGATCCTGCGCGGCCGCCGTCTGCCGCCGGACCCGACCGTCTACGTCTGCGCCCAGGATCGGGACGGCGACGGCGGTGCGCCCCCCGACGGGCCCGAACGCCTGCTCATCCTCGTCAACGCGCCCGCCGATGGCGGGGAGCGTCGGTTCAGCCCCACGGAGATCGCCGCATGCGAGACGACCATCCTTCGCAAGCTCTCGGCCTGCGGGCTCACCCTGGAGCCGACGGGGCCGGCGACGATCACGACCCCGCAGGATTTCGCGGGACTGTTCCCAGGAACGGGCGGGGCCCTCTACGGCCGGGCCTCGCACGGTTGGACGGCGACGTTCAAGCGGCCGGGAGCGCGGACGCGGGTAGCGGGGCTCTACCTGGCGGGGGGCAGCGTGCATCCGGGTCCGGGGGTGCCGATGGCGGCGCAGTCGGGCCGGCTCGCGGCGGCGGCACTGCGCGCGGACCTCGCTTCGATGGGGCGGTGACGCGCGGCGGCTACGTCTGGTGGTACGTCGATGCCGTGAGCGAGGACGGGCGCCAGGGGCTCACCGTCATCGCCTTCATCGGCAGCGTGTTCTCGCCCTATTATGCCTGGGATGCAGCGCGCGACCCGTTCGCCCACTGCGCCGTCAACGTCGTGCTCTACGGCGAGCGCGGCAATCGCTTCGCCATGACCGAGCGCAACGCCCGGTCGCTGGCGCGCGATGCGACGAGCTTCAGTCTCGGGCCGTCTTCGCTCGAATGGGACGGCAATGTACTGACGATACGCCTCGACGAGCGGGGCTCGCCGATCCCGCGGGCGGTGCGGGGCACGGTGCGGGTGCGGCCAAGGGCGCTCACCGCGCAGCCCTTCACCCTCGACACGCACGGCCTGCACCGCTGGTGGCCGATGGCGCCGGATTGCGAGGTCGAGGCCGAGTTCACCGCCCCCGCCCTCTCCTGGCGCGGCAGCGGCTACCACGACACCAACGATGGCGACGGCGCCCTTGAAGATGCGTTCACGGATTGGACGTGGTGCCGCGCTCCGCTCAAGCGCGGCTCGGCCATCCTCTACGACGTGCGCCGGACGGATGGCAGCGGACAAAACCTGACGCTGCGCTTTGACGCCGACGGCACCCGCCGCGAGATGCGCCCGCCGCTCGCCGCCGGCCTGCCGCCTACCGGCCTGTGGCGGATGCCGCGCACGACCCGCAGCGACGACGGTCGCGCCGAGGTGATCCGCACGTTCGAGGACACGCCGTTCTATGCCCGCTCGCTGCTCGCCACGACCCTCGACGGCGAGGCGGTGCAGCCCGTGCACGAGAGCCTGTCGCTCAAGCGCTTCCGCAACCCGCTCGTACGGCTGATGCTGCCGTTCCGGATGCCGCGGCGGATCGGCTGAGCTTTCAATTCAATCGTATTCCGAGGAACTGGATGCCGGTTCATCGAGAGAATGCGCGTCAAAACAAAAGGATAGAGGCGTGATCCGACCCAGCGCGGTCGGGCACGGCTCCAGAGCATCATCCCGAAAGGTGGCTGCCGACTTTCGGAAAAAGATGATGCAAAAACAATAGGCTAGAGCATCGTCTTGGACCCAATATCCAGGACGATGCTCTAGCCGGCCTTCGCTTCGTCCTTGTGCTCGTAGCGCAACAGCAGCGGCGTCTGGGCCAGGGCGAAGGCGACCGTTAGCGGCATGATGCCGAACACCTTGAAGCTCACCCAGAAATCCTCGGTCTGCGTCCGCCAGACGACCTCGTTGACGACCGCGAGCGCGAGAAAGAACAGGCCCCAGCGGAAGGTGAGCTTGCGCCAGCCCTCGTCGGTGAGCGCGAACATGCTGTCGAGCACGACCGACAGCAGCGATTTGTTAAAGGCGAGCCCGCCGAGAAGGACGAGGCCGAACAGCGTGTTCACGATGGTCGGCTTCATCATGATGAAGGTCTTGTCCTGCAGCGCCAGCGTCAGGCTGCCGAACACCAGCACGACGACGCCCGACACGAGCGGCATGATCGGCAGCCGCCGCAACAGGGCGAAGTGCACGGCAAGCGCAATCATCGTGGCGACGATGAACACGCCGGTTGCCACGAACAGCTTGCTCTCCGCCGCTACGCCGAAACGCTCGGCATAGGCGTTGCCGAAGAAGAAGACCGTCAGCGGGCCCACTTCCAGCGCCAGCTTGAGGAGCGGCGGCAGGTGCCGGCGCGGCGGAACGCTCTCAACCTTCATGCTGGGACTCTCACGATGTTCCGAAGAGGCGACGGCCAATCGGCTACTCCTTGGGAAGGCCGGTGATCGCCCGGGCAAAATCCCGCGCGGCGAACGGCTCCAAGTCTTCCACGCCCTCGCCGACCCCGATGAAGTGCACGGGCAGGCCGAACCTCGTGGCGAGCGCGACCAGAATACCGCCCCGTGCGGTTCCGTCGAGCTTCGTCATCACGAGGCCCGACACGGGGGCGGCCTGCGAGAACAACTCGACTTGGCTCAGTGCGTTCTGCCCGACGGTGGCGTCGAGCACCAGCAAGGTGGCGTGAGGAGCCTCCGGGTCGAGCTTGCGGATGACACGGACGATCTTCTCCAGCTCCGCCATCAGCCCGGCCTTGTTCTGCAAGCGGCCTGCGGTGTCGATCAGGAGCACATCGGTGCCGTTCTCCCGTGCCTCCTTGAACGCGTCGAAGGCGAGCCCCGCCGCGTCCGACCCCTGAGCGCGGCTGATGACCGGCGTGCCGGTGCGATCGCCCCACACCCGCAACTGCTCGATCGCCGCCGCGCGGAACGTGTCGCCGGCCGCCAGCATGACGCTGCGCCCCTCCGCCTTGAATTTCAGCGAGAGCTTGCCGATCGTTGTGGTCTTGCCGGCGCCGTTCACGCCGACCGTCAGGATCACGTAGGGCTTCTTGGCCGAATCGATCTCGATCGGCAGCGCCACGGGCGTCAGCGCCCGCTCGATTTCGGTGGCGAGGATGGCGCGTACCTCGTCGGGCGAGATGCCCTTCTCGTAGCGGCCCTTGCCCACCGCCTCCGACATACGCGTCGCCGTCTCGACGCCGAAATCGGCCTGGATCAGCGCGTCTTCGAGATCCTCCAGGGTGGTGGCGTCGAGCTTGCGCTTGGTGAACAGGCCCGTCACCCGGTCCGACAGGGCGGAGGAGGTGCGGCGCATGCCGGCAGTCAAACGCGACCACCAGCCCTGCTTCTCACTGCCCTCGGCCGCGCCGGACACCGCATCGCTCGCGAGCGCCGCTGCGGAATCGACCGGCTGGATGTCGACCTCGGCGGGTGGTTCGGATTCAACCGCGGGCGCGGGCGTCTCCCCCTCGCCGCCGGTCAGGCGCGACCACCAGTTCCGCTTCTCCGCCGTCTCGGTGGAGGCGGCCGATGGCTCGTCTTCGTCAGGGATCTCGTCGGGCTGCGGTGCTTCGCCGGTCGGCGGCTGCGGCTCGGGCTGGAGGTCGGCGCCTTCCAGTTCGTCGGGGATGCGATTCTTGTCGGGATCGTCGGAGGCGGGCTCGCTCACCGGCGGCGGCACGTGGGCCACGTCGTCCGCCGCGGTGGTGAAGACCGGCTGCCCTTCGGATTCGGAGGCCGGCGATAGCGGATCCGGCGTGACCGATTCCTCGGCCGGGGTTTCCTCGACCGGGCTGTCCTCGCCAGGCACCGGCTCGGGAGACTTGGATTCGGGCGCGCCCTTTCGCCCGAACAGGCGTCCGAACCAGCCGGGCTTCTCGTCGTCGCTCATCCGCGTCCCTTGTTCAAAATCTTGCCCTGCTCAAACCTTGCCCGCGACGATCCGACATCCTAGCCCGTGGGGCATGAACGCGCGTGTATCAGTGCCGGATCGCACCGTCGGACCGGAGATAGGGCCTCCGCTCCTCTACCGCGATGCCCTGATGCTCGTCATCGACAAGCCGGCGGGTTTGCCGGTGCATCCGGGGCCGAAGGGCGGCCCGACGCTGACCGACCATCTCGACGCCCTGCGGTTCGGCCTGCCGCGCCGTCCGGAGGCCGCGCACCGGCTCGACCGCGACACGTCGGGCTGCCTCGTGCTCGGCCGCCATGCCAAGGCGCTTGCGCGTTTGAACCGCCTCTTCGCTGACGGCAAGGTCGATAAGACCTATTGGGCCCTGGTCGAAGGCGGCCCCGAGGCCGTGGAAGGGCGCATCGACCTTCCGCTGGCCAAGCGTTCGGACGATCCGCGTAGTTGGTGGATGAAGACCGACCCGGCCGGCGCCCCCTCGCTGACGCTCTACCGCGTGCTCGGGCGGGCGAATGGTCTGTCGTGGCTGGAGCTGAAGCCGGTGACCGGGCGGACGCACCAATTGCGCGTGCATTGCGCGGCGATGGGCTGGCCGATCCGGGGCGATGCGATCTACGGCGGCGCCGGACGGGACGGGCCGGGCCTGCAACTCCATGCGCGGGGTTTGAGCCTTCCGCTCTATCCGAAGCGCGAGGCGATCGCGGTGGAAGCGCCGGCCCCCGCGCATATGCGGGCGGGGTTGGAGGAATGTGGAATGATCGCCCCCGCCCCGTAGATCTTCGCTCAAGCCGCGAGCAGGGCCTGCCCGTCATGCCCTGTGATGGTGACGTCGCGAATCTCTCCGGCCGGCACCGGCTCCGAGAAACGCACCAGCGAAAACGCCTCCGTCCGGCCGGTATCGCCGCGCTCTGTCAGAACGCGGCGGCGGGCACCGACTTCGCTAGCGAGGTGGCGGGCAAGGGCCGCCGCGCCGGCTTCGCGCAGCCGCGCGGCGCGTACGCGGATCACGTCGCCCGGCACCGCCGGCATCCGCGCGGCGGGCGTGCCGGGGCGCGGTGAGTAGGGGAAGACGTGCAGATGCGTCAGCCCGCATGCCGCCACGAGATCGAGGGAGCGGGAGAATTGCGCCTCGGTCTCGGTCGGAAACCCGGCGATCAGATCGGCGCCGAACACGAGGCCGGGCCGTAGGTCGCGCAGCGTCTCGCACAGGCGGATGGCGTCGGCGCGCGAGTGGCGCCGCTTCATCCGCTTGAGGATCAGGTCGTCGCCCGCCTGGAGCGAGAGATGGACATGCGGCATCAGCCGCGGCTCCTCGGCGAAAGCAGCGATCAAGACGGCATCGGCCTCGACCGAATCGATCGAGGAAAGGCGCAGACGCGGCAGATCCGGCACCTCGGCGAGAATCCTGCGAACGAGGCGGCCGAGGCTCAAGTCGGCATCGAGGTCGCGACCGTAGGCGGTGAGATCGACGCCGGTCAGCACCACCTCGCGCCCGCCATGCTCGACGATGCGGCGCACCTGCGCCACCGCCTCCGCGACCGGCACGGAACGTGAGTTGCCGCGCCCGAACGGGATGACGCAGAAGGTGCAGCGGTGGTCGCAGCCGTTCTGCACCGGCACGAAGGCACGGGTGTGCCCGGTCATCGCGTCGATGCGCGTCGGCTCGGCCGTACGGACCGCCATGATGTCTTCAGGCGCCGGCGCGGTACCGCCTTGCCAGCTCTCCGGCCTGAGCTTGGCTGCGTTGCCGACGAGGCGCGCCACCTCCGGCATTGCGGCGTAGCTCGCGCGCTCGACCTCGGCGCCACAGCCGGTCACGACGATCTCGGCGCCGGGCCGCTCGCGGGAGAGCCGGCGGATCGCCTTGCGTGCCTGCCGCCCGGCCTCGGCCGTGACCGCGCAGGTGTTGACGACGACGAGGTCGCGCCCCTCGGCACCGGGCTCGGCATGGCCGCGCAGCACCTCGGACTCGACGGTGTTGAGACGGCAGCCGAAGGTGAGCGTCTCGACGCTCACCCCTCGATCCCGGCGAACAGGTCGGGCGAGAACGTGCCCTCGCCTTCGAGATAGACCGGGCCGGTCATCAGCACGTGGTCGTCGGCGCGCCACTCGATCGAGAGCTCCCCGCCGGGTAACGCCACGCGGGCGGCGCGGCCGATCATGCGCAGGCGCGAGGCGGCCACCACCGTGGCGCAGGCGGCCGTTCCGCAGGCCAGCGTCAGCCCCGCGCCGCGCTCCCACACCCGCAGCTTGATCGTGTCGCGGCCCGTCACCTCGGCAATGGAGATGTTGGCCCGCTCGGGGAAGATCGGGTGGGCTTCGAGCAACGGGCCGATGCGGCCGAGATCGTAGCTGTCGGGATCGCGCTCGACGAAGAAGATCGCGTGCGGGTTGCCCATGCTTACGGCCGCGGGCGAATGCAGGATCGGATCGTCGATCGGCCCGACCTGAAGCTCGATGCGGCGCGTGTCGAGAAACGGTTCGGCGAGCGGGATCTCGTCCCAGCGCAGGCGCGGCTGGCCCATATCGACGGTGAAGGAGCGGTCGGTGATGCGCTTGACCGCGACCAATCCGGCCTTGGTCTCCAGCGTCAGGGCGCCGTTCTCGGCGGGGCGCGCCATGGCCGGATCGTCGAGCAGCGCGTAGCCGACGCAGCGGGTGCCGTTGCCGCAGGCGCCGGATTCCGACCCGTCGGTGTTGTAGATGCGCATGAAGGCATCGGTGCCGGGCGTGACCGGATCGTGCACGACCATGAGCTGGTCGAAGCGCGAATGCACGTCGGCGGCGATGGCGCGAGCCTCGGCCGGGGTCACCCGGACCGCGGTGCCGCGCAGGTCGAGTACGACGATGGCGTTGCCGGCACCGTGCATCTTCAGGAAGCGGCGATTTGCAAGAGGGCTCACGAGAGGGCTCCAAGAGGGCTCATTGGACCTCTGACGACCTTGTCTTGAGGAATGTGAGTTTGGGGAATGCGGGGATGGCGCGGCGTATATGGCAAAAGCCGGCAGGCCGCGAGTCGTGAACGACGAGCCGCAACGTCGCGCCGCAACGGTCTCGCGCGCGGCGTGTTTCGGCCCTACCCTGTCCGAACCGGCCAATCGGAGCGTCCCCACCTTGACCCGTCTCGCCACCCTCGCCGCGGGCCTCCTCGCTCTCGTCCCTTCGCTGACGACCGTGGCGCTCGCCCAGAACGCGCCGCCCCCCACCAACGCGCCCTCCCCTGCCGAGACGAACCCCCTGCCGACCACGACCGTGCCGGACACGGCGAAATCCGGCCCCGACCCGGCAGCGCCCGCGCCGCAGCAGGTGCCTATCCCGCGCCCCGCCCAGGCCGGCGCGGCCCGGGCAGTTACGCCTCCGGCTTCGGCGCTGCCGACCCTCGTGACGGTTCCGGGCGAGCCGAACGACGTCGATGAGGTGACGCTGCCGGCCAAGCCCGTGGCGATCCTGGCGGGCGAGACCAAGTGGGAGGAGGCGCGGGCCAACCTGCGCAAAGCCTACAAGACCATCAGCGAGGCGCTGACGAGGCTGAATCTCAAGCCGGCGGGCCGGCCGATCGCCCTGTTCACCAAGACCGAGGACGACGGCTTTCAGTACGAAGCGATGGTCCCGATCGAGGCCGCACCCGCGCAGGGCGTGGAGGGCGGCGACGTCAAGTTCGGCTCGAGCCCGAGCGGCAAGGCCCTGCGGTTCAAGCATAGCGGCAGTTACGAGGAGATCGACGGCACCTACGAGACGCTGATCGCCTATCTCGACGCCAAGGAAATCGCGGTCCAGGACCGCTTCTTGGAAGAATACGTCACCGACCTCGGCGAGGGTGCGGACGACAAGCTCGACATCAATATCTACGCTCTGCCGAAGGAGCCGGCGAAGTAGGGTTGTCGCGGGCCGGGAACCGCCGAATCCTTTCGGGGATTCGGCTTCCATGAGGCTTTTCCCGGATACAGCCCCTTCGACGCCCGCCCGCCCTCGCCGCCGCGAGGTGCCGGCCGCTGCGTCCGAAGCCCTGAAGGACAAGGCGCTGGAGGTTCATCGCCGGCTCTGCCGCGTCTACGAATGCCCGATCCCGTATTTCCACAGCCTCGACCCGCTGTCGGAGCTGATCTCCTCGCTGCTGTCGCATCGGACCCGCAACGCCGATTCCGGACGCGCCTTCAAGGCGCTGCGGGCGCGCTGGCCCAATTGGACGGAGATCGAGGTGGCCTCGGTCGAAGACATCGAGGCCACGATCCGCGGCGTCACTTGGCCGGAGCTGAAGGCGCCGCGCATCAAGACGGTGCTTGCCGCGGTCCGAGAGCGGGTGGGCGGCCTCACCCTCGACTTCTTGGGGGATATGAGCGTCGATGCGGCGCGCGGTTGGCTCGAAGCGATTCCCGGCATCGGGCCGAAGACGAGCGCCGCCGTGCTGTCGTTCTCGACGCTGCGGATGCCGGCCCTGCCGGTGGACAGCCACCATCACCGCGTCGCCCAGCGCACGGGGCTGATCGGTGCGAAGGTCGATGTCGGGCCGAGCCACGCGGTGCTGCGGGCGCAGCTTCCGGAGGATTGGTCGGCGCAGAAGCTCTACGACAATCACGAGGTGCTGATGCTGCACGGACAGCACGTCTGCTTCCACCGCTCGCCGGCCTGCGGACGCTGTGTGCTGCTCGACATCTGTCCGACGGGACAGGAGCGGAAGTCTGTGGGCTGAGATCGCATCCGATTGCGAGTGTCAGCCTTCACTCTCACGTCCAGTACAGGATGCGCGCCATCGGCAGATGAACCGCGATCCGACCGGTGAGGTGGGCCCGCATCGCCTTCATGAGATCGGTCGGAAACACGTACTTCACCGAGCCGAACTTGGTGAGCTTGCGGGTGCGCTCAGCCTCGCGCATCGGCAGATCGGAGCCCGGATACCATCCTTCGAGAACCGTCTTCGAATTCGGCGTGAAGCGGTGGGTGATGAGTTCTACTGTCAGATCGGGGGCGGCCACACCGGACAAGGATGCGGCCGCATCGCGCAGCAGGGCGTCGTAGGCGTCCGGCCATCCCTCGACGGGCATGATCGGTGCGATGGTGAGGCCGACAGGATAGCCGGCTCGGGCCACGGCACCCATGGCGGCGAGGCGCTCGCCGAGCGGAGCGGTCCCGCCTTCGTAATGTGCCGCCGCGGCTGCGTTGACCGAGAAGCGGATGCGGGTGCGGCCGTGATGCGGCAGGTTGAGGAGTGGGTTGACCGCGGCGAACTTCGTCGTGAAACGCAGTTGCACCGGTGCGTTCCAGGCTCCGAAATGGCGGATCGCCGCCGAGAGCGAGCCGGTGAGATGCTCGATCCCGAGCGGATCGGTGTAGCAGGAGGCCTCGAACGTGGTGCCCTCCGCCGCCCGCGCCTCCGAGGCACTGGTGACGCCGCCCTGGCCCAAGTAACTCTCGAGATTGCCCAGGATCGCGTTGAGGTTGGCGTAGACGCGCGTCACCGGCGGCCCCGAGAGGGAGCCGGCGAGATAGCAGTACTGGCAATGCGCCGGGCAGCCCTCGGCGAGATCGAAGCGCCAGTCGGCGCTCGGCGGAATCGGCTGGAGCTTCAGCTTCGTCGGCGGCGCGGTGACGATGGCGAGGGTCGCCTTCGCCTGCGCATAGGCCCGACGCGGATTTTCGTCGTCGCGCAGGCCGGTGAGACGATTGCTCTTCAGGCGCTCGACCGGAAGACCCAAGTCCTCCACCCGCGCCACGATCTGGCGTCCATGGGCATGCTCAAGGGCCGCTGGCGTCACCAGCACGCGGCGGGGATGCCAGAGGCGGAGGGGCCGTCGGTGCTCCACCGGTCGGCTGCGCGGTTCCTCGGTCAGGAGCAAGGTCATGCCGCACCAACCCCTGGCCTGTGCCGAAGGTCCGAGGATGCGTCCTTTCGGAACTCCGGGCGGCCTTGGGCGCTGTTTTGGCGCGAGGATCCTTATGGGGCTGTCGATGTCGGAGCTGGAAACGAAACGCGCCGCGATGGCCGACCTTCTCGCGAGGATCGAAGGCCTCGATCCGCGCAACGTTGCGGATCTCGACCGGCGGGTGGAGACCGTGGTGAACGGCTTCGATCAAGGAGCGCCGGAGCCGTCCGATCCAGCCAGGGCCGACCTGCATCGTCTAATCAGGACGTACCGCGATCTTCGCGATCTGCCCACCGACCGCAACAACGTGCGGCTTGCCGAGAAGGGCGAGGTGTTCGCCCCGGAGAATGACGCCTGACGCGCGATCCCGCGCTGCCAAGCATGGGAACAGTGGTTGGCTGACAGGCCACACCGACTTTACGAAAACCGGCTTGGCAACGGGGTCGGCCCGCGCCAAGCGTCGCCAATGACCAAGACCCTTCTCGCTTACTCCGGAGCTGCACTGGCCGAAATCGCCGGCTGCTTCGCGTTCTGGGCGTGGCTGCGGCTCGATCGGTCGGTCTGGTGGGTCGCGCCGGGGCTCGTCTCGCTGGCGCTGTTCGCTTGGCTGCTCACCCTGGTCGAGAGCGAGGCGGCCGGGCGGACTTATGCCGCCTATGGCGGCATTTACATCGCCGCCTCGATCCTTTGGCTTTGGGGCATCGAGGGACATCGTCCCGACCGCTGGGATCTCATCGGCGGGGCGATCTGCCTCGTCGGCATGGCGGTGATTCTGTTCGGTCCCCGGAGCGGCTGAGCCGCTCCGGGATCGAGGCGATCAACCCTCGCGAATCAGGATCAGGGTCGAGAGCGGCGGCAATGTCAGGCTCAGCGAGTGCGGCTGGCCGTGGCTCTGCTCGGCTTGGCTCTGCACGCCACCCATATTGCCGACATTCGAGCCGCCATAGCGCTCGGCGTCCGAGTTGATCGCCTCGCGGTAGTACCCGGCCGTCGGCACGCCGACGCGGTAGCCTTCACGCGGCACCGGCGTGAAGTTCGACACCACGATGGCGATCTCGCCCTCCGCCTTGCCCTTTCGCGCCCAGGCGATGACCGAATTATCGGAATCGTCCGCGACCAACCACTGGAAGCCGCTGGCCTCGACGTCGCGAGAATGGAGCGCCGGGGTCGAGGTGTAGACGTGGTTGAGGTCGCGGATGAGATCCTTGACGCCACCATGCAGAGGATCGTCGAGCAGGTGCCAGTCGAGCGACTGGTTGTGGTTCCACTCGCGCTCCTGGCCGAATTCCCCGCCCATGAAAAGCAGCTTCTTGCCGGGGTGCCCCCACATGAAGCCGAAATAGGCGCGTAGATTGGCGAACTTCTGCCAGCGATCCCCCGGCATCTTGCCGAGCAGAGAGCCTTTGCCGTGCACCACTTCGTCGTGTGAGAGCGGCAGCACGAAGTTTTCCGAGAAGGCGTAGAGCAGGCCGAAGGTCAGGTTGTGGTGGTGGTAGCGCCGGTGGATCGGATCCTCCGACATGTATTTCAGGGTGTCGTGCATCCACCCCATGTTCCACTTGAAGCCGAAGCCGAGACCGCCCGTGTAGGTCGGGTGAGACACGCCCGGCCACGAGGTCGATTCCTCGGCCACCGTGATGGTGCCCGGCGCGTGGCTGTAGGTGGCTTCGTTGGTCTTGCGCAGGAAGTTGATGGCGTCGAGATTCTCGTTGCCGCCGTACTGGTTCGGAATCCACTCGCCCGCGCGGCGCGAGTAGTCGAGGTAGAGCATCGAGGCGACCGCATCCACGCGCAGGCCGTCGAGGTGGTAGTGCTCGAGCCAGAAGCGGGCATTGGCCGTGAGGAAGGCCGAAACCTCGACCCGGCCGAAATTGTAGATGTAGGTGCCCCAATCCTGGTGAAAGCCCTGGCGTGGGTCGGCATGCTCGTAGAGATGCGTGCCGTCGAACAGGCCAAGACCGTGGGCGTCGAGGGGGAAGTGCCCCGGCACCCAATCGAGCATCACGCCGATGCCGGCCGCATGCGCCGCGTTGACGAAGGCGACGAAGTCGTCGGGCGTGCCGAAGCGGCTGGTCGGGGCGAACAGCGAAACCGGCTGGTAGCCCCACGAGCCGTCGAACGGGTACTCGGTGATCGGCAGGAGCTCGATATGGGTGAAGCCGAGTTCCTTCACGTACGGGATCAGCCGGTCGGACAGCTCCTTGTAGGTCAGGTAGCGGTTGCCCTCATCCGGTACCCGCGCCCACGAGCCGAGATGGACCTCGTAGACCGACATGGCGGCGTGGCGTGGGTCCTTCTCGCCGCGCGTGTCCATCCAGGCCGCATCGTGCCATTGCGGCTCGTTGAGGCCCTGAAGCACCGAGGCCGTCTGCGGCGGGTGCTGGGCACGGAAGGCGACCGGATCGGCCTTCAGCGGCAGCACCGAGCCATCGGGACCGCGGATCTCGAACTTATAGTTCTGCCCGGCCTGCAGACCCGGCACGAACAGCTCCCAGATGCCGCCGTTGAGCCACAGCCGCATCGGGTGGCGCCGGCCATCCCAATCGTTGAAGTCGCCGACGACGCTGACGCGGCGGGCATTCGGTGCCCAGACCGCGAAGCGGAACCCGGCGATGCCGTCGAGTTCGCCCGCATGCGCACCGAGCACGCGGTAGACGAGGTTGCTGCCGATCAGGCGCAGTCCCTCGATCTCGCTCTGATCGAGGGAGGGGCCGAAGCCGTAGGGATCGTGACGGCGGGTGCTGGTGCCATCCCAGGCCTCGACCTCGATCTCGTAGAGGGGCCGGCCCTCGCTCTTCACACTCGCGACGTAGAATCCGTCGGGATGAATGCGCTCGAACGGGATGCTCTGTCCGCCTGTGACGAGGCGAGCTGCCTTCGCCTCAGGCAGAACCGCACGGACCTCCCAGGAACCGGGCGCGACCTGATGCGGCCCGAGAACGCCGAACGCGTCGCCGTGATCGGCCGCCATCACGGCCGCAATGGCATCGGGATGGAGGTGGCCATCGCGCGCTTGCGAGGCGGAGCGGCCCACACGGGGAGCCCCCTCGCCGCCCAGCGCATCCGCCGATCGAGGCGCGCGCTGCGCCTCGGTCGAGCCTGACCTGTTCGGGACGTTGGCGGCCGCCTGCCCCTCGTTGCGAGCCGCGGCCTTCTCGTCCAGAGCCGTCATCCAGTCACCTCTTCCAGGGATTCGCTCTCGGGCCGGCTCGAGGATCGGGCTCGGCGCGAGCGTGCGCAGGTCACACCGAAGCGCGGTCGCGCTTGGCTTCGTCCAGTATGTTGAGAACACCCCGTGCCGGGATTTCGATCCAGTCGGGGCGGTTGTTCACTTCGTAATCGACCTCGTAGAGCGCCTTGGTCAGCAGGCTCAGGCGCAGCAGACGGGATTGCGTCTCCGCATCCTCTACCGCCGCCCGGCTGCCGGCCACGGCTTGCCCGTAGCCGTCGAGAAACGCTGCATCGATCATGCCGCGCCACGCGATCGCCGCGTTGCGTGCCCGCTCCTCACTGTCGCCGAACCGGGCCGTGATCTCACGCACCACCGTCTCGGCGCCGTAGGCGAAGGAGCGCAGCATGCCAGCCACGTCGCGCAGCGGCGTCGACTTGGCCCGGCGCTGCTCCACCGGACGCGAGGGCTCGCCCTCGAAATCGACGATGATGAGATCGCCCTCGGAGGCCAGCACCTGACCGAGATGGTAATCGCCGTGGATGCGGGTCTTGGTGGCGCCCCGCAGCGGGCCGGCGGCCAACTCGGTGATGAGGGCCTCGACCTCGCCGCGGCGGGACGCAAGCGCCTCGCTCGCCGAGCCTGGCGACCACGCGGTGATCGCGCCGAGCCCCTTGAAGGCGCGCGCGGCCTGATGGCGGGCGTCGTCCGCCAGCACGGCGAGATCGTCCTCACCGAACGGCTCGACCGCGAAGGCCGGATCGTCGGTGTCAATGGCGAAGGCCCGGTGAAGTTCGGCCGTGCGCTGGCCGAGCAGCTCCGCCCAGCGCAGATGCGCGTTGAAGGCATCCTCCGGCGACGGCGCCTCGCTTTCAGGTGCGAGAACGACGGTCTCGAAGTCGCGGCGCAGACCTTCCAGCATCAGCGTCCAGGCGTCACCCTGGTTGAGGACGAACTTCTGGAGCAGCGCCAGGGCGGTGCGGGTGCCGTCCTCGGCCACGTGTTCCACCACGCCGAGCAGCGCCGGCGTGTTGGCGAAATGGGCCCGCTCGGTGAGGAAGCGGCCGATCTCGATCTCGGGATGCGTGCCGGGCTGGAGGCGGCGCAGCAGCTTGAGCATCATCCGCGCGCCGATGGCGATCGAGGTGTTGCTCTGCTCGGCCGAGAGACGGCGCACGTCGGCGGCCTCGAACGGCACCTCCGGATCGTAGGCCGAGGTCGTCGAGAACACGAGGCTCCCGCGCTCGGACGGGATCGTCACGCCATCACGCATCGCCTCGATCAGGGCCACGGCGAAGGGTGCCGCGGCGGCGGCCTCGTAGAGCAGGCCGGTGCGGGGCCCGCGGCGGACGCGGGCAACGGCGTGGTCCAGAAGCGCCTCGTCCTCACGGCCCTCCTCGACGGCGAGCGGCACGAAGTAGTCCTGGCGCTCCCCATTGGCGAGGGTCACCGCCACCCGCGGCAGCAGGAACTTGCCCTCGCCGGAGCCGTCCTTGACGATGGCGCTGTCATCGACCTGCACCGACTTGATGCGCGTGCCCTTGGCGCCGAACCAGCGGCGCGAGCCGATGAAGGGCGGGGCCACGGTGCGCTCGAAGGCGGTGCGCTCGCGGCCCTTGATCAGGGTTTCGATGCCGCCGGTGAGCACGAGCGTGAACAGTTCCGGGCTCTGCGGCTGCGGCCCGATCTCGCCGGTATTCGCGACCGAGAGCGAGAACCAGTAGAAGCCGTAGGCCGGCAGGGTCAGCAGGTAGGGCAACTCGCCGATCGCCGGGAAGGCCGTGCCGCCGGTCAGCTCGATCGGGATCGCGCCGCGCAGATCCGACAGGTCGAGCTGCACCGCCTGCGGTGCCCGCGAGAGGTTGGCGACGCAGAGGATGCGCTCGTTCTCGTGCTCGCGAATCCAGGCCAGCACCTTGCGGTTGGCCGGATACAGGAACTGGATCGCGCCGCGCCCGAGCGCCACCGAGTTGTTGCGGATCGCGATCATGCGCCGCGTCCAGTTCAGGAGCGAGGTCTGCGCCTGAATCTGCGCCTCGACGTTGATCGCGTCGTAGCCGTAGATCGGATCCTGGATCGAGGGCAGGAACAGCTTCTGCGGCGTGGCCCGCGAGAAGCCGCCGTTGCGGTCGGGCGACCATTGCATCGGCGTGCGCACGCCGTCGCGGTCACCGAGATAGATGTTGTCGCCCATGCCGATCTCGTCGCCGTAGTAGAGCACCGGCGTGCCGGGCATCGACAGGACGAGGGACTTCATCAGCTCGATCTTGCGGCGGTCATTCTCCAGCAGCGGCGCAAGGCGGCGGCGGATGCCGAGATTGATGCGAGCGCGCCGTTCGGCGGCGTAGAACGACCAAAGGTAGTCGCGCTCCTCTGCGGTCACCATTTCGAGCGTCAGCTCGTCATGGTTGCGAAGGAAGATGGCCCACTGGCAGCCCTCGGGGATCTCGGGGGTCTGGCGCATGATGTCGGTGATCGGGTGCCGGTCCTCCCGGGCGATCGCCATGTACATCCGCGGCATCAGCGGGAAGTGGAATGCCATGTGGCATTCGTCGCCCTCACCGAAATACTGCGCCGTCTCCTCCGGCCACTGGTTGGCCTCGGCCAGCAGCATCCGGTCGGGATACTCGGCGTCGAGGGCCGCACGGATCGCCTTGATGACGACGTGGGTCTCGGATAGGTTTTCGCAATTCGTGCCGTCGCGCTCGATCAGGTAGGGGATCGCGTCGAGCCGCAGCCCGTCGACGCCCATGTCGAGCCAGTAGCGCATGACCTCGATCACGGCCTCCAGCACGGCCGGGTTGTCGAAGTTCAGGTCGGGCTGGTGGCTGTAGAAGCGGTGCCAGAAATACTGCTTGGCGACCGGATCCCAGGTCCAGTTCGACACTTCCGTGTCGAGGAAGATGATACGCGTATCGGAATACTTCTCGTCGGTATCCGACCACACGTAGAAGTCGCGCTCAGGGCTCCCGGCCGGCGCCTCGCGGGCGCGCTGGAACCATGGGTGCTGATCGCTGGTATGGTTGATGACCAGCTCCGTGATGACGCGCAGCCCCCGCTCGTGCGCGGCGTCCACGAACCGGCGGAAATCCTCCATCGTCCCGTAGGATGGATTGACGTCCCGGTAGTCGGCGATGTCGTAGCCGTCGTCGCGCAGCGGCGAGGGATAGAACGGCATCAGCCAGATCGCCGTGACCCCGAGGTCACGGACATAATCGAGCTTCTGCGTGAGCCCCTCGAAATCGCCGATCCCGTCGTTCGACGAGTCGAAGAACGACTTGACGTGGATCTGGTAGATGATGGCGTCACGGTACCACTGCGGATCGCTGCGATCGATCATCCCGTCGCTGCCTCACGTCACTTTCGAGAGCGGAACCGGGCCTTGTGGCACCGGGCTGCGAGCCTCCTCGGCCCGCTTCTTGGCGAGAACACGACGGTGACGCCGTATTCCGCCCGATCTAGAGCGCCCCGCACCGAAAGTGGAGGCCAGTTCGGCACAGGGCCGGTCGTCAGGTGCGCCGGGGCCGAATCCGCCAGACGATCGCCGAGCGATCGGCGGGATCGAGTGCGATGCGGTGGTTCTTGCCGTAGAGCTCGAACGTGTAGCCCAGCAGCAGATCCTCGACCTCGACCGCCCCATCGTCGGGCAGGCCGAGCAGGTGCAGCGGCACCTCGTAGGTGCATTCCTGGCGGTTCTTCGGGTCGAGATTGACCATCACGAACACGCAGTTGTCGCGTTCCGGCGTCACCTTCGCGTAGGCGATGATGTTGTCGTTCCAGGCACCCGTGAAGTGGATGTTCCGGAAGTCCCATAGCGCCGGGTTATCCCTGCGCGCTTGGTTGAGCTTGATGATGTGGTCGCGGATGTTGCCGGGGCGATGGTAGTCCCACGCCTTCAGCTCGTATTTTTCGGAATCGAGATACTCTTCCTTGCCCGGATAGGGCGCAGCCTCACACAGCTCGAAGCCGTTATAGATGCCGTAGATGGAGGAGAGCGTCGCGGCGAGCGTCGCGCGCACGATAAAGCCCGGCCGCCCGCTTGTTTGAAGGTAGTAGGGATTGATGTCCGGCGTATTCGCAAAAAAGTTCGGGCGGTAATATTCGCCCATCTCGCCGGCCAGTTCGAGCGCGTAATCGGTCAGCTCCTGCTTCGTGTTGCGCCACGTGAAGTAGGTGTAGCTCTGCTGGTATCCGGCCTTAGCCAGCTTCTTCATCATCTTCGGCCGGGTGAAGGCCTCGGCGAGGAAGATCGCGTCGGGGTACTGGGCATTCACCTCACCCAGCATCCACTCCCAGAACGGGATCGGCTTGGTGTGCGGGTTGTCGACTCGGAAGATGCGGGCCCCGTGCGCGCACCAGCCGAGGACGATGTCGCGCAGCTCGATCCAGAGCGAGGGCAGCGCCCCGCCATAGAAGTGGACGTTGGAGATGTCCTCGTACTTCTTCGGCGGATTCTCGGCGAATTTCAGCGTGCCGTCGGGCCGCCACTCGAACCACTCGGGATGCTGCTTGATCCAGGGATGGTCGGGCGAGCACTGGATCGCGAAGTCGATTGCGACCTCCATGCCGTGGGCATGGCTTGCGGCGACGAGCTGGCGGAAATCTTCCAGCGTGCCGAGTTCCGGATGCACAGCCTCGTGGCCGCCCTCCTCCGAGCCCACCGCATAGACCGAGCCGACGTCACCCTCCTTCGCCTTGAGGGTATTGTTCTTGCCCTTGCGGTTGGTCTTTCCGATCGGGTGGATCGGCGTAAAATAGAGCACGTCGAAGCCGAGTTCGCGGATCTCGGGCAGGCGCCGGATCACGTCCGCGAAGGTGCCGTGGCGATTCGGATCGCCCGATTGCGAGCGCGGAAAGATCTCATACCAAGCCGAGAATCGAGCCGCGAGCCGGTCGGCGATGACGGGGATGTTCACGGGATAGCGCGAGAGGTTCACCCGCTCGGCGTTGCGCCGGACCAGCGACATCGTCTCCGGCGCCAGGATCTTTTCCAAGAGCACCGGCGAGCCTTCCGGCTCGGCGGCGAGCGAGCGGATCAGCCCGTCGAGCCGCTGCTTGTCGGCGCCGGTCGCCAGATCCTCGGCGATCTGGATCAGCTCGACGCCCTCGATCGTCTCCAGCCGCACGTCCACGCCCGCGTCGCGCTTCTTCAGGGTATCACGCACCCAGGACGAGAAGCCGTCACGCCACGCCTCGACCGTGAACTCGTAGCGGGCATTGCGTTCGAGCGGGAAGTTACCGGCCCAGCGGTCGTTGTCGACGAACACCATCGGGTCGCGACGCCACGTCTCCTCGCCGACGACGCGGGAGAGGATCGCTGCGTTGATGATCTCGTGACCGTCGGAAAAGATGTCCGCCTCGACGCGGACCTGCTCGCCGACGACGCGCTTCACCGCCGAGCGCCCACCGTCGATCTCCGGCGTCACCGCCTCGATGACGACGCGGCCCGTGCCCTGCGGCACGGTCGAAGGCGGCGGTGCGGCGACCTTGGCGCGTTCGGCCACGAGGATGCGCAGTTCGCCCGGCTGAAGGTCGATGCTCGCGCCCGGATGGAAAGCGATCGGCTCGGCGTCGGGCGTGCGGTCGTCGAACGGGCCAAGCTGGCCGCCGGTGCGCTCGATGAGGCGGCCGGCATCGACCGGCGCCGGAGCGTCACCCGGATTAAACAGCAGCAGCGTCGCCGAATGCGCCGAAGCCGCGTGGCCGGTATCGGTTCGGAACAAGGCGGTGAACGGCGCATCGGGCGCCGAGAGCCGCATCTGCGCACCCTCGACATTGGCAGCCGGAATGGAAGCCTTCAGCGCGTTGATCGCCGTCACGTATGCGGAGATGTCGATTCCCGTATCGTGCTCACGCGAACCGGGCGTGGTCTCGACCACATGCAGCGCGCGGCGATAGCCCCACTCGTAGCCGATCGGCATCAGCACGCCGGCCGAGAAGAAGGCGGAGAGGGCGTAGCGTGTCTTCAGCCGTTGAGCGACCGCCTCCGCCCCGCCGGGGATGTCGGCGGCGAGCCGGCTCATGTCGTGGTTCTCGGGGAAGGCGATGGAGGGCGCGACCACCCTCAGCCGCTCATACTGCTCCAGGGCCCAGGGCGCCTTGAGGTTCCACCACGCGAAGGAGTTGAAGAGGTAGTCGAAGCCGGCACCCGCGGTCGCCTGGGCCTCCTCGAAGGTGCAGCCCAATGTCTCGGCGGCCAACAGCGTGTCGGCCTCGCGCTGCTTGGCGGCCTGGATCAGCGCCCGCCACACATCCGGCGGCACCTTGTAGGCCGCGTCGCAGCGGAAGCCGCGCACGCCGAGCCGTTGCAGCCGAGCAATGTAGCCGTCGAAGATACGGATCAGTTCACCCCGAGCGTGCTCGGAATGGTAGTCGAGCTCGATCAGGTCACCCCAGACCGTGCGCTTTGACGGATCGTCGGGATCGATCGCTGCCGGGCTCACCGGCTTGCCCTCGGCGTCGCGCACGAACAGGTCGGGCCTGTCGTGAAACAGGCGCGCGTTGTCGGCGGTGTGATTGATGACGAGGTCGCTCATCACCGACACGCCGTGCGACTCGGCTGCTCGGCAGAACCGCGTGATCTGCTCGTCGTCCGCCGTGCCGTCGCGATCGCGAAACCGCTCGTCGAGCGCGTCGAGATCGGCCACCGCATAGAGGCTGCGCGAGCCGCCGGTCTGGTGGAACGGGTTGAGATAGACCCAATTGAAGCCGAGCTCGGCGATGCGCGGCAGTTCCGCCGTCCAGGCCGAGACCGTCCCAACGAGGAGCGGGAACAGATTGTAGATGCGCGGGCCCTCCGCGCGGGGCGCGAAGGCGGCCGGAAGGGCCACCGTCTCCGCGCCGGTCCGGGTCGCGGGCGTCATCGCGGTGTTCGGTGCGTTCATGGATCGCCTCCGTCTCGTCGCTTTTCGCCAAGCGCGTTCTGATGAATCGAGGCCGTGGTCAGGCATTGACGAAACGCCGACCGACCAAGCTTGCTCACCGCCTGCGTGGGCAGTGAGCCAATGTTTCGTGCGGCGGCCTCAGGCGGCGCGCCGCAAAACCAGATAGGGCAGTTTCGCGAAGTGCCGACCGAGATCGAGCCCCTCGCCCTCCGCCGTGATCTCGCCGCCGCCGACCACGTCCACCCACCGGCTTCCAGCCGGCACGGGCAGGACGGTTCCGGTGAAGGCTTCGCTGGACCAACCCGATTCGGACGTCATCCGTGCGACGAGCCTCGGCACAGCGACCAGCAGATCGTCCTCACCCGAAGTGACGGCCGAGCGGGTAAACGCGATGACGTGATCCGCACGCGCGCCTTCGGCCGGGAGCGGACGATAATCCGCATCGGCGTAAAAGGCAGGGCGTGCAGCCCGGTCGGCGAGCAACCGAGCCAGCGTGGCCTGCTTCACTCGCCCGTCCGGCCAGGAACCGATCAGCGCCTCCGGCGTGCCGCCGGCCTCAAGCGCCTGGGCCCGCTCCACGTAATCGACAGGCCGACGGTTGTCGGGATCGACGAAGGAGAAGTCCCAGAACTCAGTGCCCTGGTACGTGTCCGGAATGCCGGGAAGGGTGCATTTGAGGACCGTGCGGCCGAGGCCCGCGATCATGCCGAGGAAGGCGAGACGACGCACGAGCGGCCGGAGCCGATTGAGGCAATCCGACCCGGGCACGACCAGGGCCGCAAAAAGCGCGTGGACGGCGCTCTCGTAGCCCTCATCGACATTGACCCAGCTCGACCGGCGCTTGCCCTCGCGCAGGGCTTTCTCGGCATAGGCGTCGAGGCGTTTGCGGAAATCCTCGGTCGCGTCCGGGTCGTCACCGTCCAGAAGCTCGAGCGGCCAAGCGCCGAGAATTGCTTGCAGGAACATCCATTGGTCGTTCGGGTCCGGTGCCGGCTCGCCTTCGACCTGCTTGATGAGCGGCTCGGACGCGCGCCGCCACGTGTCCCAGGCGCGGGCCCATTCCTCCGGCAGTTCGGACAGGGCGAGCTGGCGCGTGCGGGCATCCTCGCCGCGCTTGGTGTCGTGGGTGGCCGTGGTGATCATCGCGTTCGGCCAGTCGCGAGCCCGCGCCGCCTGGAGCGCGTGGAAATGCTCCGCGTCGAGGCCGTACTCGCCGGGATCGCCGCCGACCTCGTTGAGGCCGAGCAGTTCGACGAAGCGATAGAACAACGTGTCTTCCAGGCTTTTCGCCATCACCGGGCCGGTGAGCTGCTGGAAGCGGCGACGGAAGCGCAGAACCACCTGCTGGTCCGGATGACCGGCACTGCCGAGATCGATCCGGCCGAGCAGAGCATCGGCGGCAAAGTCGTGTACCGAACGATCCGGCAGGGCGCTCCAGCGCTTGGCCTTGCGCACCGCACCCTCGATCAGCCGGACATCCTCGGCCTCGATCTCAGTCTCTTCGAGATCACCGGGCAGGTAGGAGCGATAGACGGGGAAGCGCGCCACGATCTCGATCAGCGCCCGACGGATCGCATTGGTGGAGAAGTCGCGGGTGCGCCGGTCCGAATCGGCGATCTGCTTGAGATCGCCGGTCATCACCTCGAGTTCCGAGGCGAAGCTGATCTCCAAAATCTCTGCTTTGGCCGCACGGAACTGGAAGCCGTAAGGCTCATCCATATTGGTGGCCCACCGATAGAACTTCTCGATGCGCGGCTTCAGCGCCCGATCGACCAAGATGCCGTCGAGCTGATTCAGGACATCGTAGCCGGTGGTGCCAGCAACCGGCCAATCGCGCAACTTCTCGCCGGGCTCGAGGATCTTCTCGACAACGATATAGAAGCCTGGACCGACGGCGGCCTGGAGCGCACGGGCATAGCCCAACGGGTCGGCAAGCCCGTCGATATGGTCGATGCGCAGGCCGTCGATCCGGCCCTCGCCGATGAGACGGAACAGAAGGTCGTGCGAGCGGACGAACACGTCCGACAGCTCGACGCGCAGGCCGGCCAGCGAGTTCACGTCGAAGAAGCGGCGGTAGTTGATGTCGCTGGACGCGATCCGCCAATGCGCGAGCCGGTAGGATTGCTGTTCGAGCAGCCGGTGCAGCGGCCCGAAGCTGTCGGGATAGTCCCGGTTGCCGTTGAGAAGGTGCAGCGCCCGGTAGATCGAGGCTGCGATCTGCGGGGAGGCACGCACCGTGCCCGCCAGCTGGCGCTTCAGCTCCTCGGCGGCCTCCGGCATGGCACGGCGGCGCTCGAGATTGGTCTCCTCACCCATGGCCCGCAGGCGCTCGGTGATGGAGAGGACTTCCGCCGACATGTCGTCGCCGATCTCGCCGAGCGCGGCGAGCGCCCGGTTGAGGATCGTCGGGTATTGCAGTGGGCAGATCGGAAACTGGTGCTCGTAGTGCCAGATGCTGAAGGCGCCGGCCGCCTCGTCGAACTTCAGCTCCAGCGTGCCCTTCTCCAAAGCCTCGCCGTACCGCTCGCCGAGGAAGGGGATGACGAGCTTGCCGTTGGCGCCGAGCCGCTCCCAATCGATGTCGAAGGCGTTGGCCGCGGGCGAGAGACCGCCCCATTCGAGCACCGAGAGCCACCACGGATTGTCGGCGCCGCCGACACCCATGTGGTTCGGCACGATATCGAGGAGCAGCTTCAGGCCATGGGCGTGGAGCGCATCGGTGAAGCTGCGGAAGCCCTCCTCGCCGCCGATCTCCGGATTGATCTGGGAGTGATCGACGATGTCGTAGCCGTGGGTCGAGCCCGGCCGCGCCCGCTGCAGCGGCGAGGCGTAGACGTGGCTGATACCGAGCCTCGCGAGGTAGGGGACGGTCTTCTCCGCATCCGCAAAGGTGAAGCCCTCGTGGAACTGGAGGCGGTAGGTCGCCCGCGGTGGGGCCGAGGCGAGGCGCGCGGCGCCCGAGCGCGGCCCGCGCTCCTCCGCCGAGAGGGCGGCGGCGAGCTTGGCGAGCGGCCCGCCGGGCGCGGCGATGGCTTCGAGGTTTCGGTCGAGCTTGCGCCGCCAGTTCGGATAACCCTCGGTCGAGCCGGGCACGTTGGCCTGCGACAGCTCTCCGACGACGTCTTCGTACTGCACGGCGGTCAGGATCGACGGCGCGCGGGCGAGATAGCGAGCCGCCGCTTCGAGCGGTGCGTGTTCCGGCGGCTCGGAACTCGGCAGGAGCTGCTGGGCCGCCAGCGCCTCCGACAGGCGCCAGCGCTCGGCAACGCGCTCGGTGCGCTCCGTCTCGGCCCGCTCGGCATCGTAGAGGCCCAGCGATTGCCGGGTATCGGTATCGACGCCGCGCCACCAGCCGACGAAGGTCGGGAGGTCGTGGGTGGTGATCGCGGTCAGCGCATCCTTCGGGTAGGCCTCCGGCGCCTTGAAGGCGCCGCCGGGCTCCCGCTCGAAGGCAAGGATGCGGTAGCTGAGGATACCCGACTGCATCAGTGCATCGGAGAAGCCCTCCGGCGCGGTGCCGAGATCCTCGGCGATGACGAGACACTTGGAGCGGTGGCTTTCCAGCCGCAGCACGGCCAGCATCGGCTCGAAGGGCATCGCGACATAGGCACCCTCGCGCGCCGACCGCCCAAGCGGAATCAGGAACAGCCGTGCAAGCTGGAAGGCGTGGTCGATGCGGATCGCGCCGGCATGGCGCATGTTCGCCTTCACCAGGGCCCGGAAGGCTTTTAGGCCGTCGCGCTCCATTTCCAGCGGGTCGAAGGCCGGCAGGCCCCAATCCTGGCCCTTGGGTGCGAGCAGGTCGGGCGGGGCACCGATGGAGACGCCGTTGGCGAAGCGCTCCGGATGCGACCAAATCTCCGAGCCACCTCGGTCGGCGCCGACCGCGAGATCGCGATAGAGGCCGAGCCGCATGCCCGCCGCCAGTGCCATCTCGGAGGAGGTCTCGAGCTGGCTGTCGGCGAGGTACTGTAAGAAGACGTGGTAGAGGATGCGCTCCGCGTGCGTCTCGGAGAAGGCCCGCACGGCGTCGGTGCCGGCGCGGCGATATTCCTCCGGCCAATCGCCGAGCCAATGCGCGCCCTTGGCCCGGAAATGTTCGGAGAGCGCGTCGAAGGTGGCGTGCGACGTGAGGTTCTCGCCGCCTTCCTCGCGGAACGCTGCGAAGCCGGCATCCTTGCCAGCTCGGGCGTCGGACGCCTCCCAATAGGCTTCGAGGATGGGCGAAAGCACCTCCCACACGCCGGCATGATCGACGAGCGAAGTGTCGCGTAGTGTCTCGATGCGGGCGCGATGGCTTTCCAGGATCTCGGCGGCGCGGCTTCCGGCAAAGCCCGGCAGCGCACCCGGCTCGATGTAGAGGGTTTCGAGGAAGAGGCGCGAGGACGGCGAATAGGGCGAGATCTTCGCCCGGTCCGTGGGAAACAGCGCGTGGGCCGGGCTGAGCCCGAGGAACGAGGCACCGCGCAAG
Source organism: Methylobacterium sp. J-043 (assembly GCF_022829505.1). Classification (NCBI taxonomy): domain Bacteria; kingdom Pseudomonadati; phylum Pseudomonadota; class Alphaproteobacteria; order Hyphomicrobiales; family Methylobacteriaceae; genus Methylobacterium; species Methylobacterium sp. J-043. The sequence goes on along the minus strand of NZ_JAKSYB010000045.1, from coordinate 89,000 downwards.
GCCGCATCGCGGGCGGCACGGCCGGCATCCGCGTATGTGCCGATGCCGAGATTGCTCGGCGAGCGCAGGCCGTAGAGCTGGGCGGCGAGTCCCCAATCGCGGGCGCCATCCTCGGCATAGGCGCGCGGGCGCCAGCACCGCTGCGGCGCCGAGACGATCCAGGCCTGGGCCCGGCGGTCGCCGACCGTGGCGGTGAGCCTGTGATAACCCGGTGTCAGCGGCGGCAGGTCGAACCCTGCGCCGTCCTCCGATGCCGTCAACGTGGCACGGCCCTCGCGGGACCGGTCGTGCTCGTCCACCAGCCGCCACGCGACGGCGCCGGATGTCACGCCCATCCGTACCGGCACGCGCACGCCGCGCCGTGCCTCGGCCGCCAGAAGCGGCGGGATCACGTTGGCGCGCACCGCCTCGACGGCGGCGAGGCTGCCGCGGATCGCTTCATCGTCCGCTGCTGCAAATCCGAGGGCTTCGAGCATGCCGCGGCGTACATCGAGCGGCGTATCGACCCGCTTCCCGAAAGCATCGGTGAAGCCGTCGGCGATGCCGACGAGGTCGGCGAGGCGTTCGAGATCACTCACGTTCGAGGCACTCACGTCAGAGAGGTTCACTTGGTGCCACCGATCAGGAAGACGCCTGTCCAGGACGGCAGTTGCAACGCCTGTCGCACGGCCCCGCTCGACCAGATCACCTGGCCTCCGTCGGCGTCCGCCGAGAATTCAGCGTCGCCGACATTGGCAATGAAGCGCAGCCAGCCATCCGCGTAGCGCCACGTGCAATCCACGACACCCGGCGCCGGAATCTTGGCATCGGCCCCGAGGTAGCGGCTCTTGGTGAGGGGCACCACGCTCTGCCGACGGATCTGGAGGATGTTTCGGGTGTCGGCCCAGATCGCGCGATGCGGCTCGGTCTCGGCCTCGTCCCAGTCGATCTTCGAATCCTCGAAAGTCCGAGCCTCCGTCGGATCGGGGATCACCGACGTGCCGTCGGCGAAGGCCGCGAAGCTCTTGAACTCCCGGCGCCGCCCTTCGCGCACCGCCTTGTTCAGCTCCTCATCGGGGGCGAAATCCACGAAGAACAGGAACGGCGCGGAGGCCGACCATTCCTCGCCCATCCACAGCATCGGGATCTGCGGCGCGAGAAGCAGCCCGGCGCGGGCGAGCGCCAGCTTCTTGGAATCGGCGAGATGGCTCAGGCGCTCGCCGAGCGCACGGTTGCCGACCTGATCGTGGTTCTGGAGGAAGGTGACGAAGGCCGACGGCGGCAGATGCGCCGAAGGCTCACCGCGCGGGTGGTTGCCGAGGGTCGGGAAGGGCTCGCCCTGGTAAGCGAAGCCCTCCGCAAGGCAACGGGCCAGATGCTCGACTGGCTTGTCGGCGAAGCTCTCGTAGTAGCCGGCATCTTCGCCGGTCAGCAGCACGTGCCAGCAATGGTGCAGGTCGTCCGCCCACTGCGCGCTGTGAAGCACGGGGGACGCGTTGTCGTCGCGCTCCAGCCAGCGGGCCTGGTTGGCCTCGTTCTCCAGGATCAGGTGGACGTGCCGCTCCGGGAAGGCCGTGCGGATCGTCTCGCCGAGTTCCGCCAGGAAGTGCTTCTCGGAATCGTCGAGGATCGCATGCACCGCATCGAAGCGGATGCCGTCGAAATGGTACTCCTTCAGCCAGTAAAGCGCGTTCTCGATGAAGAAGTCCCGCACGACCGGGCCCGACTCCTTGCCGTCGAAATTGATGCCGGCGCCCCACGGCGTCTGATGACGCTCGGTGAAGAAGGTCTTGGCGTAGGAATGCAGGTAGTTACCGGCCGGGCCGAAATGATTGTAGACGCAATCGATCAGCACCATCAGGCCCTTGGAATGGGCGGTGTCGATCAGGCGCTTGAGGTCGTCCGGGCGGCCATAGACCGCGTCCGGGGCATAGGGCAGCACGCCGTCGTAGCCCCAGTTGCGCGTTCCCTTGAAGTCGGCGAGCGGCAGCAGCTCGATCGCCGTGACGCCGAGATCGACCAGATCGTCGAGGCGCTTCTCGAGCCCGGCATAGGTGCCCTCGGGCGTCGCTGTGCCTACATGCACCTCGTAGACGATCGCCTCTTCCCAGGGACGCCCCGTCCACTCACCGTCGGACCATGCGTAGGCGCCGGGGTCGATCACCTCCGACGGCGCGGAGACGTCCTCGGGCTGGAAGCGGGAGGCCGGGTCCGGCACCACGAGGTCGCCGTCGATGCGGAAGCCGTAGCGCGCGCCGGCCTTCACCCCCGGCAGCGTCGTCCGGCGCCAGCCTTCGCCGACGTCGGGGATCGGATGATCCGTCCCATCCACGACGAGGGTCACATCCTTGGCGGTCGGTGCCCAGAGGGCGAACCGCACACCGTCCTCGGCAAACTCGCTGCCGAATCGCATCGTATGGGCGCGCCGCATCAGGCCACCGGTCTCCGCTGGAATAGGAATCGATCGTCGCTCAAGCTGGGCGGCCGCTTCTGTGTCTCACAAGGCGCCCGGCGCCGGCTTGTTCCCAGACCTGGCAGTTATGGCGTCATCAGCCTGCGGCAACCGCCCGGTGTGACGGAATCGCTGCACTGCACACAGATTGAGCCGGACAAGCGAAGGGCTCCCCGCCGTTGCCGACGGGGAGCCCTTTCTGAGATCGACGTGATCGGCCTGTGCCGGCAAGCCGGCTCTCGCGGATCAGGCGCCGATGGTCGGGCCACCGCCTTCCGAGCGGCGCTTGGCCATGAAGGCATCGAACTGCTCACGGTCTTTCGCCCGCTTCAGTTCCTCCACGAAATCGGTGAAGGCGCGGCTCTCTTCCTGGAGAGCACGGCGGCGTGCCTCAAGGCGCTCCAGTTCGGCCCGCCGATACTCCTCGAAGGCCCAGTTGCCGGACGTGGCGCTGGTGCCGGAATATCCCTTGGCCGCCTCGAAGGCGCGAGCGAAGCGCGACCGGCCATCGCCGCCCGCGAAGCTGAAGCTGCCGCTGTTGGCGAACTCCTTCATCTGGCTGAAGGCGGGATAGCCCGCAATCTTCCAGGCGACGTAGGCGACGGCGACCGGCCACCAATAGACGAACGCGACGACGATCGCGCCGATTTCGAGAGAACGCTTGGGAAAAGGGCCGCTGCGGTGAGACGCGCCGCAGGACCAGGGAGAGGTGGAGGACGTGTTCACGGCTAAGGACTCCGGGGTGTGAATGTGAACAACATTCACATGCGGACCCGCCTCGGGCGTTTCAAGGGCGCGGCGACTAAACCTTATCCTTCGTCCGCTCACCGGCGCCATGGACGAGGGCGAGAACGCCCGCGCGCAGCAATTCGTACTTGTCCGGTCCGGGCTTCGGCAGTTGGCCCGCCGCCGACAGCGTGGCGATGCCGTGCGAGAGCGCCCAAACTTCGAGCGCGAGGAAGCGCGGGTCGACACCGTCGAAACCGTCGGGGAAAGTCGCGCGAAGGGCGTCGACGAGAAGGTCGAATGGGTTTGGCCGTTCGGGAGCGTGCGCAGGGACTGCCTGGCCGCGCACTTCGAAGATTGCCGCGTAGTAGCCCGGCTCCTCTTCGGCGAAGGCAAGATAGGCCTCGCCCATGCGGGTGAACCGCTCCAGCGGCGTTCCGCGGCCTGTCAGGGCCCGCGCCAGCCGATCGGCGAGGTCGGCGAAGCCGCGGCCCGCCACTTCCTCCAACAGGGCCTCACGCCCACGGAAATGGCGGTAGAGCGCTGCGGGCGTCACGCCGACCAAGCGGGCCGCGTCGACCAGCGTAAAGCCGCCGATCCCTCGCTCGGCGATGAAGCGGCGCGCAGCCTCGATCAGCGCCTCTTTGAGGTTGCCGTGATGGTAGCTGCGCCGGTCGCCCGGTCCCTCGCGCCACGGTCGCACCCGATCCCCCTCCTTCGCGCAAACCGATCTGCGTGCGGTTGCAACCGATGAAAAGCCTCACCGGTCCCGACGCGCGACCGCACTTCGTCGGCGTCGGAACCGCTCCGGCCTTTTCTCCCGAGACGGTCTACGAGTCGACCATCTTTTCCGCCGCTTCGGCTTGACGTCGCCGCGATCTTGCAATGTTATAAAGTAACAAATCTGACGTCACTCCAGCGGACGAACCATGCCTGAGACCACTTCCCGCTTGCCCGTCACCGTGCTGTCGGGCTTTCTCGGCGCCGGCAAGACGACGGTGCTCAACCACGTCCTCAACAATCGCGAGGGTCGGCGCGTCGCTGTGATCGTCAACGACATGAGCGAGGTGAATATCGATGCCGACCTCGTCCGCGACGGCGGGGCCGATCTGTCGCGCACGGATGAGCGGCTCGTGGAGATGACCAACGGCTGCATCTGCTGCACCCTGCGCGACGACCTGCTGGCCGAGGTTCGCCGCCTCGCCGCCGAGGGGCGCTTCGACTACCTGCTGATCGAGGGCACCGGTATCGCCGAGCCATTGCCGGTCGCGAGCACCTTCTCCTTCCGCGACGAGGCCGGCGAAGCGCTTAGCGACGTGGCGCGGCTCGACACGATGGTGACCGTGGTCGATGCGGTGAACCTCCTCAAGGATTACGGCTCGAACGACTTCCTGCGCCAGCGCGGCGAGACCGCGGGGGCCGACGACAGCCGCACTCTGGTCGATCTGCTGGTGGAGCAGATCGAGTTTGCCGACGTCGTCGTGATCAACAAGGCGCGCGATGTCTCGCCGGATCACCTCGACCTCGTGCGCTCGGTGGTGCGGGGGCTCAACGCGGATGCGCGCATCGTCGAGGTGTCCCACGGACAGGTGCCGCCAGACGCCATCCTCGATACCGGGCTGTTCGACGAGGAGAAGGCGCAGGAACATCCACTCTGGTTCAAGGAGCTTTACGGCGCGCACGAGCACGTGCCGGAGACCGAGGAGTACGGGATCAGCTCCTTCGTCTACCGGGCGCGCCGGCCGCTCGACCCGCAGAAGTTTCAGGCGTTCGCCAACACGACCTGGCCGGGGCTGATCCGGGCGAAGGGGCACTTCTGGCTCGCGACCCGGCCCGAATGGGTCGGTGAATTCTCGCTCGCCGGCGCCGTGGCGCATATCGGCGCGATGGGTTTCTGGTGGGCGGCAGTGCCGCGCCAGCGCTGGCCGGAGGAAGAGGTTTTCCGGGAGCGGCTTCACACAGTCTGGAGCGAGGTCTGGGGCGACCGCCGCCAGGAACTCGTCTTCATCGGCCGCGGCATGGACCGGAACGCGATCACCGTCGCCCTCGATGCCTGCCTCGTCGGTCCGGCCGAAGTCCGACGCTTCGATGCGGAGGCGTATCGCGACCTGCCCGATCCCTTCCCAAGGTGGCGCAGGGCGGCGGCCTGAGCGGAGGATTGCACGGGATGGGCTTCGTTAGCCTAAAGGATTGGCGTGCCCGGTCGGCCGGGCTGGCGCAGGCAGCCTCGCGCGCGAAGGCTCTGCTTCATCCGGCATTCGGGTTGAGCGAGGCGGACGCCCTGTCGGTCAACGAGATCGCCTGCCCCGACCCCGGCTGCCCGGACGTCGAGACGGTGGTGCTGGTGATGCGGGCCGGCGAGCCAACGCGGGCCTTGCGCTTTCGCGGCCCGCTCGATGACCTGGATGAGGCCGCCGCCCGAGCGCTGGCTGCGGAGGAGGCCGGGCTTCGTGCGCTTTAAAGCCGGCTTTCATCATTCCGTCTTGGTCGGCGTGGGAGTAGGCCAGGGGCCATCACCGATCCCGCCCTGGCCCGAGTCCGGACATGAGTATCAAGCTAAGACCGCTGGAGCGCGAAGACCTCCTCTTCGTGCATCAGCTCAACAACAACGACAGCATTATGCGCTACTGGTTCGAGGAGGCTTACGAGTCCTTCGCCGAACTTGCGCAGCTCTACGAGCGCAACATCCACAATCAGACCGAGCGGCGCTTCATCATCGCCACGGAGCGCAGCGAACCCGCGGGCATGGTTGAGCTGGTGGAAATCAATCACCTGCACCGGCGCTGCGAGTTTCAGATCGCGATCCACCCCGACCATCAGGGGAAGGGCTACGCCAAGCGCGCCACCCGCATCGCCATCGATTACGCTTTCAAAGTGCTCAACATCCACAAGCTTTACCTGCATGTGGACAAGGACAACAAGCGAGCGGCCGGCATCTATGAAAGCTGCGGCTTCCGCCCGGAGGGCATTCTGAGGGACGAGTTCTTCGTCAATGGCCGCTACCGCGACGCGGTGCGCATGTGCCTGTTCCAGCCCCACTATCTCGCCGAACGTGGCGCGGGCGACGTAGCCGAGCCGGTGCTCAAGACCTGACACGGTCGCAAAACGAAAACGGGCCCCAAGGGGCCCGCTCCATCCGTCATTAAGATAAGTGAGTCTTACCGATACGGGTTGCCGTAGCGCGCCACGTAGGAGGTCGGGTCGATCGCGTCGATGGCCGAGAAATCGACATTGCGGATCGCCGTCGAGCGCGCACCGATGAACGGTCCGTTGGTGATGGGATCGGGCAGGAAGCCCTCGCCGTAACGGTCGCTGCGGCCGTAGGGCGGGTTGAGCTGGTTCGAGGCGGCGATGAGGGCCGGGTTGGTCGCCGGGTTCGCCACCGAGCCGTTGCCGGGCTCGACCACGTTGCCGGCATCGAGCCAGGAGCGCGGCTTGATGCGGATCGGCAGCGGCTGGCTCACACGCACGTAGCCGGGGTTACCGTAGGGGCCCTGGGCCTCAGCACTGGTTCCGAAGCCGATCGCGGTGAGGGTCATGGCGCCCATCAGGGCGAGCTTGGAAAAGCGCATGGCGTACCTTGTCGTGTGAGAGGCGACCGTACGGGCCGTTCGTTAAGAATCCCGCTTGTTGCAGAGTAGACGTTCTGGCGTGACCGTTGTTCCCGGAATATGGCCACGCTCGATCATTTTCGCCGCGTTTTTGCCGCATTGTTTCTCGCTGGCGCCTCGGCGACGGCGATCGAGCCGGTGCTGTCGCCCGGCAACGCCGCGGTGGCCTCTTCGGTCCGGCAGGCGCTCGCACCGGTGAGGGCATCGGCGCCCAGCGCCGCCGTCACACGGCCGGCCAGGGTGATCCGGTCGATGGCACAGGCGACGGCGCGCGGCTCCGGCGCCTGCCCGAGGATGCCGCATAGCCAGCCGTCGATCGCCACTGCCTTCAGGTCGAGGCTGCGGAAGCCCGTACAACTGCGCTTGCCCGCCGCCGCCAGCGTCGTCTCGACGGTCTCGAAACTGCCGAGGGCAGTCCCGACGATGCCGCGCTCTCCGGTACGGATCACGGAAAGGCCGCGCCCGTCGGCTGCCCGGCGCACCAAGGTCACGAACAGGCTGGCACCGGGCTCGGGCCGCCCGCCCGCATCAGTGGCCGTGAGGAGGAGATAGGGTGCCTCGATGATGTCGAACGCGCCCTGGCTCACGCTGTCCTCACGCTGCCCATTGCCGGAGTTCCAACGCGTCGGTCCAGGCTGTGGCGGCAACTCGGCCACGTCGTTCCGCAACGTCAGCAGCGGCTCCGTCGCGGCCATTGCCCGGCGTGCGCCCTCGGCCGCCCGCGGCGGCTCGCTCCAAGCCTGTGGCGGCTCGGGCGCAACGGCCCGGTCGCGGGCGACCAGGGAGAGGCCGGCGATCAGGGCCGCGCTGGCCGCAAGCTTGGCCGCCAGCCGCATGCGTCGGAGGGGCCGGGGGCGGGGCAGGTCTTGGCGAGGCAAGTCTTGGCGAAGCAGATCTTGGGAATCGTCCGATCTGTCGAAGGCGTCGTCCGGGTGGGGGAGCATGCGCAGGCCTTTGTCGGGTCCGCGGGGCCGCAGGGGCCCTCGCCGTTGCCCGATCTTTGCCCCGGCTCTCGCCACCAGCGGGTTGAGGAAGCACGGCCTGTCCTCGGATTCCTCGTCCGATGGTGAATGCCGGGTTGCCGCTCGCATCGTCCTGTCACGACCGCACGGCTGCTCGCGGCACGCGCCCCTTGACAGGTGAGCACGCCGGGCATCTTGCTCGGGGTGCTTCGAGAGCCCACCTCGGCGATGAACCGGGTCGGGTTCCTCAGCCTATGGAATCTTCCCGAACCAAGGGCCCGAGCGGTGCGTCCGCCGGCGACGGGAAGAGGCGGTCCGGTGTCATCCGGCCCGCGCAGCGGAGTTTGGTGAGATGGGTTACAAGGTCGCCGTCGTCGGAGCCACGGGCAATGTGGGCCGCGAGATACTCGACATCCTAGCCGAGCGCGCCTTCCCGGCCGACGAGGTCGTGGCGCTGGCCTCCAGCCGGAGCCTGGGTCAGGAAGTCTCCTTCGGCGACAAGATTCTCAAGGTCAAAACGCTCGACACCTACGACTTCTCCGACACCGACATCTGCCTGATGTCGGCCGGCGGCGAGACCTCGAAGGAGTGGAGCCCGCGCATCGGCCAACAGGGCTGCGTGGTGATCGATAACTCGTCCGCGTTCCGCTACGACGCCGACGTGCCGCTGATCGTGCCGGAGGTGAATGCCGACGCGGTCGCCGGTTTCACCAAGCGCAACATCATCGCCAACCCGAACTGCTCGACCGCGCAGCTCGTCGTCGCGCTCAAGCCGCTTCACGAGGCGGCAACCATCAAGCGCGTCGTGGTCTCGACCTATCAGTCCGTTTCCGGCGCCGGAAAGGAAGCGATGGACGAGCTGTTCAGCCAGACTCGCGCCGTGTTCACCGCCGGCGAGGTGGTGACGAAGAAGTTCACCAAGCGAATCGCCTTCAACGTCATCCCGCACATCGATGTGTTCATGGAGGATGGCTACACGAAGGAAGAGTGGAAGATGGTCGCCGAGACCAAGAAGATGCTCGATCCCAAGATCAAGCTCACGGCGACTGCGGTGCGCGTGCCGGTCTTCATCGGCCATGCCGAGGCGGTGAACGTCGAGTTCGAGCGTCCGATCACGCCGGAGCAGGCGACCGAGATCCTGCGCGCGGCGCCGGGCGTCCTCGTGATCGATAAGCGCGAGAACGGCGGCTACATGACCCCGCATGAGGCGGCGGGCGAGGACGCCACCTACATCTCCCGCATCCGGGAGGACGCCACGATCGAGAACGGCCTGAACTTCTGGTGCGTCTCGGACAACCTACGCAAGGGTGCGGCTCTGAATGCGGTGCAGATCGCCGAGGTGCTGGTGAACCGCAAGCTCCTGAACAAGGCCAAGCAGGCCGCCTGAACGCCTAATCCGTCCTGATCGCGCAAAACGCCGTCCCATCCCTGGGGCGGCGTTTTGCGTTCGGGCCCATCATCTGGCGCGAGATAATAATCCAGCCATTTAGTGGGTAAATTTCCCACATAATGCGGAAACAATCGGCACTCAAAGGCGGCACATGCCCGCGCCCGACCTCCGCCGAATCGACGACCGCCTGACCCCGCGCCCCTCCTGCCGGGAGGTCGCACTCGTCATCCTGCTGCTGGCTTGGATCGCAGCAATCCTGGCCACCGAGCGTGGGCCGGCGCAGCTCGCCCCGCCGCTGGTGCCCTACGGGGCCGCCGACGCGACCGCTTCGAGTGCGGCGATGTCGCCGCCGCCGATCAGGGGCAGGTGAGCGGTGATGCGCTCTACCGGCCAATCCCACCACGCCACGGCCTGAAGGCGTGCGGCTTCCTCTTCCGAGAAACGGCGGCGGACAATCTTCGCAGGGTTGCCGGCGACGATGGCGTAGGGCGGCACGTCGGCGGTGACGACGGCATGGGCTGCGACCACCGCGCCGTCGCCGATCGTCACGCCCGGCATCACGGTGCTGCGAAAGCCGAGCCAGACATCGTTGCCGATCACGGTGTCGCCCCGGCTCGGGAAATCGAGCTCCCCCGCAAAGCGCCCGACCCAGTCGCCGCCGAAGATTGGGAAGGGATAGGTCGAGAGGCCGTCGAGGCGGTGGTTGCCGCCGTTCATCAGGAAGCGCGTCTCCGCGGCGATGGCGCAGAACTTCCCGATCACCAGCCGATCGCCGATGAAGGCGAAGTGGTAGAGAATCGCGTCGAGAAAGGCCTGGGGGCCGGCCGGATCGTCGTAATAGGTGTAGGCGCCGGCCTCGACATTCTCCGGCAGGTCGAGGTTGCGGATGAAGGTGACGCGGCTGTGCCCGGCCATCGGGTGCAGCGCATCCGGATCCGGTCCGATCGTGGTTGCCGGCAAGGTGCCTCTCCTCTCGCGTGCGATGGAGCCGGTGTTCGCAGCCGGTGATGGCCGGAGCGCGGCATCCGGAACGTGCGATGACGTCTCGAAGCGCTTGAATTCGCCACGCAGCGGGGTTAAGTCACGGCTCAACATTTCTGGTGCAGTCGATAGGCTGCTTGCGGGAGTGGGCCCCCCGGGGTCCGCTCTTTTTTATTTTCGCGAGCACCTCCAGCGCCGGATTTGCCAAGCTTAACCCCGATCGAGACCTTCGGAAAACGACAGCATGGCGGAGCCTACCGAGAAACGTCTTGTCAGCGAGACCGGCGCCGCCGCGCGCGTCGCCCGGATCGTCGAGGGACCGATCGAGGGCCTCGGCTTCCGGCTGGTCCGGGTGAAGATCTCGAACACCAACGGCTGCACCCTGCAGATCATGGCCGAGCGGCCCGACGGCACGATGGGCGTCGATGAGTGCGAGGCGGTGAGCCGCGCGATCTCGCCGATCCTCGATCTCGAAGATCCGGTCGGCGGCGCCTACTATCTCGAAGTCTCCTCGCCCGGGATCGACCGGCCCCTGGTGCGCGTTTCCGATTTCGAGCGCTGGGCCGGATACGAGGCCAAGGTCGAACTTGCCGTGCCGATGGACGGGCGCAAGCGCTTTCGCGGCATCATCGGGGTTCCGAGTGCGGACGGCGCCACGGTGCCGATCGACCTGCCCGACGTGAAGCCGGGCCTTCCGAGCCGCATCGACGTGCCGCTGCGCGATCTCGGCGAGGCGCATCTCGTCCTTACCGACGACCTGATTCGCGAATCGCTCCGCCGTGGCTCCGCCCCGCCTCAGGACGGCGAGGAGATCGATGACGTAGAGGACGCGGAGGCCGAGGACGAGGCGCCGCAGGTTCGCTTCATCCCACAGCCGAAGCGGCCCAAGCCCAAGGCGGACAAGAAGGGCGACAAGCCGGTGAAGGCGAAGAAGCCCAAGCCCGGCGGCGGCATCGTCACGAAGGCCGCCCGCCTCAAGAACCGCGACACGTTTCACTGATCCCGCGGCATCGCTTCGGGCAGCCGGTCCCGGCGCCGTCGCGATGCGAAACGACCCTGAGAGTAAGCCCGCTCCCGCAGCGGAAGACACGACCGAAGAAGGACCAGACCCCATGGCTGTCGTCAGCGCCAATCGGCTCGAACTCCTGCAGATCGCCGAGGCCGTGGCCCGCGAGAAAGTGATCGACCGCCAGATCGTCATTGAGGCGATGGAAGAGGCGATCGCGAAGGCGGCCCGCTCCCGCTACGGCGCCGAGACCGACGTCCACGCCGAGATCGACACCAAGAGCGGCGCGTTGCGCCTGTCCCGCCACCTCCTCGTAGTCGAGCAGGTCGAGAACGACGCCCGCGAGATCACCCTCGATCAGGCCCGCCGCTACAACCCCGGCGCCCTTATCGGCGACGTGATCTCCGATACCCTGCCGCCGTTCGATTTCGGCCGCGTCGCCGCGCAGTCGGCCAAGCAGGTCATCGTCCAGAAGGTGCGCGACGCCGAGCGTGCCCGCCAGTACGACGAGTACAAGGACCGCATCGGCGAGATCCTCAACGGCGTGGTCAAGCGCGTCGAGTACGGCAACGTCATCGTCGATCTCGGCCGCGGCGAGGGCATCGTCCGCCGCGACGAGATGATCCCGCGCGAGACCTTCCGCCCCGGCGACCGCATCCGCGCCTACCTGTTCGACGTCCGCTCCGAGGTGCGTGGCCCGCAGATCTTCCTCTCGCGCTCGCATCCACAATTCATGGCCAAGCTGTTCGGCCAGGAAGTGCCGGAGATCTACGACGGCATTGTCGAGGTGAAGGCGGTCGCCCGTGACCCCGGCTCGCGCGCCAAGATCGCCGTCATCTCCCGCGATTCCTCGATCGACCCGGTCGGCGCCTGCGTCGGCATGCGCGGCTCCCGCGTCCAGGCGGTGGTCGGCGAGCTTCAGGGCGAGAAGATCGACATCATCCCGTGGTCGGAAGATCAGGCGACCTTCATCGTCAACGCGCTGCAGCCGGCCGAGGTCGTCAAGGTGGTGCTCGATGAGGAGGCCGACCGCATCGAGGTGGTGGTGCCCGACGACCAGCTCTCGCTGGCCATCGGACGCCGCGGCCAGAACGTGCGTCTTGCCTCGCAGCTCACCGGCTGGGACATCGACATCCTGACCGAGGCCGAGGAGTCGGAGCGGCGCCAGAAGGAGTTCGCCGAGCGCACCCAGGTGTTCATGGAAGCACTCGACGTGGACGAGACGGTCGGCCAGTTGCTGGCGGCGGAAGGCTTCCGCAACGTCGAGGAAATCGCCTTCGTCGATGTCGCCGAACTCTCCAACATCCAGGGCCTCGACGAGGAGACCGGTGCCGAGATCCAGGCCCGTGCCCAGGATTACCTCGCCCGCATCGAGCAGGAGCAGGACGACCGCCGCCGCGAACTCGGCGTCGAGGACGAACTGCGCGACATCGACGGCATTACTACCGCGATGATGGTGGCGCTGGGCGAGAACGAGGTGAAGTCCGTTGAAGACCTCGCCGGCTGCGCGACCGACGATCTCGTCGGCTACACCGAGGGCCGCGGCCCCGAGGCCGTGCGCCATGCCGGCTACCTCGACGGCTTCGAGCTGTCGCGGGCCGAGGCCGAGGCGCTCATCATGGAAGCCCGCCTGAAGGCCGGCTGGATCGACGCGCTGCCGGAGCCGGAGGGTGAGGCCGCCGAGGGTGACGCGCTCGACGGCGACGCGACCGAGGAAGTGCCGGCCGAACCGCAGCAGGCTTGAGCCGGAGGAACGGAGACACAGTGCAGGACATGATTGCGCAGGAGGGCACGGACGGCGAATCGGCCGAGACCGGCCCCGATCTCGACCGTGGCCCGGGCCGCGGCCGGGAGCCTGTGCGCACCTGCATCGTCACCCGTAAGGCGCAGCCGCCCTCGGCGATGATCCGCTTCGTGCTGGGGCCCGACGCCACCGTCGTGCCGGATCTGCGCGCACGCCTGCCGGGTCGCGGCGCGTGGGTGACTGCGACGCGAGCGACGATCGAAGGCGCGGTCAAGCGACGTGCCTTCAACCGTGCCTTCAAGACCAATGAGGCGAAAGTCTCGCCCGATCTCCCCGATCAGGTTACCGAGGGGCTCCGCACCGACATGCGTCAGGCGCTGGCGCTGGCCAACAAGGCCGGTTGCGTCGTCACCGGCTTCGGCAAGGTCGAGGCAGCGATCGGTGGAGCCGTCGGCGTCGCGGCGGTGATTCATGCCAGCGATGCCGCTCCGGATGGTCGGCGCAAGCTCGCGGCTGCCTTGCGACGGCGCTACGGCGATGCCATATCGGTTATTCCCGTTGTCGATGACCTGTCCAACACCGAATTGGACATGGCATTGGGCCGGGATCATGTGATACACGCTGCCCTTATCGCGGGAGCCGGCACTACCGGCTATCTCGCGCGTTGGCGTCGGTTCCGCACCTTCGAGGGTATGGCGTCGGCGTCTGAAGAGGACGCCCCGCTTGCCGCTGGCGCGACCGCCTTCGATTCGCACGACGACGAATTGACATGACACTCGGCCGGGCATGCCCGCCGCCGGCCGATGGGACGATGGAAACCCTCAGGGTTCAGACTGAATGAGCGATACGAACAATCCGGGTGACAAGACGCAGACTAGAGCCCCCTCAAAGCCGTTGACGGTCAAGCGTCCGGTCGAGCAGGGCACGGTCCGTCAGAGCTTCTCCCACGGGCGGTCGAAGTCCGTCGTGGTCGAGACGGTGAAGCGGCGTACGATCGGTGCCGCGCCCGGAGCGGTCGCGCCCCGTGAGCCCACCGCACCGCCGCCGCGTCCGGCATCCGTGGCGCCCGCGCCGGCTCCTGCCGCGCGTCCGGCTGGCCGAAGTGCCTCCGGCGTCGTGCTGCGCACCTTGAGCGAGCAGGAGCGGGATGCCCGTGCTGCCGCCCTGGCCGATGCGCAGCGCCGCGAGGCCGAGGCCCGTGCGCGCGCCGAGGCCGAAATTCAGGCTCGCCGCGACCGCGAGGAAGCCGAGCGCCGCGAGCGTGAGGCGGCCGAGGCCCGCCGCCGCGAAGAGGATGAGCGGCGTCGCCAGGACGATGAGCTCCGGCGCAAGGCGGCGGAGGACTCCCGTCGCCGCGCCGAGGAAGAGGCTGCGCGCGTCGCTGCCCAACCCGCCGCCGAGGCCCCACCCGCCGCTGCCGCCCCCGCGGCGCCGGAGCCGGTTGCCGCCGCTGCGCCGACCCCGGCCGCGACCGCAGCCCCGGTCTCTCGTCCGGCTCCCGCCCCCGCGCGTCCGGCTGCCGCTCCGTCGGCGGCGCGACCGAGCGCTGCGGCGCAGCGTCCGGCTGCCACTGGCGCCCGTCCCGGTGTCCGTCCGAGTCCTTCGGCGGCCCGTCCGACCCCGCAGCCGCCGGCCGAGCCGCGGCGGACCATCACGGCGGACATCAAGAAGCCGCGCGACCTGAACTTCATGGCGCGCCCAGCCCCGGCACCGGAGCCCGAGAAGGCGCCGAGCCCGACCACTGCCGCTCGCCCCGCGGGTCAAGGTGCCGCTGCGCGTCCCGCCGGCCGTCCCGGCGCTGCTGCGGCCGAGGAGGAGTCGGATACCAAGCGGGTGATTCGTCGCCCCGGTATGCCGCTCAAGATCATCACGCCGCCCAAGACGCCGAAATCGCCGGGCGGCGACCGTAACCGTGGCCGCCTCACCATCGCCAACGCAACAGCGGGCGAGGAAGAGCGTACCCGTTCCGTGGCCTCCTTCCGCCGCCGTCAGCAACGGATGAGCGGGCACCGGCACGAGGAGCCCAAGGAGAAAATCGTCCGCGACGTGACAATTCCTGAGACGATCACCATCCAAGAACTCGCCAACCGCATGTCCGAGCGGGCGGTGGACGTCATCCGTCTGCTGATGAAGCAGGGCCAGATCCACAAGATCACCGACGTGATCGACTCGGATACGGCTCAGCTCATCGCCGAAGAGATGGGCCACACGGTCCGCCGCGTCGCCGAGTCGGACGTCGAGGAAGGTCTGACCTCCGACGAGCCGGATCTGGAGGAGGATCTCGATCCGCGTCCGCCGGTCGTCACGATCATGGGTCACGTCGATCACGGCAAGACGTCGCTGCTCGACGCGATCCGTGCGGCCAACGTCGTCGAGGGTGAGGCCGGCGGCATCACCCAGCATATCGGTGCCTATCAGGTGGCAGCGCCCTCGGGCGATCTCGTGACCTTCATCGACACCCCCGGCCACGCGGCCTTCACCTCCATGCGTGCCCGTGGCGCCAAGGTGACGGACATCGTCGTGATCGTGGTGGCGGCCGATGATGGCGTGATGCCCCAGACCGTTGAGGCGATTCAGCACGCCAAGGCGGCGGGCGTCCCGATGATCATCGCCATCAACAAGATCGATAAGCCCGATGCGAACCCGCAGCGGGTGCGCACCGAGCTCCTGCAGCACGACATCCAAGTGGAGTCGATGGGCGGTGAGACCCTCGAGTTCGAGGTGTCCGCCAAGACCGGCGACGGTCTGCCGGAGCTTCTCGAGGGCCTTCAGCTTCAGTCCGAAATCCTGAACCTGCGCGCCAACGAAAAGCGCGACGGCGAAGGCACCGTGATCGAGGCTCAGCTCGACCGTGGTCGCGGCCCCGTGGCCACCGTGCTTGTGCAGCGTGGCACGCTGTTCACCGGTGACATCGTCGTCGCCGGCGCCGAGTGGGGCCGCATCCGCGCCCTCATCGACGATACCGGTAAGCACGTGCCTTATGCCGGCCCGTCGGTCCCGGTCGAGGTGCTCGGCTTCAACGGTACGCCCGACGCCGGCGACCGCGTGGTCGTGGTGCCGAACGAGGCCCGCGCCCGCGAGGTCACCGAGTACCGCGCCCGCATCAAGCGCGAGCGCCTGAACGCCCGCACCGGCGGTGCCAACCGCTCGCTCGTCGACATGATGCGCGAGGCCAAGGAAGGCGCCAACCGCAAGGAGCTGCCGATCATCATCAAGGGTGACGTGCAGGGTTCGGTCGAGGCCATCAACGGCGCGCTCACGGCGCTCGGCAACGACGAGGTCGGCGTTCGCATCCTGCTCTCGGGTGTCGGCGGCATCACCGAGTCGGACATCACGCTTTCCAACGCCTCGAAGGCGGTGGTGATCGGCTTCAACGTGCGCGCCCACAAGGAAGCACGCAACGCAGCCGAGCGCGACGGCACCGAGATCCGCTACTACAGCATCATTTACGACCTCGTGGACGACATCAAAGCCACGCTGTCGGGCATGCTGCCGCCGACGCTCCGCGAGGAGAAGCTCGGCGAGGCGCAGATCCTGCAGATCTTCGACGTGTCGAAGGTTGGCAAGATCGCCGGTTGCCGGGTCATGGAGGGTGTGGTCCAGCGCGGCGCCCATGTCCGCCTGCTGCGCAACGACGTGGTGATCCACGAGGGCAAGCTGTCCCAGCTCAAGCGCCTCAAGGACGACGCCAAAGAAGTCACGGCCGGCTACGAGTGCGGTATGTCCTTCCAGAACTACCAGGACATGCGCGTGGGCGATTTCATCGAGTGCTTCAACGTCGAGGAAATCAAGCGCACGCTCTGAGCGGCCCTCCCCTACCGCTCTTCCTTACGGGGCCGCGGCGAAAGCTGCGGCCCCCTTTGTTTCCAGGCACCCGCCTGATGGTTCAGCGACGTCGATCAGCCGATGGCCCAAAAACAGACTCCCTCCGGCCCCACGCAGCGCCAGCAGCGCGTGGCCGAACTCATTCGCCACGCTCTGGCCGAAGTGCTGCAGCGTCGTGATATTCAGGATCCGGTGCTCGACTCGCATGTCGTCACCGTTCCCGAGGTTCGGATGTCGCCGGACCTCAAGCTGGCCACCGCCTACGTCATGCCGCTCGGCGGGCAGGACGAGGCCCCGGTGATCGCCGCGCTCGAGCGGCATAAGAAGATCCTCCGCCAGGAAGTGGCCCGGCGGGTGAACCTGAAATTCGCGCCCGACTTGCGTTTCCGGCGCGACGAGACCTTCGACGAGGCGGCCCGGATCGACCAAATCCTGCGAAGCGAGAAGGTTCAGCGGGATCTGGAAAGTGCGCCTCGCGAAGACGACGAGGGCGAACCGGATTCGCCCTCGCGCGATTGATCACCATCCGGGGGCTGACGTTGCTCCGCCCCTTCGCCGAACGGGCCGCGTGACGGCCCTCTGATGGGCTGAGCCGCTCAAGAGCCTCGTCCTGGAGATTGGGTCCAGGGCGATGCTCCCCGCTTTTGTTTTTGCATCGTTTTGTCCGACAGCCGGTGGCCACCTGTCGGGACGATGCTCTGGAAAACCCGTCGATCGAGGACAGGATGCAGGACGACATTTCTTCCGAACGCGCCGGTGAAGCGCCGCAGGAGCCGCGGGGCGATCTTCGTCGGGACGGGCCGCCGCGGGGCGGACGCCGCCCTCAGCGCGGCCGTCCGCGCCATGACCGGCCGAAGAAGAACGACGTGAGCGGCTGGGTGGTGCTCGACAAGGGTGTCGGCATCACCTCGACCCAGGCCGTTGCGGTGGTGAAGCGCCTGTTCAACGCCAAGAAGGCGGGCCATGCCGGCACGCTCGATCCGCTGGCATCGGGCATCCTGCCGATCGCGCTCGGCGAAGCGACGAAGACGGTGCCGTTCGTGATGGACGGCCGTAAGGCCTACCGTTTCGAGGTGACCTGGGGTGTCGAGACCGACACCGACGACGCCGAGGGGCGCCCGGTCGAAACCTCCGACGTCCGTCCGACCCGCGAGGCGCTGGAAGCGGCTCTACCGGCCTTCGTCGGCGAGATCGAGCAGGTGCCGCCGCGCTACTCCGCCATCAAGATTCAGGGCGAGCGCGCCTACGATCTCGCCCGCGACGGCGAGGTGGTGGAACTGGTGGCCCGCTCGGTGCGCATCGATCACCTCTCAGTGATCGAGCACCACGGCGACCGCACCGTGATCGCCGCGGAATGCGGCAAGGGCACCTATGTTCGCGCTCTGGCACGCGATCTCGGGCGGGTGCTCGGCTGCTACGGTCACGTCTCCGCTCTGCGGCGCACCCGCGTCGGCCCCTTCGAGGAGGCGGCCGCCTGCAGCGTCGCCGCCCTCGAAGAGAGCACGGAGATGCATCTCCACGCGGTCGAGACGGCCTTGGACGAGGTTCCTTCGGTCGCGGTCAGCCGCGATATGGGACTCCGCCTGATGCGTGGTCAGCCGGTGATCCTGCGTGGGCAGGATGCGCCGATCGGCGGCAAGGCCTACGCGACCTGCGGCGGCGTGCTCGTCGCCGTCGGTGACGTCGAGCGCGGTGAACTGGTGCCGCACCGAGTGTTTCACCTTGGTGGAACGGCAGCACCGCGAAACTGAAGGATCGTTCTTTCGGCGTCATCGCTCCGATGCATCGCGATGATCGAAAATGATCACGGCCAATTCATCGAACATATTCGAGAATAGCCGGCTTCATTTAACCTGGGGGCAAGCGCCCGCTCCCTAGAAGCCCGTCGACTCTACGGATCGGCGGGCTTTTTCCATGCGCGTATCTCTGGGCTTCAAGCTGGCCATGGTGGTCGGGCTTCTTGGCCTCGTCGGGGCGGGGATTTCGGCCTTCGCCCTGAGGCAGGCCTCACAAGAGCAGGCCCGCGCCGCGCTTACCGAATCCTTCTGGAATGCCGGGCTCCAGGCCCGAGGTCTGGCCCAAGCCATCGAGCACGCCGTGGTTCAGGCCACCGCCGTCTACACCGCAACCGACACCGACGAGGCCAAGGCGCGGCTCTCCGCGCTTCAGACGGCGCTCGGTGACGTGGAGGCGGCACGCGGGCCGTTCCTGTCCGCGATGGAAGGGCATCTGCCGCCGGAGAAGCGGCGCCGTCTCGACCTCGCGGTGAAGGAGTTCGTCGCCTATCAGACGGAAACCGCCGAACTCGGTCTCGCGGTCTCGCCGCGCGCCGCCCTGATCCAGGCGAGCGACGAGGCGACGGTGAAGAACCGCGAGCGCATGGTGGCGGAGATCTCTGCGCTGGGCCGCGACGTGCTCGCGCGCCTGGATGAGCAGCGGGACGCGGCGGCGCAAGCGCAGCGGAAGGCCTTCATCACGCTCATTGCCGCTCCGGCGGCGGCCCTCATCCTGGCCTTGCTCGCGGCATTCTGGATCATCCGAACGCAGATTCAGCGACCGCTGCACCGGCTGAAAGCCACCATGCAGGCGCTCGCCGACGATCGGCTCGACGAGACGGTGCCGTTCACGGCGCGGCGCGACGAGGTCGGCGAGATGGCCGGCACCATCGCCCGGTTTCAGGCGGCGCTGATCGAGAAGCGCCGACTCGACGAGGCGGCTCGCGAGCGGCTGTCGCAGGACGGCGCCCGTGGCGTGCGTCTCGCTGCGGCGACGCAGGACTTCGAGGACGAGACACGACGGGCGGTGGCCGACCTCGCCGGCTCGGCGCAGGCGATGCGCGCCGCCGCCGACCGACTCCGCGAGACCGCGGGCGACACCACCCTTCGCGCGGCGGAGGTCGCGGGCGCCTCGGATCAGTCGGCGGGCGTGGTAGACAGCATTGCGGGTGCCGCCGAGGAACTCTCGGGCTCGGCCCGGAGCATCGGCGAGCGCGTCCGCCACGCGAGCCGTATCGCCGAAACGGCGCTCACCGATGCCCGCGGGCTGGAGACGACGGTGGCGACCCTGTCGCGGGCGGCGGACGAGGTCGGTGCGGTGGTCACGCTCATTCGCACGGTGGCTGAACAAACCAACCTCCTTGCCCTGAACGCCACGATCGAAGCCGCCCGCGCGGGTGAGGCCGGTCGCGGCTTCGCGGTGGTGGCCGGCGAGGTGAAGGCCCTGGCCGGCCAGACCGCGACGGCGACCGACCGTATCGCGGCCCAGATCGCGGCGATCCAGCAGGCCGCGGGCGGCACGGGCGGCGCCATCGAGGAGATCGGGCAAACGATCGCGCAGCTCAGCCTCATCGCCGCCGAAGTCGCGGCGGCGGCCGAGCAGCAGGGGCAGGCCAGCCACGAGATCGCCTGTGCCATCGCCGGGGCCGCAGCCGATGCCCGCACGGTGTCGCAGAGTATTGGGGAGGTCCGCGCCGCGGCCGCGTCCAACGAGGAGCGTTCCGACGAAGTCCGCTCCGGTGCCGAGCGGGTCGGTGACGGCAGCGCCGCGCTGCAAGTTGCGATCGGGACGTTCCTGGCGCGGGTGCACGCCTCTTGATCGCTCCCGGATCCGCCCGCCCTTGCGGGGCGCGGCGCAAGCAATCCGGGGCTCCGCAAGATCCGGGGAAGGCGCGCCCTGGATCCCTTCGGCTTCGCCTCGCGATGACGGAGCCGGGCCAAACCCGATGCGATCGTCCGGAAGCCGTATCACTCAGGCCAGCGGCCCCTGGGCCGGCAGCCCTGTCTCGATGATCCGGGCCCAGAGCGAGGCGCCGTAGGGGATAGCGGCGTCATTGAAGTCGTATTCCGGGTGATGGAGGCCGGCGGAGGGGCCGTTGCCCATGAAGATGTAGGCGCCGGGCCGGTGGGCCAGCATGTAGGAGAAATCCTCGGCCGCCATCATCGGAGCGACATCGCGCACCACCTGATCCTCGCCCACGACCTGCGCGGCGACATCGGCCATGAAGTCGGTCTCGGCCGGGTGATTCTCGGTCGCCGGGTAGCCGCTGGCGAAATCGATGCTCGCCCGCGCGCCGAAGGCGACGGCGACATTCTCCGCAATCGCCGCGAGCCGCACGCGCATCAGGTCGCGCACGGCCGGCGTCAGAGCCCGCATGGTGCCGCGCAGCTCCGCCGTCTGCGGCAGCACGTTGAACGCCTCGCCCGCGTCGACCGCGCAGACGGAGACGACGCCCGAATCGAGCGGATCGATGTTGCGGGCAACGATGGATTGCAGGGCGACGACGATATGGCTCCCGACCAGCACCGTGTCGACCGCCGCCTGCGGAAGGGCCGCGTGCCCGCCCCTGCCCTCGATCAGAATCGTAAAGCGGTCGGTGGAGGCCATGATCGGGCCGGGCCGGATCGCGAAGGTGCCGAGCGGCTGATCGGGCACGTTGTGCAGGCCGTAGACCGACTCGACGCCGAAGCGCTCCATCATCCCGTCCTGCACCATCGCCTCGCCGCCGCCGCCGCCCTCCTCGGCCGGCTGGAAAATCAGCACCGCGCGGCCGTCGAAGTCACGGGTCTCGGCCAAGTACTTCGCAGCACCCAGCAGCATGGCGGTGTGCCCGTCATGGCCGCAGGCGTGCATCTTGCCCGGCGCGATCGAGCGGTAGGGAAGGTCGCGGATCTCCT
Organism: Methylobacterium sp. J-043; assembly: GCF_022829505.1. Lineage (NCBI taxonomy): Bacteria > Pseudomonadati > Pseudomonadota > Alphaproteobacteria > Hyphomicrobiales > Methylobacteriaceae > Methylobacterium > Methylobacterium sp. J-043. The sequence continues at coordinate 67,651 of NZ_JAKSYB010000045.1, read as the reverse complement.
GGATCGGCAGCGCGTCCATGTCGGCGCGCAGGCCGATCGCGCGGTTCGAGCCGTGTGCCCGCCCGCGGATCACCCCGACCACGCCGGTGCGGCCGATGCCGGTGATGACCTCGTCGCAGCCGAAGGCGCGCAGCTTGTCCGCCACGAAACCGGCGGTGCGGTGGACGTCGTATTGAAGCTCCGGATGGGCGTGGAGATCGTGCCGCCAGGCGGTGATCTCCTCCGAGAGATCGACGATGCGGTCGATGACGGGCATGGATCCAACCTTTCCGGAAGATCCCAGCAAGCAGAAGGCCAACACCGGGTCAACGGCCAAGCCTCACCGGTCGTCGGCTCCTCCCGCCAGATCGTCGAGGATGGGGCAGTCCGGCCGGTCATCGCCGCAGCAGCGCTCGGCCAGATGTTCGAGGGTGCGGGCCATCGCCTCCAACGTGCCGATGCGGCGGCGCAGGTCGGCGACATGGTCGAGCGCCACCGCCTTGACCGCCCCGCTGGCGCGGGAGCGGTCGTGCCAGAGCGCCAGGAGATCGGCGATCTCCCGCATCGAGAAACCAAGGTCGCGGGCGCGGCGCACGAAGCGCAGCGCGTGCAGGTCGGACTCGCTGTAGACGCGATAGTCGGCGGCGGTCCGCCCCGCGGGGCCGAGCAGGCCCGTCTCCTCGTAGTAGCGGATCATCTTGGCCGAGACACCGCTGGCGCGGGCCGCCTCGCCGATGGTGACGGTGGGCGCGCTCATACGCTGCCCCCCGCCCGCCTGAGGCGTAGCGCGTTGCCGACGACGAACACGCTGGAGAGCGCCATCGCCCCGGCCGCGAGCACCGGCGAGAGCTGCGGACCGCCGAACGCCGCGAGCCCACCGGCGGCGACGGGGATCAGCGCCGCGTTATAGGCGAACGCCCAGAACAGGTTCTGGCGAATATTGGCCAGCGTCGCCCGCGACAGGACCACCGCCTCGACCAGCCCGGTAAGCGCGCCGGACATCAGCACGACGTCGGCGCTCTCCACCGCAATGTCGGTGCCCGTACCGATGGCGATGCCGATATCGGCCTCGGCGAGAGCTGGCGCATCGTTGATGCCGTCGCCGACGAAGGCGACCGATCCGTGGGCCTTGCGCAAGCGGCGCAGGGCCGCGACCTTGCCCTCGGGCAGCACCTCGGCCTCGACTCCGGTGATGCCGAGCGACCGGGCGACCGCCTCGGCGGTGGGGCGGGCATCCCCCGTCAGCATCGCTACGGTGAGGCCGCGGGCGCGCAGGGCATCGAGTGCCGCGCGCGCCTCCGGCTTGACCGGATCGGCCACCGCGACCAGGGCCGCGAGGCGTCCGTCCACGGCGACGAAGATCGGGCTCTTCCCCTCCTGAGCGAAACAGGCCGCCTCGCTTTCGGACGCAGCGGTTGCGACGCCGAGCCGTTCCATGTAGCAGCGGTTGCCGAGTGCCACCGCCTGTGCCTCGACCCGGGCCGAGACGCCATGACCCGGTACTGCCTCGAATGCTTCAGCCTCGGGCAGTGCCCCGGCCTCGCGCGCCGCCGCGGCGATGGCGCGGGCGACCGGATGTTCGGAGCGCGCCTCGACGGCGCCTGCGAGGGCCAGCACGCTCTCTTGGGAGAAGCCGGGGGTGGTGACGAGATCGGTCAGACGCGGACGGCCCTCGGTCAGCGTGCCGGTCTTGTCGAGGGCGATGACGCGGGCGTCCCGCAGCGCCTGGAGTGCGGCGCCCTGGCGGAACAGCACGCCCCGCTCCGCCGCCCGCCCGGTGCCGACCATGATCGAGACCGGCGTCGCCAGCCCCATGGCGCAGGGGCAGGCGATGATAAGCACGGAGATCGCCGCGACCAGGGCATGACCGAGCGACGGAGCAGGCCCGAACGCGAGCCAGGCCAGAAAGGTCAGCAGCGCAATGGCGATGACGGCGGGTACGAACCAGAGGGTGACCTGGTCCAGCCGCGCCTGGATTGGCAGCTTACCGCCTTGCGCCTCCTCGACCATCCGCACGATCCGCGCCAGTGCGGTGTCGGCGCCGATACGGTCCACGGTGAAGTCGAAGCTGCCGGTGGTGTTGAGGGTGCCGCCGACGATGCGGGCGCCCCTGCCCTTCTCGACCGGCACCGGCTCGCCGGTCATCATGCTCTCATCGACGAAGGAAGCGCCCGACGCGACGACGCCGTCCGCCGGTACGCGCTCGCCGGGGCGCACGCGCACCCGGTCGCCGATCCTGAGATCGGCAGCCGGCACCTCGCGCTCGCCCGCCCCCTCTACCCGCCGCGCCGTCGTGGGCGACAGGTCGATCAGCCGCGCGATCGCCGCGCCGGCCCGGCCCTTGGCACGGGCCTCCAGGGTGCGCCCGAGCAGGATCAGCGTGACGATGAGGACGCTCGCCTCGAAGTAGAGATGCGCCGAACCGGCCGGCAGCCACCACGGGGCGACGGTCGAGACCAGCGAGAAGAGATAGGCCGCACCGGCGCCGAGCGCGACGAGAGCGTTCATGTCGGGATGGCCGCGCAGCAGGTTCGGCACACCGATGCGGAAGAAGCGCCGTCCGGGCCCGGCCAGGACCAAGGTCCCGAGCACCGCCTGCATCCAGGCGAAGCCGCCTGCGCCGAGCACACCCGTCACCGCATGGTGAAAGCCCGGCATCAGATGACTCCCCATGTCGAGAACGACGACGGGGGCCGACAGCATGGCGGCAACGATCAGGTCGCGGCGGAGTGCGGCCGCCTCCCGCTCCTGCCGATCCGCGTGCGAAGCATCCGCAGTCGCACCGAGCGCGTGCGCCTCGTAGCCAGCCTGCCGCACTGCCGCTTCGACATCGCCGATGGAGACGGTGCCGGCGGCGTGGCGCAACTCCGCCCGGCCCGTGGCGAGATTCACGCTCGCCGAGGCAGCGCCGGGAAGCACCATGAGGGCGCGCTCCACGCGACCGACACAGGAGGCGCAGCTCATCCCCTCGACGGTGACGGCGGAGACGGATTCCGGCACGTCGTAGCCGGCGTCGCGGATCGCCTCGACCGCCCGCGAGGGCGGCATGCCAGCGGGTAGGGCGAGGTCGGCGCGGCCGGTAGCGAGATTGACGGCGACGTCGGTCACGCCGGGCAGTGCGTGGAGCGACCGCTCGACGCGTCCGACGCAGGAGGCGCAACTCATGCCCTCGACCGGCAAGGTCAGGCGGGACGGCCTCTGCGCACCGGCCGGCGCGGTCTGCATGGTCTGGGGTTCGAGAATCGTTTCCATGCCAGCTCAGATAGGCCTTCCCATCATGGGAAGGTCAAGGGCCGGGGCGTCCCAGGCTCTCAGGGCACTGAAAGCGCCTATGCTTCCCCATATCTTTCGGCACGTCTTGCGCGTCGGCCGATGCCCTCGTGGCCGGCACGGCATCGAAGGGCTCCTCCCCGCAAACGGGGCCGAGCGCGCACCGTTCCCCTGCCGTCAATCCCGTACGGGCAGTTCGTCCGGCATCGCCCCCTCGGCGTCGGGCCGATGCTCCGGCAGGCTCACCCGCACCGTGGTGCCATGCCCTGGTTCGCTCTCGATGATGAGCTTGCCCCGGTGGCGATTGAGCGTGTGCTTGACGATGGCAAGCCCGAGACCGGTTCCGCCCTGCTGCCGGCTCGACGCCGTATCGACGCGGTAGAAGCGCTCGGTCAGCCGCGGGATATGCTCGGCGGCGATGCCCGGCCCCTGGTCGCGCACCCGCAGCTCGATCCGGGCCCCGCGCCCGTCCAATCCCTCGACGCGGTGGAGCGATACGACGACCATGCCGCCGCTGCCGCCATACTTCACCGCGTTCTCGACGAGATTCTCGATGACGCGCAGCAACTCGTTGCGATCCCCGAGCACCGGAAGCGGAAGGTCGGGCCGCTCGACGCTCAACGCGACGCCGCGCTTGAGGGCGAGCGGCGCCTGCATGTCGACCATCTGGCGGGCGATGCGGCCGAAATCGACCATCTGGGTCGGCACGACGTGCTCGTGCAGCTCGATGCGCGAGAGCGAGAGCAGGTCGTCGATCAGCCCGGTCATGCGCTGGGCCTGGGTCTGCATGATGCCGAGGAACTGCTCGCGGGCGCGGGCATCGTCTCGGGCGGGCCCCTGTAGAGTTTCGATGAAGCCGAGAAGGGCCGCGAGCGGCGTGCGCAACTCGTGGCTGGCATTGGCGACGAAATCGACCCGCATCGCTTCCAGGCGGCGCGCCTCGGTGAGGTCGCGCAGGAACAGCACGACGTTGGCCTCGCTGCCGCCGGGCATATCGGACATCGGCAGGGCGCCGATCTGCACCTCGAAGGCGCGCTCGGTCGGCACACGGGTCGCGTACTCGGTCCGCACGGCCGAGCCGGTGCGCAGCACCTCCTCGATGCCATCGAGCACATCGGGCGCACGCAGGGAGAAGGAGAGCGGGTGGCGCAGCTTCAGCCCCGGCAGGAGCCGCCGGGCGGCCGGGTTGGCCTCCATCACCACCACCCGGCGATCGACCAGGATCACGGGGTCGGGGATGTTCGCCAGCAGCGCTTCGGCGATGGTGTGGCGGCGCGGCGGACCCGCCTCGGACTGCTGGAGAACCGGCCCCTGCCCGCGGCGCCCGAGAATCCCGCCGACGAGAAGGGCAAGGCTGGCGGAGATGATCAGGGCGGCATCGACCGTACCGCCGACCGCTTCCGCGAACACTATCACGGCCACGGCCAGGGTGACGCCGAGCCACAGGGGGCGGGCCGGATTGCTCGACATGCCGGGCTAGGGAACCGGCCGGATCACGGGTCGTTAGCGGCCGCCCGGCGCCGCAGACGCTGTGTTCCTTCGTAGATGCCGAGCATCAGCAGGGCGAGGGCGAAAGGAACGAGATAGTAGCAGACCCGGAACAGCAGCAGCGAGCCGAGCACCGACTCGCGCGGCAGGTAGGACAGAGCGAGCAGGATCGTTGCCTCGAACACGCCGATCCCGCCCGGCGCGTTCGAGGCGATGCCGAGCATGGCCGCGAGCACGTAGATCGCCAGGAAGGTCGTGAAGGGCAGGTTCATGCCCTCGGGCATCAGCATGTAGAGCACGGCCGCCGCCGCGCAGACATCGCCGATGCCGACCACCATCTGACTGAACGACACCGTGGCGCCCGGCAATTCGAGCTGCCAGTGGCGCACCTTGATGTAGCGCCGCTTCACCGAGACCCAGGCGAGATAGCCGAGCACGAGCCCGAGCGTGCCGAAGCCGAGGATCTGATTGAGGCGCGCGGTGGTGTTGACGCCGATGCTCTTGAAGGTGAGGCTCGCGAGCTGGCCCGCCTCGATGATGAGGCTGAAGCCGAGCACCACGCCCATGCCGAGCCAGAAGGTGAAGCCGGCGATCACCGTCAGTGCGGCAATCTTGGCCGCCGACAACCCGCGCTTCGAGTAGATCCAGTAGCGGATCGTCGCCGCGGTGATGAGCGGGAAGCCGAGGGTGAAGCTCACGGCGTAACTCGTGAAGGAGGCGAGCGCCGTGATGCGGTAGGGTAGCTTGATCCGGAGCTGGCGCAGGGCAAGCGCGTCGTAGCAGGTCAGGAACAGGTAGCTCACCGCCACGAACAGGAAGGCTTCGCTAAGCTGCGTCGCGGCCACCGCCGTGAAGGCCGCCTGCAGCGCGGCCCAACTAATCTCTTCCGAGAGCTTCCACAGAACGCCGAGCGAGGCGACGATGAGGACGAGGCTGGCGATCGTGCCGATCCAGGCATAGCGCCCGCGCTTCGATGCCGTCTTCGATCCGGCATCAGCCTCGCGGTCCGCGTCGGCCGGCTCGGCCTCCGTGACCATCCTGTGCTTCCCGGCAGGTTTCATGTGAGAACGGTGTCCGCCTCCGCTGGTCGACCGCAGGGTGTATTCGGCGCGGGTCGTCCCGGGCAGTGTCGATCCCGAACCGCCCCCGCGGCATTTAGGGGCTTCGACCGCCAAAGGCCAGCGAGGGGCCACCGGCACGGGGATGCCCTGCACCGGGAATGCGGCCGAAATCACGCCATCCCGACCGTCACGGCGCCGCAGCGAGACGCGCGGCTGCCTCTGCTAAACCCGCCAGGATGCGCTCGCGCACGGCGGGCGCGGTGCAGACATAGGTCGGGCTCGGATGAGGAATTGCCACCACGGGCAGCTCCGGCCGCAGGGCGAAGAGCGGCGCCGACGCCTCCCGCGCGAAGCGCCCAGCCGGGACGACCACCGCGAGCCGCGGTAGGAGCGCGAGCAGCAGTGCAAAGTAAGGCGTGGCGGCGCTCGCTTCCGACCGGCGAGGCGCGCGGTTGAGCGCGCCGGGCGCGTGGATCACCCAGGGCACGGCGTTCCAGATCAGCGTGTCGCGCCGCGCGATCCCGGCTTCAGCGAGGAAGCGGAACAGGTTGGCGGCGGTGCCGGTCGGATTGTCGCGGGAGACGAAGCCGGTCTGGCCGATCGAGGGGCCCGGTGTTTCGAGCAGCAGGAGCAGACGCGCCTCCACGCCGCCATCGAGTGGATCGGGATCGGGTACGGCCGCACCCCGCTCGGCGGCGATGGTTCGAGCGAAGGCGCGCAGCGGCCGGACATGCGGCGCGTCGGCCATCGCCCGGCGCGCGTCGAGACAGGCGGGATCGCGCAGGCTCTTCGGCGCGTCAGGCGAAGCCGGCATCGCGCAGATCCGGCGGCACCCGGCCCTGCAAGCGGAAGCGTTCGATGCCGTTCTCGGCAGAGAGACGCGTGCGCAGGCCCTCCGGTCCGCCGAACTGGAAGCCGATCTGCGACGCGTAGGCGGCACAGGCTTCCGCCTTGCGGTCCTCCGCTTCCGAATCGAGGCGCACCACTTGCTCAGGCAGGTGCTCGAAGATCGCCCGCAGCGGCTCCTTCGGCTCGGCACTGCGCACCGTGTAGGGGAAGTCCCGCCACCACAGCACCGGCAGGGGCGGCTGCGCGCCGCGAAAGGCGCGCACGACCTGCACGTGATCGACATGACCGCCGACGGCCTGCGGCGCGAGGATTAGGTCGGGCCCGGTATCGGCCACCAGCCGCTCGAACGCGTCGGCGAGGTTGGGGCCGATCCGGTCATCGGGGGCAAGTTCGGAGAACAATTCCGGCGCCGACCCATAGCCGCGGTGCGGCGCCTCCCGGAACGGCAGGTGGACCGGCTCGTCGATGCCCAGCGCACGGGCCGCCGCGCGATCCTCCTCGCGGCGCAGGGCCATGTAATCGATCTCCGGCGCCAGCCCCTTGTCGAGCTGGCACGCGAGGGCGAAACCGCGCGGATCCCTCACAGAGGCCGTGAAGATCGTCGCCATGACGACCTGCCAGCCCTGCGCGGCGAGCCGCGCCAGCGTGCCGCCGGCCGAGAAGGCCGCATCGTCGAGATGCGGCGAGATGGCGAGTGCGGTGCGCGTCACAGCAGGTGCGGCTCTTTGCGGAAGCGGCAATCGGCGTCGATCGGCAGCGTGTCCGGGACATCCGTGTGAGGGCGCTCACCGGCGACCTGTGCATAGACATCCATGATCTGGCGGCCGACGGCGGTCCAGGAATAGACCCGGCGGCACTCCTCCAAGCCGGCCTCGGCGAGACGCTGGCGCAGATCGTCGTCCTCCACCACCCGCCGAAGGGCGGCGGTGAGAGCCCGCACGTCGCCGGGATTCACCAGCAGGCCGTTCTCTTCGTCCCGCAGGCAATCCGAGACCCCGACGGAGTGGGTCGAGACCACCGCGAGCCCGGCGGCCATCGCCTCCAGAATCGTGTTCGAGAATCCCTCCGCATAGGTCGGCGAGACGAACACATCGGCCTCGCGGTACAGGTCCGGCACGGTGTCGTAGTCGGCGTAACCGGTGAAGCGGACCTGCGCCGAGGTGAAACCGATGGCCTCCGCCTTCTCGCGGGCGGACTCGACATCCGGTCCGATTCCCGAGATCGTCGCGTCGAACGGCACGCCGGCTTCCCAGAGACGCTCCAAAGCGTCGAGGAAATCGAGCACACCTTTCCGGCGGTCGACCCTGCCGTGGTACAGCAGCCGCACCGGCTCCTCGTCCTCGCGCTCGGCTCGAAAACGCTCGCCGGGGGTGAAGCGCGCGGTATCGACGGCGCCGGGGACGATGGTGAAACGGCTCGGATCGGAGCCGAGCCGGTCGCAGACTTCCCGGAGGAAGGATTGCCCGCCGATCAGCAGGGCGTTGGCATGGGCCAGCACCTCGACCATCGCGCGGCGATGCGTCTCGCAGCAGGAGCCGACCCAGTGGCCGTCGCCGCCCTGGATCGAGACGACCGTCGGCACGCCGAGCCGCTTGCCCGCGAGAAGCACCGCCCAGCCGGTCGGGTATCCGTACTGCGCGTGCAGCACGTCGAACGGCTCTCTGGCGTGCTCGGCGCAGATCGTCGCGACGATCTCAACAATGTCACGCTCGAAATCCCCGCCCTCCTGCTCGCCCTTCTGTTCGAGGCCGATGACGTGAACGCCGGGCACGGCGGGCGGCGGGCCGCCGCCATAGACCCGCGTACCGAATTCGTCGCCTCGATACTGCGAGATCATCGTGACGTCATGGCCGGCCCCTGCCACCTCGCGCAGGAGGTTCTGCGCATAGACGCTCATGCCGGAGATCGCCGGGAAGTAGCGGCGGCTGACGAAGCAGATTCTCATGACGTGGGCAGCCCGGGCATCGTGGCTTCGCGCCGTGTGGTGTCCGGCATCGGAAGACCGGGGCCGGGACGGCGGCAGGTGCGGAGATAGTCGAGGGACTGGCCGACCATGACGTCGGCGCGGTGCGACTCGCGCGAAAGCTCGACGCAGACGAGTTTCCGAAATCCGATCGCGTCGAGCGCATCCAGAACGGCGGGGACATCCATGTCACCCTCGCCGAAGGGCAGGTGGATGTGCTCGCCCCGCTTCATGTCCTCGATTGCCACGGTGCCGAGGCGTAGGGCGAATTCGTGCACGGCCGCGGCCGGATCACGCTCCCTCGTGACGAGGCAGTGGCCGGTATCGAGGGCGAGCGACAGGCCCGGCAGATCGATCGCAGCAAAATCGTCGAGTGTCTCGATCAGCATGCCGGGCTCGGGTTCGAGTGCGGCAACGACGCCCTTCTCCGCAGCGAAATCGGAGACCTCGCGCAGCCCCTCGATCAGCCATCCCCGCGCTTCGCCGTGATCCACGCCCGGCTTCGGCACGCCGGCCCAGAACGAGACGGCCTCGGAATCCAGGATCTTTCCGATCTCGATCGCGCGCTTGAGGAAGCCGACACGCCGCGCCCGGCCCGAAGCGTCGGCGGTGACGAGCGTGGGCTCGTGCTTGGCGGTAGGGTCGAGCAGGAAGCGGGCGCCGGTCTCGATCACCGAACCGAGTTCGAGCCGGTTCAGAAGGCTGGCGATGCGATCGGCCTCGATCACCCAATTCTCGGCGAAGGGGTCGAGATGGTGGATGTCGAGGGTGAGCGCCACGCCGTCATAGCCCGCATCCTTGATGAGGCGGATCGCGTCCTCGATGCGGTGGTTGGCGGTGCCGTTGGTGTTGTAGGCGAAGCGCAGGCTCATGCGGGCCTCCGATCGGCGCGCCGCCCCTGGCGCTCGTAGCGGAACGGCGCGTGGTGCGATTCCGGCTCTCGGTAGAGCGGATAGTGCGGGCCGACGATCTCATCGGCCAGCGCCACGTCGAAGAGCGGCTGGCCGCCGAGGCGCTCGATGGCTTCCGGCGTCAGGCGGACGGGCAGCAGCGTGTCGCTCGGCGTGCCGAAGCGGATCAGCGGATGATCGCGATCGATCAGTTTCTGCGCGTTGCGCTCGCCGATCCGGTAATAGCTCATGGTCTCGACTTCGAGCCCTGGCACGATCGCCTTGACCACGCCGATCCCGCCGCCGGGCGGCGTGCAATCGACGTACAGAACGTCGAAGCCCGCTTCCTCCAGCCGGTCACGGGCGATCTTTCCGCGGGCGTGCCCATCCGGAGCCGGAGTCATCGGCAGATCGGAAAATGCCTTGGTGCTGCGCTCGGAATAGACCGTGCCGCTCAGAACCTGACGCAGTTCGGCCGAGGACAAGTCGAGCCATGCGAGCATGGCCTGGAGCGCGCGGCTCTCCTCAAGGTCGAGGCTTGGCAATGCCTTCTGGATGAAGGACTCGACATAGCCGGGCGGCGCAACGGTGTCGGCGAGCGCCAGCGGCCCGTGGCCGAAGGTTTTCCGAACCCGCGCGGCTTGGAACTCTAGAAGGGCCTTGCGCAGTGCCCGCTCACGGTCCGGATCGCAGGCCTCGCCGCAGGCCGAGAGCGCGATCGGCGCGGGTGTGCGGGCCGGATCCATGTCGTAGCCGACGACGTAGAGGTTGGTGAGCCCGAATTGGTCGGTGGCGAATTTCGGCAGCGCCCGGATGCCGAGGCTTTCCAGCCGGTCGAGCATACCGCGGGTCTCTGGGCCGATCCCGTCGAGATCGAGCATCACGCCTTGGTCGAGGGCCCGGAACAGCAAACCGTTGCCGTCACGCTGGAGCAGTTCGAGCAGGCCGTGGCCGAGCGCGAAATCCACGTCCGGCCCGGCGCCGAGGCCGTTGGTGATGAGGTTGGTGAAGGGCTGATAGCCCTCGCGCAACTCAAAGTAGTCGGTCGCGGCGATGTCGAGGGGCATCCACACCGACTCGCCGGTTCGGGCGCGGACCGCCTTGGTCCAGTCGAGCGGCGTCTCGCGGCCTACCGACGAGCCGGCGGGCAGGCACAGCGTCAGCGGATCGGCGACGGAGGATGCGCCGTAGACGCGCACGAGGTCGGCGTAGGAGACGGCCGCTTGGTTGTCGCCCTTGCGCGGCAGCAGGGCGACGGACGGCATCAGATTCTCGGCGATCTCGGCCACGGCGCCGATCAGGGCCTCGTCGTCGGTCGCGCCGTAGCCGATGCCTGAGGGCATGGCGCCGACATAGAACGGATCATCGAGAAAGAGCGCCACAAACCAGACCGGGATGCCGGTGCGGTCGAGCCCCGCCAGATTGAAGCCGACGACCCGGCCCTCGGGCAGGATGTCGAGATAGGCCTTCACGACGTCGGGCAGCCGCGCGGGCAACCCCTCGATCCGGCGCGAAGAGCCGCGGCGATAGGGGCGCGGCGCCGCCAGATTCGGGTGGTGGGCGCGGTCGTCCCGGTCGAGGGCGTCGGTCGCTGTCATTTCCGTTCCATCAGCAGCGGCGGACCGTCCTGTCTCCAACCCTGCCCCTCATCCGAAGGTGCCGCACCTCAGGATGAGGGCGAGGGTGGGATTCTACGGTCTCCTCCCATTGATCGTAGTCAGGCCGCGTCGCGGCCGGCCGGTCTGCCCGCCGCCGCGTAGGCGCGGGCGATCAGGCGCATGGTGTGCAGGTCGCGTTCGGCGTCCCAGGCGGCGCGTTCGTCCGGCTCCCGCAGGGCGCGGCCGAAGGCGCGCACCTGTTCGAGGAAGGGCGAGGCCGTCGTGTCGAAGGGGATCGCTTCGACGCGGCCGTCCGCACCGTTCGTGAAGGTGACGCTACCGCCCGCGGTCTGGCCCATCGTGTCGGTCGCGGTCAGCATCCCGCTCGTGCCGACCACCTCCAGCCGGCGGCGCGGCAGGGCGTCGGGGCAGTTATAGGCGACGTTGAGCTGGGCGAGCGCGCCCGAACCGGTACGGCCGATCAGCAGGGCGCCGTCATCGACAGCGTAGTCCTGCGCGCGGGCCTGAGTCATGGCCGCGATCTCGGTGATCGGCTCGCCGAGCAGGAAATCGACGAGGTCGATCCCGTGGGGTGCGAGGTCGATCAGGGCGCCGCCGCCCGCCTGGGCGGGATCGATGCGCCAGTTGTCCTGGCCCTGGAACGATGCCCAGGCCCGGTCGAGCCAGCAGGCATAGACGATGCGCACCGCCGTCACCGTGCCGAGCCGGCCCGCGCGGATAAGGTCGCGCATGGCACGGTGGCCGGGATGGTGGCGCTGGTCGAAGGCGGTGCCGTAGAAGGTGCCGGTCTGGCGCACAGCCGCCGTCATCGCCTCCGCGTCGGCGAGGGCGGCGGCCATCGGCTTCTCGCACAGAACCGCCTTTCCGGCGGCACAGAGCGCTTCGACCGCGCCGCGATGGAGATGGTTCGGCGTGGCGACATAGACCGCCTCGACCTCAGGCTCGGCGATCAACCCGGCGAGGTCGGCATGTGCCCGCGCGCCCTCCGCTTCCGCCGCCGCACGCGAGGTCGCGCCGGGATCGGCGACGGCGATCAGCCGGTGCCCCGCGGCGCGGATGCCTGGCGCCATGTAGTCGCGGGCGACCCAGCCGTAGCCGACGATGCCCCAGCCGACGCTTCCTACCATCACCAGCGCTCCGGCAGATCGACGTATTCGCGGCGGCGGACTCGCGCTGCCTCCGACGCGCTGGGCTTACCATTCCAATCAATGGCGTTCGGGCCATCCGAATGCAGCGGATAGGTCGCCTGCGAGGCATACTCGGCCTCGTAACGCTCCGACGGCCAGCGGATGGCGAAGCCGCCCTCATCGGACACGTAGAGGGGATTGAGCTGCAGGGCCGCATCCGGCGGCGGCAGCGTGATCCCGTCGACGATCGCCCGCGGCGCCGGGCGCATCCCGGGCCCGGCCACCACCGAGAATGCCTCGCAGCTCCGGAGGTCGCGCGGCTCGCGGGGCTGCGGTGCGCGGGCTTCGACCAGCGCACGGGTCAACTCGGCATCGTCGTAGACGAGGCCGTCCGGGAACAGCTCCTCGATCTCAGTCGACGAGATCGCCTTGCCGGCCGAGAAGCCCGGCCGTCCGCTGTTGTGGATGTGGCTGAGGGCAAGCCAGCCCTCCTCTCCGGCGGTCTGCCGCAGGCAGGACAGGATGCCGGGCTTGTCGTCGAGGAAGTAGAAGGCGTCGTTGCAGATCACGAGATCGACCGGCGCCTCGGGGATCGGCCAATGCGCGGATGACGCGTCGAAACAGACGAGCTGCGCCCTCTCGCCAACCACCCAGTGCCGCGCGACCCAGAGCTTCGCGAACACCACGTCCGCCCCCGCGACCTTCAAACCGCGACGCTTCAATTCGCGCAGGTAATGGCCGATGCCGCAGGCAAGCTCAAACACGCAGACCGGGCTGTTCCAGTGCGCCTCCAGCAGGCTCAGTCCCGCCAGGAAGGTCGGGTCGGTCCAGCGGTTGACGAAATAGTCGCCGACGCGGCCCCAGCCGAGCCAGTCCACGGCCTGCCGCAGGGAGGCGCTCTCGCGCTCCCGCACCAGCCGGCGCAACGCCTCCGGGTCGGCCGGTGGGCCGGTCCACCAATCGTCCTGATCGGCCAGAAGAAGGACGAGCGCGTCCTCCACCCGATCGGCGTCGAGATGGTCGAGCGCCGCCGCGACAAGGCTGTCGCGGCCGGTGCGAAGATAGGGAATGCCATCGATGACCGGCCAGCGGGCTCCGGTTTCGGCGTCGCGCAGGGCATGCGCGCCGTCGGCCTTGAGCCTGTGGCCGGTCTCCGGCGAAAGGAGATCGAAGGGGATCATGATCCTCGGTTCTGCCGGACAGCGCGAAACGTCACGGGATGCGCATATCGGTCAGAACGCGATCCTGGAAAGCCTTGACCGGCCCGGCATGGACCAGTTCCATCTCACCGAGCACCGTCTCCATCGTGAGCGAGGCGGCCCGGAGGTGCTGCGCGATCTGCAGGACGCGGTCGATGGAATCGGCGGCGTGGAAGGCGCGGCCCTCCGCCGTGGCATCGTCCGGCAGGACGAGGCGAGCAGCGCGGACCGTCTCACGCAGCGGCTGGTCAAGCTCCGCTAGGGCCCATTCGGAGCAGCGTCCCACGATCGGCCAGAGATGGTCGCCGAGCAGCATTTCGCCGGTGAAGCCGGCATCCGGCATCGCCGCGTTGTGGAAGTGATGCGCCATCGCCGCCAGGAACACGGTCGTCGGATCGGCCCGGTAGAACGGGCTGAGCAGCACGCCGTAGACCGCCACGACGAGGCAATGCTCGGCGTGGTTCTCGGGTGGTTCGAGCAGGATGCGCGGCTTGCCGGGGCAGGTCACGCCCGCGCGGGGCTGCTGCGCCAGAGCGCCGACGAAGCCGGGCACCGGCCCGGCCGGCAAAACGGCGGGCTGGCGCAGGCAGGCCCGCAGCTGATCCCGCAACACGGCCTCGACCGATTCGGACACGGCATCGAGGCCCGCGACCAGCACGGCGGACGCCTGCGCCTCGTCGAGCCCGGCGGCCGAAAGGAACGCAGCGTCGAGATCGCAGAGCCGCGCGGCGGCCAGCGCCTTGGCCGTGATGTCGAGGGCGACCGTCTCCGGCGCAGCACCGCCGGTAAGAGCTGACCACCCTTGAGCGAACAGGCGCTCGGCGATCGAGCCCGCGCGTCCCGCCGAGCGGACGCGCTTGAGATCGCCGAGTTCGACCAGCAGTTCCCGCACCGCGACGGGGGCTGCCGGCCCGGTTTCCGAAAAACCCGTCACGGGCGCGCGGCCTTACTGCTGCGCACCGAGCCAATCGAACAGCATGCGCTGCTGCTTGCCGAAATCATGCTCCGGACCGTGGCCATTCTTCACCATCGGCGCCTTGAAGAAGGTCGAGAGCTGTTCCTGCACGCCGCCGTCGCCACGGCTCTTGGCGAGGTCCAGCACACGGGCGATTTCGATGACCAGCGGGGCCGCCAGGATCGAGTCCTTGCAGAGGAAGTTCACCTTGATCTGCATGCGCTGGCCCATGAAACCGGTGACGTCGATGTTGTCCCAGGCTTCCTTGTCGTCGCCGCGCGGACGGTAATAGTGGATGTGCACGAGGTGATCTTCGACCGGGTAGCCGAGGATCGAATCGAGCACCGTGCCCTTGGTGTTAAGCTTCGATTGCAGCGAGTTCGGATCGTTGAGGGCGAGGCCGTCACGGTTGCCGAGGATGTTGGTCGAGAACCAGCCATCGACGTGAAGCTGGCGGGCCTTCAGAGCCGGCGCCAGCACCGTCTTCATCATGGTCTGGCCGGTCTTGCCGTCCTTGCCGGCGACCGGGACGTTCAGTTCGCGGGAGAGTTCCATCAGGGCCGGTACGTCGGCTGCGATGGAGGGAGTGAAATTCGCGTAAGGAACGCCGCTCTTGATGGCTGCATAAGCATAGAGCATCGCCGGAGAGATCGACTCGTCGCTCGAATCCAGCCCCTTCTCGAAGGCTTCAGCCGAGTTCAGCACAGGCTCGGACAGATCGGGCCAGCGCTCGGTGGAGGCAAGATTGATCACCACGACGTCGTCGAGGTTGCTCTCCTTGCGGAAGCGGTTGAGGTCGTTGGCGATGACCGAGACGGTCTCGCGATGGTCCTTGGCGACGATGCGGTTGCCGCCGTCGATGTTCTTGCAGAACTTAGCCGAGCCGACCGCCGGCCAGGGGGTGATTCCCTTCAGGGCCTGGGCACCGTTCTCGATGTCCTCGCGGGTCAGCACGCCGTGGCCGGTGGCGGCGGAGGCGAGGTCGTCGCCGTTCAGGTCCCAGCCGCCGAACACGAGATCCTTGTAGTCGGCCATCCCGGCGACGGACACGCCAGCGAGCGGGAGGCCATCCAGACGGTTCGAACCCGATTTGATGGTTTCGATGCCGGCGATGGCTGTCGTCGCGACTGCACCGCCCATGCCAACGAACGCCACTCCGACGCGGCGACCGGTCTGAATGCCCATGGGAACTCGATCTTTCTGTTGTGGTGGCGCTGACGCCTTAGGATGAGCCCTAACGGGAGGCCGCGCGGCCCATGACAACTGTGACCAACCCGGTGCGTTCCGGGGCCGGCCCTGCCATCTTTGCCGCAGGCCCAGTTTCGCCGGGACCGCATTGTTTGGTTAAAATATCGTAAACACAATGGCTTAACGCTGCATTAACGGGATCACGTTTGGATCACGGGGTGGTCCCATTGTGGTCACACCCGGCGGCGAAACCTCCGCCGGTCAAACGAAGCCCGGCACAAAAGAACGCCGAGGCACCAACAAGGAAGACCGATGGGGGTTTACCCGGAGCCGGCGCGCTGCGCCGACGACGTAAGCCGACTCGTGCCTTGCGGGTCGAATGCCGGCAACGGTGCTGCTTCGCAGCCGTCGCGCGTTCGTTCGCCGCTCGTGCGTAGCCTTGCCGCCCTGAGCGCCAGCCTGACCCTGCTGCTGGCCGGGCCGCAGGACGTGTCCGCCTACGAGAACGCACATGTCGCGATAACGATCCCGACGATGGTGCGGGCCGATCTCCGCCCGGCCGGGGCCTCGGCGGAATGGGGCGGCACCGCGCTGCTCGGCCAGGACGGGGGGCTGACCGCCTCGATCGAGCGCATGCAGGCCTCGCTGGCCAATCCCCGCACGGACAACGACGACGAGATTCTGCGCTTCGGCGAGATGAGCGTGCCGCGTCTGCTGGTGGAGACGATCCTGAAGGCCTCCGAGGTGACCGGCGTCGATCCCGTCTACATGATGGCGCTGGCCGACAAGGAATCGAGCTTCGATACCAGCGTGAAGTCCTCCGCCTCCTCGGCGCAGGGTCTGTTCCAGTTCGTCACCGGCACGTGGTTGGAGATGATCCGCCAGTACGGCGCCAAGCACGGGATGGCCGACGAGGCCGCCGCGGTGAAGGGGCATGGCACCGGCATCACCATCGCCGATGCGGGACTGCGCAAGCGGGTGCTCGACCTGCGCAACGACCCCTTCGTGTCCGGTTTAATGGCCGGCGAGCTGATCAAGCGTGATCGTAGCCGGATCGAAGCCCGGATCGGCCGCGAGTTGAAGACCACCGAACTCTATCTCGCGCATTTCCTCGGCACCGCGAGCGCCGGCAAGTTCCTCTCGCTCAGCGCCGAGGATCCGGACAAGGTCGCGACGGCCGCCTTCGGCCGCGCCGCGCGGGCCAACCGCGCGATCTTCACCGCCAAGGACGGGGCCAAGCGCCGCAGCCTGACCGTGGCCGAAGTCCACGAGAAGCTCGACGGCATGATCGACCGGCGCCTGAGCCAGTATCAGGCCATCGCCGATCTCGCGCAGCAGCAGGCCGACGAGCCGGCCGCGCCGATCCTCGACGCCCGCCTGCGGCTCAATGAGGTCGTGGCGCCGTCGCTCGCGCTCCACTCGGTGCAGTAGGCACCACGGGATTGAAGCATCGTCATTTTCCGAAAGCCGGTGACCACCTTTTCGGGACGATGCTCTAACCCCACAAGTCAGGCAGCGGCGGATAGACCGTGCTGCCCTCGTAGCGCAGGGCCGGCTCCCGGTCCTGGGCGAGCAGCAGCGGCCCGTCGAGATCGACATACGCGGCGTGGTGGGCAAGCAGCATGGCCGGCGCCATGGCCAGCGACGAGCCGACCATGCAGCCGACCATGATCTCGAAGCCCCGCGCCTGCGCCTCGTGCGCGAGCTTCAGTGCCTCGGTCAGCCCGCCGGCCTTGTCGAGCTTGATGTTGATCGCGTCGTAGCGCTTGGCCAGCGCATCGAGCCCCGCGCGGTCGTGCAGGCTCTCGTCGGCGCAAATCGGGATCGTGCGGTCGATCTCGGCGAGCAATTCGTCCTCGCCTGCCGGGAGGGGCTGCTCGATCAGGCCGACGCCCGCCGCCGCGCAGGCCGCGAGGTTGTCGTGGATCGTCTCAGGGCGCCACGCCTCGTTGGCATCGACGATCAGGCGTGAATCCGGCGCGCCGCGGCGCACGGCGGCGATCCGCTCGGGGTCACCCTCGCCGCCGAGCTTCACCTTCAAGAGCGGACGGTGCGACGCCGCGCGGGCCGCTTCCTCCATCGCCTCGGGATCGCCGAGGCTCAGGGTGTAGGCGGTGGTGACGGGCCCCGGCGCGGCGACGCCCGCGAGTTCGTAGGCGGGCGTGCCGGTGCGTTTCGCCTCGAAATCCCACAGGGCGCAGTCGAGGGCGTTGCGAGCCGCGCCCGGCTTCATCCGCCCGGCAAGATCGAAACGCCCTCCCCCGCTGGCGATCCATTCGGCCTGCTCTTCGAGCGCGGCAGCGACATTCTCGACCGTCTCGCCATAACGGGCATAGGGCACGCACTCACCCCGACCGCGAAACGGACCAGCCTCGAGCGTCGCGACGACGACGACCGCCTCGGTCCGGCTGCCGCGGGAGATCGTGAACGATCCGGCGATGGGGAAGCGCTCGACGGAAACGGTCAGACGCGGCATCGGCAACGCTCCCTCAGGCCGGAAACTCGGTGGCGATGCGATCGACGATCCCCTCGACACCGAAGCGCACGGGATCGGTCGCGGGAAGGCCGTGCGTGGCCTCCGCCTCGCTCAGCAGCGCGCGCGCCTGCGAGGCGTCGAGCGCCTGCGTGTTCACGGCGATACCGACCGGGCGGATGCCCGGATTGGTCAGAGAGCCACAGCGGATGGTCAGGTCGATGACGTCCTGAATCGTCGGCAGGCTCGCCTCGACGCCCCGCATACGCGTACGGGTCGGCTCGTGGCAGATCACGAAGGCATCGGCCTGCGCGCCGTGCAGCAGGCCGAGGCTGACGCCGGCAAAGGAGGGGTGGAACAGCGAGCCCTGCCCCTCGATCAGATCCCAGTGATTCGGCTCGGCCGCCGGTGAGACCCATTCGACGGCGCCGGATATGAAATCGGCCACGACCGCATCGATCGCCACCCCCCGGCCGGAGATGAACACCCCGGTCTGGCCGGTGGCGCGGAAATCGGCGTCGAAGCCGCGCTCGCGCATGCCGCGTTCGAGGGCAAGCGCCGTATACTTCTTGCCGACGGAGCAATCGGTGCCGACCGTAAGCAGGCGACGCCCCGGCCGCTTCGTACCCTTGCCAGTGGGGAAGGTCTCGGTGGTGTGGCGGACGTCGTGCAGGGTACGGCCGCTGCGCTCCGCCGCCTCAGCGATCTGCCGGATCGAGCCGAGCCGCACGTGCAGCCCGCTCGCCACGTCGAGCCCGGCATCGAGCGCGGCAACGATCTCCTCGACCCAGTGATCGGGTAGCACGCCGCCCGCGTTGACGACGCCGACGACCATGGTCTTGCAGCCCTTGGCGACCGCCTCGTCGAGCTTCAGGTCGGGGATGTCGAGATCGGCGGCGCAGCCCTCCATCCGGAGTTGGCCGACGCACCATTCCGGCCGCCAGTCGTTGATGCCGTAGGCGGTCTTGGCGGCAAGCCGGTCCGGCACGTCGCCGAGAAACATCAGGTAGGGCGTGGCGATCTGCATGGGCGATGGTCCCGTCCGGAGCGAAGCTCCGCCTGAGAACGCGTCTATGCGCGATCCGTGCCCGATGCGCGAGGCATGACTGCAAAAGCGTTGCAGCCATACTTCATCATGCCGATGTTCCCGACGTGGTCCTTGACCGGGGTCTTGCCTATTCCTCGATCCGCCGCACCGCCCCCTTGGCGGCGCTGGTGGCGAGCATGGCGTAGGCGCGCAGCGCCGTGCTGACCTTGCGCTTGCGGGGCGCGGCCGGACGCCAGCCTTCCGCCTCGCGGGCGGCGCGGCGCTCGGCGAGCACCGCCTCATCGACGGCAAGGTGGATGCGCCGGTTCGGGATGTCGATCTCGATCCGGTCGCCCTGCTCCACGAGGCCGATCAGACCGCCCTCGGCGGCTTCCGGCGAGACGTGGCCGATGGACAGGCCGGAGGAGCCGCCGGAGAAGCGGCCGTCGGTGACCAGTGCGCAGGCTTTGCCGAGGCCCTTCGATTTTAGGTAGCTGGTCGGGTAGAGCATCTCCTGCATGCCGGGGCCGCCGCGGGGGCCCTCGTAGCGGATCAGCACGACCTCGCCGGCCTTCACCCGGCCGTTGAGGATGGCATCCACCGACGCATCCTGGCTCTCGAACACGTGGGCGGTGCCGGTGAAGGTGAGGATCGAGGCATCGACGCCGGCCGTCTTCACGATGCAGCCATCCTCGGCGAGGTTGCCGTAGAGCACGGCCAGCCCGCCATCCTTCGAATAGGCGTGGTCGGCCGCACGGATGACGCCGGCCTCGCGGTCGAGGTCGAGTTCATCCCAGCGCGAGGCTTGGCTGAAGGCGACCTGGGTCGGCACGCCGCCGGGCGCGGCGCGGAAGAAAGTCTGGACCGCCTCGCTCTGGGTCTTCTTGACGTCCCAGCGGTCGAGCGCCGCGCCAAGCGTGCCCGAGCCGACATTGCCGACGGAGCGGTCGATCAGACCGGCGCGGTCGAGTTCGCCGAGGATGCCCATGATGCCGCCGGCCCGGTGCACGTCCTCCATGTGGACGTTCGCGACCGCCGGGGCGACCTTGCACAGCACCGGAACGCGGCGCGACAGCCGGTCGATATCGGCCATGGTGAAGGGCACCTCGCCCTCGTGCGCGGCGGCGAGCAGGTGCAGCACCGTGTTGGTCGAGCCGCCCATGGCGATGTCGAGCGTCATCGCGTTCTCGAAGGCGGCCATCGTCGCGATCGCGCGCGGCAGGACGCTGGCGTCGTCCTGCTCGTAGTGGCGGCGGGCGAGATCGACGATGAGGTGGCCCGCCTCGACGAACAGGCGCTTACGGTCGGCGTGCGTCGCCAGCGTCGAGCCGTTGCCGGGCAACGAGAGACCGAGCGCCTCGGTGAGGCAGTTCATGGAATTGGCCGTGAACATGCCCGAGCACGAGCCGCAGGTCGGGCAGGCCGAGCGCTCGATGACGGCCACATCCTCGTCCGAGACCCGGTCGTCGGCCGCCGCCACCATGGCGTCGACGAGGTCGAACTTGCGGGTGACGCCGTTCATCACGACCTTGCCCGCCTCCATCGGCCCGCCGGAAACGAACACCGCCGGGATGTTGAGGCGCAGAGCCGCCATCAGCATGCCGGGGGTAATCTTGTCGCAATTCGAGATGCAGACCATGGCGTCGGCACAATGCGCGTTGACCATGTACTCGACCGAGTCCGCGATCAGCTCGCGCGACGGCAGCGAGTAAAGCATCCCGTCATGGCCCATGGCGATGCCATCATCGACCGCGATGGTGTTGAACTCCTTTGCGACTCCGCCCGCCTGCTCGATCTCGCGGGCCACGAGCTGGCCAAGATCCTTCAGGTGGACGTGGCCGGGCACGAACTGCGTGAACGAATTCACCACCGCGATGATCGGCTTGCCGAAATCCGAATCCTTCATGCCCGTGGCGCGCCACAGGCCGCGGGCGCCGGCCATGTTACGGCCGTGTGTGGTGGTGCGGGAGCGGTAAGCGGGCATTCTTTCGGGACTTTTCGAATCCGACCGGCCATTCGACCGGTCATCCAAAACACGCCCTCATCCTGAGGTGCGGAGCGAAGCGGAGCCTCGAAGGAGGCTTCCAGGGATCGCGGGCCTTCTGGAGCCCTCCTTCGAGGCCGCTTCGCGGCACTTCAGGATGAGGGGATTGGGCGGGACGAGCGCCGGTTACACCACCGCGGCGTGCTGCGCGTGCAGCCGCACGGAGGCCGCCGAGAGCTTGTTGAGCGCCGAGAGATACGCCTTAGCCGAGGCCACCAGCGTATCCGGATCGGCGCCGCGCGCCGTGACCGAGCGCTCACCGGCCTTCAGGCGGACCGAGACTTCGGCCTGCGCGTCGGTGCCCTCGGTCACGGCGTGGACCTGATAGAGTTCGAGCACTGCGTCGTGCGGCACGATCTCGTGGATCGCGTTGAAGACCGCGTCGACCGGGCCATTGCCGTCGGCCTCCGCGGTAAAGACGCGGCCGTCCATCTCGATCTTCATCGTTGCGCGCTGCGGGCCCCGCGTGCCGGCGATCACCGACAGGGAGACGAGCTTGATGCGGTCGTGGGCGGTGGCGAGCTTCTCGTCCACCAGCGCCTCGATATCCTCGTCGTAGACGTGCTTCTTCCGGTCGGCCAACGCCTTGAAGCGCTCGAACACGTCCTGGAACTGGTTGTCGGACAGCGAGATGCCGAGTTCGCCGAGCTTCGACTTGAACGCGGCGCGCCCCGAATGCTTGCCCATCACCAACGAGGTCTTGGCGAGCCCGACGGAGGCCGGGGTCATGATCTCGTAGGTCTCGGAATGCTTGAGCATGCCGTCCTGGTGGATGCCACTTTCGTGGGCGAAGGCGTTCCGGCCGACGATGGCCTTGTTGTACTGCACGGGGAAGTTCGCCGCGTGGCTGACGAGCTTCGAGGCGCGGGTCAGCATCGTCGAGTCGATGCCGGTGTCGTAGGGCATCACGTCGGCGCGGGTGCGGATCGCCATGACGATCTCTTCGAGCGCCGCATTGCCGGCGCGCTCGCCGATGCCGTTGACCGTACACTCGATCTGCCGGGCTCCGCCCTCCAGGCCGGCGAGGGAGTTCGCCACCGCCAGTCCGAGATCATTGTGGCAATGCACGGAGAAGATCGCCCTGTCGGCGTTCGGTACGCGCTCGCGGACTTGACGGAACATCGCGCCGTATTCCTGCGGCGTGGCGTAACCCACCGTATCGGGCAGGTTGATGGTGGTGGCGCCCGAGCGGATCGCCGCCTCTACACAGCGGCAGAGGTAGTCGATGTCGGTACGGGTCGCGTCCATGGCCGACCATTCCACGTCCTCGACGAGGTCGCGGGCCTGGGCCACGGTCTTGAGGATGATCTCGATCACCTCATCCTGCGTCTTGCGCATCTGGTGGGCGAGGTGGATCGCCGAGGTCGAGACGAAGGTGTGGATGCGGCCGCGCTCGGCGTGCCGCACCGCCTCGCCGGCCCGGGCGATGTCGGCGGGGATGGCGCGGGCGAGGCCCGCCACGGTGGCCCGCTTGGTGCGCCGGGCGATCTCGGAGACGGCCTCGAAGTCGCCGTTCGAGGCGATGGGGAAGCCCGCCTCGATGATATCGACGCCCATTCCGTCGAGCAGTTCGGCCACCGCCAGCTTCTCGTCGAGCGTCATGGTGGCGCCGGGGCATTGCTCGCCGTCGCGCAACGTCGTGTCGAAGATGACGACGCGGTCTTTCGCGCTCTGAGTGGTGTTCGCCATGGGTCTTCGTTCCTCGCAGCCGGCGCGCTCGACACTGTGGGAGCGGCGCCGGAAAAAGCCTGTCTTCCGGTCGATGGGCGGCGTCCCCTGAGAGCCCAGGCGATCACGCCCGGACGGCCCTCAGGGGCGGCTAAGAAGCAGGCCTACGAGAATGAGCGCGCACGACGAAGCGGCCGCGAGAGCGGCGCCATCGTTCGTCTGCGCAGGGCGGCCAGGGGCCACGCTCGATTCTCCTCAAGAGGCTGACTCGCGGTAAGACCGTCACGAGACCAGGGTGGCGGTATGTACCGATTGGCGGGGATCGTGACAAGCACATGCCAGTGGACCGCTTGAAGCCGATCGCCCTGATTCTCTGCGGGCCTCGGTCGCCGGCGCTGGCCTCCGCAGGCTCATGCTTCCGCTCCGCTCGATACTGTTCGGTGCTCACCCCCCGAAAAGCCCGCTTCGCGCGACGCTCTTCGCGCCTTGAAGTCGTGCACGCGGCTTCGGGCAAATGCACTGTACCGCGTCTGTCCGACGATTGACCGGCCCATGCCCGAAGGGCACAAACCGCCAGCCAAGCTTGGCTGCAGCGAACCTGCTCTCGCAACCGGAGAGACCCGTCGTGCCCGCGCCGCTTCCCCGTGCCGTCTCCCTCCTCCTCCTCGGCTGCGCCTTGACTGCCTGCCAGTCGAGCGCGCCGCCTCCGGTCGCGGCCGTAGCCGCAGCACCGGCTGTCACCGCCCTGCCAACCGGCGCCGGTTGCGGCCCGACCATCGCCCGGACGCAGGCCATCGTCACGGGCGACGTGAAGACCGGCGATTTGTCCGCGGCCGTCGGCACGCGCTTCAGCGCCGACCTCGATAAGGCAGCGGGTGCCTGTGCCGCCGGCCGCGAGGGCGAGGCGACGAGCCTGCTCGCGGCGGCCAAGGCGCGCTACGGCTACCGGTAACAGCCGGGCTTTCAGACCGGAAAGATGCTTGCGAGATAGGCCTGAACGAAGCCCGGCATCCGGGCGGCGTCGATGTCGGCGCGCGAACGGGCGATGACGCTGCGGGCGAGTTCCGGCTCGTCCTCGGGGCCGCGATGCGATTCGATCCGGGTCTTCAGCGTCTCGGCCGAGCCGTCGAAGTGAACCGGGCGCAGGAAGGCGAGTTGGCCGTCGCCGCGCAGCAGCACCCATTCCTCCGCCGCCCCCTCGGGAAGCGTCAGGCCGGTTTCCTCCAAAAGCTCGCGTGCGGCGCTGCCCGCGAGATCGACCGTGCCGTCGTCGCGCAGGTCGCCGGGATCGGGCGTACCGCAGGGGAAGTAGATCTGGCCGGCATTGGCGGTGTGGGCGCCCATCACGCCGAGCAGGACCGCCCCGTCACGGCTGTGCGGAACGATCGCCGCGAAGGCGTTGGCCACAAGCGCGTCGGGCACGCCCGCATCGCGGAAGGCGAGGAAGCGCGAGTAGCGCACCTCGAACAGGCTCGCCTCGCAGCTGCCGTCCGCGATCGCGCAGCCGCTGGCGAGGTAGACCGGCCCGTCGAACAGGCCCGGGGTGTCCACCCGTCGGCGCTCCCAGTTGCAGTCGATCGCCTCGGCGTTGTCACGCGCCCAGGCCCAATCGTGCTCGACGCGCCGCGCCGAGACCCGCTCCAGCGGCGTGAGGCTGAAACCGGGTGCGGCCTCGCCCGCGATCTCAATCGACACGCAGCACGCCCTCGCTGACCACCACGGCCTGCCCGCCGATCTCAACGGAGCGGAGAGCGCCCTCCGCGATGACGACCTGAAGGTCGATCGTGCTCGGCCGCCCCATGGCGACGCCTTGGCGGATGGTCACGTCGTGGGTGCCCTCGCCCAGCGGCTCGAACTGCATCAGCACGCCGGCGAAGGCGGCCGCGGCGCTGCCCGTCGCCGGGTCTTCCGCGACGCCGAGATGGGGCGCGAACATCCGCGCTTGATAGCTCTGCCCAAGGCCCTCCGCGTCGACGGCGTAGAGGTAGAGCGCGTCGGGTTCGGCATGTCGGAACAGGCGCTCGAACCGAGCGGTATCGAGCCGGGCCTGCGCCAGCGCCTCACCGGAGGCCAGCGGCACAAAGGTGAAGGAGGGGCCGGCCCCGTGGCGACTCGGCTGATGGCGGTGGAAGCCGAGATCACCGGGCTTCAGTCCCAGGGCCGCCGCCAGGGCATCGTTGGCCGGGGCCTCGCCGAGATAGGTCGGCAGAACCGGCAGCTTGAAGCGGGCACGGCCACTTTTGCCATCCTCCGCGGCCTCGACCACGCAGGAGACGATGCCGATCTCTTCCTCGATGCCGAAGGCAGCGGCATCGGCCAAAGCCACCGCCTGCCGCTCGGCCCGGTCGCGGAGAGCGAGCAGCACCGCCGTTCCGACCGTCGGATGGCCGGCGAAGGGCAGTTCGCGGGCCGGCGTGAAGATACGCAGACGGGCCCGGTGGCGCGACTCGGCCTGCGGCAGGACGAACACCGTCTCCGACAGGTTGAACTCGCCGGCGATCACCTGCATCGCCTCGGCGCTGAGCCCCTCGCTGTCGAGCACCACCGCGAGCGGATTTCCGGCCAGCGGCGTGTCGGTGAACACGTCGAGGGTGGCGAAGCGGCGGTCCGGCATCATGACTCCTTTTTGAAGATTCAGACGATCTCGACGGGGAAGGCCGCGCTCGGCGCGACGAATTCTTCCTGCGCCTCAACGGTCAGCAGCTCTTCCGAACCAGCTTCCGCGGTTCGGCGTAGCAGGCCGTGGATCGAGGCCGCCGCCATGCCGAGCGCCAGGGCCGCCGAGCCGGTGCGCAGGTAATGCACGAGATAGAGCGCTGCGACCGCATCGCCCGCGCCCGAGACCGCTTTCAGGTCGAGCTGGGGCGTGCGCACCCGCCAGAACGAGCCGCCCTCGGCCGCCATCATGTCGATTGCGTCCGGCGGCGTCTCGGCGGTGACGAGCGAGGTGACGAGCAGGACGCGGGGGCCGAGCGCTTGCACCGAGGCAGCCGCGCGTTTGGCCGCCTCCAGCGTGTCGCTCGGCGCATCCGAGATGAGATCGAGTTCGAACTGATTCGGGGTGAGGATGTCGGCCGCGGGAACGGCCTGCGACCGCATGAAGTCGGCGATGCCGGGGCGGACATAGACGCCGGAATAGGTGTCGCCGATCACCGGATCGCAGCAATAGAGCGCCGCGCGGTTGGCCGCCCGGACGGCCGCGACCGTCCGCAGAATCGCAGTGCCGATATCGGCCGAGCCCATATAGCCGGAGAGCACCGCATCGCATTCTTTCAACGCGCCGCGCTCGGCCACGCCCTGCACCACCTCCTCCACTGCCGGCCCGTCGAAGACGCGCCCGCGCCATTGCCCGTAGCCGGTATGGTTGGAGAACTGCACCGTGTGCACCGGCCAGACCTCGACCCCGAGCCGCTGCATCGGGAACACGGCGGACGAATTGCCCACATGGCCGTAGGCGACATGCGACTGGATCGACAGAACCTTCATGGTGCTCCGGTATCCGCTCCTGAA
The DNA here is from genome assembly GCF_022829505.1 of Methylobacterium sp. J-043. Taxonomy (NCBI): domain Bacteria; kingdom Pseudomonadati; phylum Pseudomonadota; class Alphaproteobacteria; order Hyphomicrobiales; family Methylobacteriaceae; genus Methylobacterium; species Methylobacterium sp. J-043. The sequence continues at coordinate 41,341 of NZ_JAKSYB010000045.1, read as the reverse complement.
ACCTGATAACCCAGCGGGACCCTGCGCGCATCCGATCGGTGCGGCAGCGCGTTACGGCTCGGCCGAACAGGGCCAATCTTCCGGAGTGAGTATGGATTTCGACGCCGCCCGCCAGTCCATCCTCACCTTCCTCGAGACCTACAAGGCTTGGGCTCCTGTCGTGACGGGGGTGATCGCCTTCTGCGAATCGCTGGCCGTTCTGTCGCTGCTGGTGCCGGCCACGGCGATCCTGCTCGGCATCGGCGCCCTGATCGGCAGCAGCGGCCTGCCGTTCTGGCCCTTGGTCATCGGGGCCGGCATCGGCGCGGGACTGGGGGATTGGGTCTCCTATGAGGTCGGCTTCTACTACAAGGACGGAATCAAGCGCCTCTGGCCGATGAGCCGGCACCCGGAAATGACGGCCAAGGCCGAGGCCTTCCTGCGGCGCTGGGGGGCGGGAGCGATCGTCATCGGCCGCTTCATTGGCCCGGCGCGGGCGGTGGTCCCGCTGGTCGCTGGCAGCTTCGGCCTCGCACGCATCCCGTTCCAGCTCGCGAATTGGAGTTCGGCCTTCGTCTGGGCCTTCGTGCTGCTCGCCCCCGGCGCGGGCCTGCTGACATGGCTCCATTACTGACGCGCCATGCGACGCTTCCCGCCCGAACGCATCGTCTGCCTCACCGAGGAGACCGTCGAGACACTCTATTTGCTGGGCGAGGATCGCCGCATCGTCGGGGTCTCGGGCTACGCCGTGCGCCCGCCGCAGGTGCGCCGGGAGAAGCCGCGTGTCTCAGCCTTCACCAGTGCCGACCTGCCGAAGATTCTCGCCCTCGAACCGGACCTCGTCCTCGCCTTCTCCGACCTCCAGGCCGAGATCGTCGCCAGCCTCGCCCGCGCCGGCGTGGCGGTCCACCTGTTCAACCAGCGCGATGTGGCCGGCTGCCTTGCAATGATCCGCACCGTCGGCGCCCTCGTTGGCGCGGCGGAGCGGGCCGAGGCGCTGGCGCGGTCCTACGAGGCGCATCTCGCGGAGGTCGCCGCCAAGAACGCGGGGCGCGGACGGCCGAAGGTCTATTTCGAGGAGTGGGACGAGCCGATGATCTCCGGCATCGGCTGGGTCTCCGACCTGATTGGTTATGCCGGCGGGCAGGACGTGTTTCCGGACTTGAGCCGCGCCCAGGCAGCTAAGGACCGGATCGTCACCGCGGATCAGGTGATCGCGGCCGCGCCCGACGTGATACTCGCCTCCTGGTGCGGCAAGCGCGTCAACGTGGAGCGCATCCGCGCTCGACCCGGATGGGACGCCATTCCCGCAGTGGCGGCAGGGCGCATCCATGAAATCAAGTCGCCGCTGATCCTCCAGCCGGGCCCGGCGGCGCTGACGGACGGGTTCGCGGCAATCCGGGCGGCTTTGGCCGTGCGGCAAAGCGGCCGGTGACACCGACGTGATCCCGCTGGCAGGATGCGCGGACTCGATTCGGCCGCATCCGCAAGCCAGCAGCCCGGCATGTCCACAGCCCTCGCCCACATCGTTCTTCCGCCCGACCGGCGCCAGTCGCCGACCGCGCTCAACATTCAGCGCGGCGTACGGCGCCTGCTCGCCGAGATGGGCTGCGTGAGCCTGCCGGAATTCTCGCTCGCCAACGGGCGCCGGGCCGACGTGATCGCGCTCTGCGGCGCGGGCCGCCTCACCATCGTCGAAATCAAGTCGAGCGTCGCCGACTTTCGCGCCGACCGGAAATGGCCGGATTACCGCGACTATTGCGACCGCTTCTTCTTCGCGATCCCCGAGACCGTGCCGGAGTCGCTGATCCCGGAGGAATGCGGCCTCATCGTCGCCGATTCCTTCGGCGCCGCGATCCTGCGCGAGCCGCCGGACCATCCGCTGAGCCCGGCCCGGCGCAAGTCCGTCACCCTACGCTTCGCCCACTCCGCCGCCGGCCTCCTGCACGCCTTGGCCGATCCCGGCGCGATCAGGGAGGGGGCGCTGTAGCGCTCGGACTCAGGCCGGCCGGTCGATCGCGTTTCGAACGAAGGCGATGCGCTCGGCGATCGGTGCGAGAGGGAGGGGCACCAGTTCGTAGCCAAGCTCTGTGTAGATCCGCGCCATCGTGTGGCCCGTGGCCTCCGCCTCCTCGGCGGATTGCCGACGCTCGTCGTCCTGCGAAAAGATGTCCGGCCAGAAGGGCGCGAGGAAGACACGGCGATGATAGCGGCACCGCTCAGCGGCCTCTCTCATCACGGGCGGGACCGGAAGGCCGCAGAGCGTGAGGTAACCAATCACGTCCGGGAGCCCACGGTCGAACAAGACAGGCCCCCGAAGCGCCCCGGTTGTGCGGTAGGCGTCGAGGTCGCGCCGGAACATGTGCTCGGCGAAGGCCGAGCGGTCGGCCCAGGGCAAGGCCGTGCCGCCGATGGCGACCTGCTCTTGGATAATCGCCCGGCCCGCCTCAGGAACATGGGCAAGGCCGTCATCCGCCAGGGCTTGGACGAGCGAGGTCTTGCCGGAGCCGGGACCGCCGGTGACGACGAAGAAACGGCTTTTCATTCCGGAGACAGGCGAAGATCGGCCGATGTATCGCCGCCGTCGGCGATGACGGTCGCCGAGCGGTCCTTCATCGCGTGGAGGACGAACACCCGGATGGCCGAAGACAGGTTGCGCGCGCCGCGCTCGGAATCGATGGCGCCGATCAGCGCCTGCACCGATTGTCCGCGCCCCAGCGCGATCTCTTGAAGTGCGCCCCAAAACTCCGCTTCCAGCGAGACGCTGGTGCGGTGGCCCGCGATCATGACGGAGCGCTTCGCGTTTTCCCGCAGAGGTGCGCGCGTCATTCCTTGTCGGGATCGGCGAGGCGGTGGCCCTCGTGGCGGGACTGCTCGATCGCCTTGCGCGTCTCGGCCAGCGTCTTCGCCTTTTTCGGCCGGCCGAACAGGATGCGGTTCTCCGCGGCCTTGGCCTCTTTCGCCGCCTTCTCACGGTCCTTGCGCACCTGGCGCAGGTTGATGATCTCGGCCACCGTGTCAGCCCTCCGGACGACCCGGCGCGGAAGGTCCGCGCCGGGAAGCGAACCTAGCGCTTATTCCGCGCTCGGCGCCAGCATGGTTTCGGGGCGCACGACCCGCTCGAACTCCTCGTCCGTGACGTAGCCGAGCCGCAGCGCCTCCTCCTTGAGGGTGGTGCCGTTCTTGTGCGCGGTCTTGGCGATCTCGGCAGCCTTGTCGTAGCCGATCGACGGGGCGAGTGCGGTCACCAGCATGAGCGAGCGGCTCATCAGGTCGCTGATTCGGTCAGTGTTGGCCTTGATGCCGACGACGCAATTGTCAGTGAAGCTGACTGAGGCGTCGGCCAGGATTCGCACCGATTGCAGCACCGCGTTGGCGATCACCGGCTTGAAGACGTTGAGCTCGAAATGTCCCTGTGAGCCGGCAAAGCTCACCGTGGTGCCGTTGCCGACCACCTGCGCGCAGACCATCGTCAGCGCCTCGCACTGGGTCGGGTTGACCTTGCCCGGCATGATCGAGGAGCCAGGCTCGTTCTCCGGCAGCGACAATTCGCCGAGGCCCGAGCGCGGGCCCGAGCCGAGCAGGCGGATGTCGTTGGCGATCTTGAACAGACCCGAGGCCAGGGCCGTCAGTGCGCCCTGGAGGAAAACGAGCGCATCGTGGGTGGCGAGCGCCTCGAACTTGTTCTCGGCCGAGGTGAAGGGCAGCCCGGTCAATTCCGCGACCTTGGCCGCGAAGCGATCCGCGAATTCCGGATGCGCGTTGAGGCCGGTGCCGACGGCCGTGCCGCCCTGGGCCAGGGCCAGGACGCCGGGGAGCGTGGCGGCGATGCGCGCGCCGCCGAGGGCGACCTGCGCGGCGTAGCCGGAGAATTCCTGGCCGAGCGAGACCGGGGTCGCATCCTGCAAGTGGGTGCGGCCGATCTTGACGATGCTCTCGAACTCCTTCGCCTTGGCGTCGAGCGCGGTGTGAAGGTGGGAGAGCGCCGGCAGCAGCCGCTCCTGAACCTCCCGGGCGACCGCGATGTGCATGGCGGTGGGGAAGGTGTCGTTCGAGGACTGGCCGCGGTTGCAATGGTCATTGGGGTGGACCGGCGACTTGCCGCCGCGCTTGCCCCCGAGCCGCTCGTTGGCGAGGCTCGCAATCACCTCGTTGGCGTTCATGTTGGACTGCGTGCCCGAGCCCGTCTGCCACACCACCAGCGGGAACTCGTCGTCGTGCCGTCCGGCGACGACTTCGGCAGCGGATTCGGCGATCGCGTCGGCGACCTTCGGGTCGAGCCCGCCGAGATCCTTGTTCACCAGCGCGGCGGCCTGCTTGACGATGCCGAGCGCGTGCACGAGCGGCGCCGGCTGGCGCTCGGTGCCGATCTTGAAGTTCTGGATCGAGCGCTGCGTCTGGGCGCCCCAGTAGCGGTGGGCGGGCACCTCGATCGGGCCGAAGGTGTCGGACTCGGTGCGCGTCTCGACGGAAGGGTTCTCGTGCGGCGACATCGTGGCCTCTTCGTTGGCTCGGATGCGGCCCTACTTAACGAAGCACGATGACAAGCGCGATGCCGGCCCGGAATGGGGGATGACGCATCGCGCACTCCGTTACCGCCGAGGTTGTTCGCCTGCCGATGCTGGATACGCTGCCCCTCGCGCCTTCGACGGCCACGCCGCTCTTCCGGCCCAAGGTGCCGCCACCGCTCACGCAGCCGCTCGGTCTCTTCGCCTTCCTGAAGAAGGTGCGCGAGAACCCGATCGCCACTTGGATGGATGCGCATTTCGAGGAATTCGTCGTTGCGGGCGAGACGGCGATGGGGCGCATCACCGTCGTGAGCGATCCGGCCCTGGTGCGCTACCTGCTGGTCGAGCGCGCCGCCTACTACCGCAAGGACGACCTGCAGAAGCGCGTGCTGGCGCCAGGCCTCGGCGACGGCCTGCTGACGGCCGAGGGCGACGAATGGCGGCTGCAGCGGCGCACGCTGGCGCCGATCTTCTCGGCGCGCCACGTCGCCGGTTTCGTCGCGCAGATGGATGCCGCCGGGGCGCGGCTCGGCCGGCGGCTGGCCCGGCGCGACGGTGCCACGGTCGATGTCGCGCTGGAGATGACCCGCGCCACGCTCGACGTGCTGGAGCGGACGATCTTTACGCAGGGTTTGCCCGGCGATCCCGATGCGCTCGGGCGCGCCATCACCCGGCTGCTCGAATCGATCGGGCCGATCGACCCGCTCGACGTGTTCGGCTTCCCCGCCTTCGTGCCGCGGCTCGGCCGCCTGCGTGCGCGGCCCGCGCTGCGGTTCTTCGCCGAGGTGGTCGATACGCTCCTCGACGAGCGCAAGGCAGCGCTCGCCCGCGGCGAAGCGCCTCATGATCTGATGACGCTGCTGCTCGCGGCTCAGGATCCGGAGACCGGTCGCGGCCTCACCGACCTCGAGGTGAAGGCCAACATCGTCACCTTCATCGCCGCCGGCCACGAGACGACGGCCAACGCCCTGACCTGGGCGCTCTATTGCCTTTCCCAGGACGAGGCGGCGCGTGAGCGCGTCGAGGTGGAGGTCGATGGCGCCGCAGGCGAGGACGGCGCGTTGCAACTTGACCGGTTGCCCTTCACCAAGGCGGTGATGGAGGAGACGATGCGGCTGTTCCCGCCGGTGCCTTTCCTCAGCCGCCAAGCGCTCCGCGAGGACCGGATCGGGCGGGTAAAGATTCCCCGCAACTCGACCGTCATCATCGCTCCCTGGGTGATGCACCGGCACCGCAAGCTGTGGGACGAGCCGGACGCCTTCATCCCCGAGCGCTTCCTTGGGGAGCGGCGCGACCGCATCGAGCGATTCGCTTACCTGCCGTTCGGGGCGGGCCCGCGGGTCTGCATCGGCCAGAGCTTTTCGGTGCAGGAGGCGACGCTGGTGCTCGCCCATGTGGCGCGCGCGGTGCGTCTTACCTTGCCCGTGGATCACCCGCCGGTAACGCCGCTCCACCGCGTGACACTGCGTCCGAAGGATGGGCTGCGAATGCTGGCGCAGCGCCGGGTCTGACGCGCAGGACCGCCCCCCATGGAGGGGCGGTCGCGGGAAAAATCAGTTCTTCTTACGAAAGGCGTCGAGACTGACGACCTCGGCGGTGCCGTCGCGCTCGGTCTTCTCGGCAGCCTCGGGCTTGGCCTCGCTGCCGTCCTCGGGCTTGTTGTCCGGCTTGAGATCCGTCTTCAACTTACCCGCGGCGGGAAGGGCCGGAACGATCTTCGGACCATTCTGCACCGTGGCGAGACCCGTGCTCTTCGGCTTGATCTCGGCGGGCTCTGAGCCCGCCCCGCGCGGACCGGCTTTCACAGGAGCACTCGGCTGCGCCTCCTCCGCCTGATCGCCCTCGGCACCCTCGTTAAGATCGAACTTGAGGCCGAACTGCACCGACGGATCGAAGAAGCCGGACAGGGCGTCGAACGGGATCAGCAGGCGCTCCGGCACGCCCGAGAACGATAGCCCGACCTCGAAGCTGTGCTCGGTCACGCCGAGATCCCAGAACTGGTGCTGCAGGACGATCGTCATGTCCTGCGGGTACTTCTCGCGCAGGCGCTGCGACATGCGCACACCAGGCGCCTCAGTGCGGAACGAAATGTAGAAGTGATGCTCGCCCGACAGCCCTTCACGCGCGGCGTCGGTCAGCACCTTGCGCACGACACCGCGCAGGGCGTCCTGAACCAGGAGATCGTAACGGATCAGATCTTCGGCCATCGGCGCTCGCTTCACCGGTCACGGCCGGGATTGGGCTGCGCCGGGTCGTGGAAATTGAGTGGAGGTTTCTGTTGCCAGGTACCTCCGAACCCCGCCTATGCGGTGCTACCCGCTAGGACTTTAGGTCGGTTTTTGGCACCGCTTACGCGGCGACAGCCACCGGAGCAAAGTTGTCGTTGGCAACTATTGCAAAGGCCCGATAACGGCGGAACCATGCCGAGCGAAAGTGCTCCCTTTACGCCCTCGTCGATCCTATTTCGCCCCCGCCGGAACCCAACACGCTGAGGCCGTGCGGCCATCGGTCCTGGGTTCGGGTGGAGGCGCCGGGTACCGCCCCCGGGTCCGATAGGTTTATTTCGAAGAACGTTTATCGCCATAGCCGGCCTTGCGACCGGCAAAGCGAATATAGAGAGGCCGACGGCGGTTTTGAAGAGCGATCTGCGCTCAGACCCGCTCCGCGTTGCGAGCGTGGCTGATATGCCGCCCGCCACCGCCGACGCGCGCCCGTCGAAGCCGCCGCTCGCCCCGCTCGCGGCAGGGGCTTCATGGTTCGGTCGGGTGCTGCTGCTCATCGCGGTCCCGCTCGCCATCCTGCTTCTCGCGAGCGGGCTTGCCATCCTCATCGTGCGCGTCGGCGGCGACCTGCGGCTCGGCATCGACCCCCTCACGAGCGCCGCCGCGCGTCCGCGGCTGCCCTTATCGGAGGTGACGGGACGCGGCGTCATGATGGACGCCCTGCGGCAGGTGCTGATGGCCGGGCTCGTGATCGGGCTCGCCGCTTGGGCCGGTGGCGGCGCGTGGCGCCAGCGGCTCGGATTGACCCGCCCCCTCGAACCACGCCGACCGATGCGGCGGCTCTGGTTGCTGTTTCCCTTCTGGCCCCTGATCCACATCGCCTGGGTGACGACCACGGCGGCGGCACTCCAGATGAGCTTCGGCAGCGGGGTGCGCCTGTCGCCCTTCCTGAGCCCGGTGATGCTCGGCCTGTGGTTCGCCTTCGTCGTGGTGCTGGCCCCTGTCGCGGAGGAGTTGCTGCTGCGGGGCGAAACCTTCGCCCGGGCCAGCACCTTCCTCGGACCGGCGGGAACGATCGCGGCGACCGCGCTCCTGTTCTGCCTCGCCCACGTCTCCCTCGATCCGGGCGCGAAAAGCGCGCTCGCCCGGCCGCTCACCCTGCTTCCGCTCGCGCTCACTCTCGGCTGGCTTCGCTGGCGCACCGGCCGGCTCTGGCCCTGCATCCTGCTCCACGGTTGGAGCAATTTCTGTCTGCTCGCCTACCAGCTCGGGCCGAGCCTCCTGCGATAACCCTCGATCCCGCGTAACCAAGACAAGGGGAAAGGCGGGACGGCGGGCAGGCCCGACTCGACATCCGCCGGAGCAGTTGCCAGACCTGAGGGGCCATGCGCGCCTATCACGATCTGCTCACCCGCATCCTGTCCGAGGGCGTCCGCAAGGAGGACCGCACCGGCACGGGCACGCTCTCGGTGTTTGGCCACCAGATGCGGTTCGATCTGGCGGACGGCTTTCCCCTGGTGACGACGAAGCAGCTCCACCTGCGCTCGATCATTCACGAATTGCTGTGGTTCCTGAAGGGCGACACCAACGTCGCCTACCTCAAGGCGAACGGCGTCACGATCTGGGACGAGTGGGCTGACGCGAACGGCGATCTCGGCCCTGTCTACGGCAAGCAGTGGCGCTCCTGGGCCAAGCCCGACGGCGGCACCGTCGATCAGATCGCCTGGATCCTCGACGAGATCGCCCGAAACCCGGATTCGCGCCGCCTCATCGTTTCGGCCTGGAATCCGGCCGACCTCGACCGGATGGCGCTCGCCCCCTGCCACTGCCTGTTCCAGTTCTACGTGGCGGATGGGCGCCTCTCCTGCCAGCTCTATCAGCGCTCGGCCGACGCCTTCCTCGGCGTGCCGTTCAACATCGCGAGCTACGCCCTGCTCACCGCGATGATGGCGCAGGTGACGGGGCTCGAGGCCGGTGACTTCGTCCATACCTTCGGTGACGCGCATCTCTACGCCAACCATCTGGAGCAGACCCGCCTCCAGCTCTCGCGCGAACGGCGCGCCCTGCCCCGGCTGCGGTTGAACCCGGAGGTGCGCTCTCTGTTCGACTTCCGCTTCGAGGACATCGTGATCGAAGGCTACGAACCGCATCCCGCTATCAAGGCGCCGGTGGCGGTCTGATGGATCGACCCCGAGTCTCCCTGATCGCGGCGGTCGCCCGCAACGGCGTGATCGGCCGCGACAACAGCCTCGCTTGGCGGCTCTCCAGCGACCTCAAGCGCTTCAAGGCGCTCACCATGGGCAAGCCGATCCTGATGGGGCGCAAGACCTGGGATTCGATCGGCCGCCCATTGCCCGGACGGCGCAGTCTGGTCATCACCCGCGATCGCAGCCTCGCCCTTCCCGACGCCACCGTCGTGCGCGACTGGGACGAGGCACTCGCCGCGGCCGGAGGCGACGAGCTGATGGTGGTGGGCGGTGCCGAGATCTACCGGCTCGCCCTGCCCCATGCCGACCGGCTGCATCTCACCGAAGTCGATGCGGCGCCGGAGGGCGATGCGTACTTTCCGCCCTTCGACCGGGATCTCTTCCGTGAGACGCTGCGCGAGGCGCACGGCCCCGGCGAGCGCGACGAGTTCGCGTTTCGATTCGTGGACTTGGAACGGTCGGGCAGCCGTTGACCCACCATCAGGCGCTTTGGCCGCAGGGGCGGAAAGAGTTTCGTGGCACGAACGACCGTTGCGGTTGACGCGGTGTGGGCCCACCTGCCAGCCTTGACAGGACTGCGCGGCGCCACTCAGGTGCGCAGCGTCCGCGCGGCACCGCAAACGCGTTCTGGCGCTTGGGAAAACCGGCTTTTCCCGCCCCATAACGGGGCGACGGATCGAGTTTAGGGCAAGGGTCATCCGCATCCGCGGGGACCGGCTTCAGCAGGAGTTCACGTCGAGAATGCCTTGGAGCAATCAGAGCGGCGGCGGAGGTGGTCCCTGGGGCCGTCCCGGCGGCGGCGGCGGCGGAAACGGCGGCGGCCCCTGGGGTGGCGGGGGTGGCGGCAAGACGCCCCCGGATCTCGAGGATCTGCTCCGGCGCGGCCAGGATCGACTCCGCGGCGTCATGCCGGGCGGAGGCTTCGGCGGCGGCAAGGGAATCCTCGTCGCGGCAGGCTTGGTGCTCAGCGCGTGGCTGCTGACCGGGTTCTACATCGTGAAGCCGAACGAAGTCGGCATCAACACGGTCTTCGGACGCTACACCAGCCAGTCCGGCGAGGGCCTGCGCTACAACTTCCCCTATCCGATTGGCTCCGTGCAGAAGCCCAACGTCGGCATCGTGAACTCGATTCCGATCGGCTATATGGCCGCCGGCAACACGACGCGTCAGCGCGACGTGCCGGAAGAGAGCCTGATGCTCACCGGTGACGAGAACATCGTCGATATCGATTTCGAGGTGCAGTGGCGCGTCAACCCGCTCAAGGCGGAGGACTACGTGTTCAACCTCGCCAACCCGGATGGGACGATCAAGGCCATCGCCGAAAGCGCGATGCGCGAGGTGATCGGCCGCCGCAACATCCAGGCGATCCTGACCAACGAGCAGTCCAGCATCGCTCAGGAGGTCAAGGAGATCGTCCAAAGCGCCCTCGACGAGTACGGCGCGGGCGTGCGGATCGAGGTCGTGCAGCTCACCAGCGTCACCCCTCCCCCGGAGGTGCGGCCCGCCTTCATCGATGTGAACGCAGCACAGCAATACGCGCAGCAGGTACGTAACGAGGCCGAGACCTATGCCAGCCGCGTGACGCCGGAAGCCCGAGGCAATGCCAGCAAGGTTATGCAGGCGGCCGAGGCCTACAAGTCCCAGGCCACCTCGGAGGCGACCGGTCAGGCGTCGCGCTTCCGTCAGGTCTACGACTCCTACAAGGTCGCGCCCGAGGTCATCCGCGAGCGGATCTTCCTGGAGACGATGGAGCGCGTGCTCGGCTCCGTGAACAAGGTCATCATCGATCAGAACGGGGGCGTGGCTGGTGCCAACGCTGCGGGCGTGCTGCCGGTGCTGCCTCTGATGGAGAATGGGCGGACGCAGACGAACGGAGCGACGGGCCGATGAACAATCCAGCCATTCGGACCGGCCTGGTCATCCTCGCGGCGGCAGCCGCGATCGGCCTCTACGCCTCCGTCTTCACCGTCGGGCAGATGCAGCAGGCGCTCGTGCTGCAGCTCGGCCGCGTGCGCGACGTGCTGAACCCCGTCGGCCAGAACAAGCCCGGCCTGTACTTTAAGGTGCCGTTCACCGACAGTGTCGTCCTGTTCGACAAGCGGGTGCTGGATCTCGATCTTCCGGTTCAGACCCTGCTCACCGCCGACCGTCAGAACCTCGAAGTGGACGCCTTCGTCCGCTACCGGATCATCGATCCGCTCAAGTTCTACCAGGCGGCGGGGACGATCGCCCTGGCCAACCAACGTCTGGCGAGCTTCACCAACTCTGCGCTCCGCAACGTCCTGGCCCGGACCAGCCGTGACGCCATCGTGCGGACCGAGCGCGCCGAGCTGATGAACACGATCCAGGAGGACGTGAACAAGCAGGCCAAGAGTCTCGGCATCGAGATCGTCGATCTGCGCATGACCCGTGTCGACCTTCCTGCCAAGAACAGCCAAGCGGTCTACGATCGCATGACGTCGGAGCGGAAGAAGGAGGCGACCGACATTCGCGCCAACGGCGATCAGGCGGCGACGCTGATCCGCGCCAAGGCCGACCGCGACGTCGTCGTGATCCTGGCCGAGGCCAACCAGAAGCAGGAAGAGCTGCGCGGTGAGGGCGACGCTGAGAGAAACCGCATCCTCGCCGAGGCGTTCAGCCAGGATGCCAACTTCTTCGCCTTCTACCGCTCGATGCAGGCTTACGAGCAGGCGCTGAAGGGGCAGGACACCCGGCTCGTGGTGAGTCCGAACTCGGACTTCTTCCGCTTCTTCAACGATCCGCAGGGACGCCGTCCGCAGGGTGCCCGCAACGGCGCCGCCGAGCCGACGGCGTCTGGCGCCGGTGCCACCACAGGCACGGTGCGCTGAACGATCTGCGACCGATACGACCATCGCGGCCGGCACCCTTGATCGGGGTGCCGGCCGCTGAATTTATAGGTGTCTCTCACCGAACGCCCGCCGCTCCGCTCTGACCGAAGGGGAAACGATCGGGGATCGGGCGTTTCGTGAGGCACACAACCGGCCTGAAACAGGCACTCCCAGAGCTTGAGGAAACGTCCATGAGACTCGCCGCGAACGCCGTCCGGGGTCGAACGCCGTCGTTTGCCCGGCGCGCCTCATCGGCCCTGGCCGCCGCGGTGCTGGGCGTCACCGTCACGGTCACCGCCCTGCCGATCCCCGCCTTCGCCCGCGGCCCGGAATCGCTCGCCGACCTCGCCGACAAGGTGACCGATGCGGTGGTGAACATCTCGGCCTCGACGACGGTCGAAGCCAGCAACCGCGGCGGCCGGACCATGCCGCAACTGCCGCAGGGCACCCCGTTCGAGGATCTGTTCGAGGAATTCTTCAAGCGGCGCGGCCAAGGGACGCCGAAGGGTGACGAGGACAGCCCGCGCGGACCGACGCGCAAGTCGAACTCGCTCGGCTCCGGCTTCATCATTGACGCCTCGGGCATCGTGGTGACGAACAACCACGTCATCGGCGACGCCAACGACATCCAGGTCATCCTGAGCGACGGCACCAAGCTGAAGGCGGAGATCATCGGCAAGGATCCGAAGATCGACCTCGCCCTTCTACGGGTGAAGCCGACGGCCGAGCGCCCGCTCAGGGCCGTACCCTTCGGCGATTCCGACAAGATGCGCCCGGGCGACTGGGTGATGGCGATCGGCAACCCGTTCGGCCTCGGCGGCTCGGTCTCCGCCGGCATCGTTTCGGCGCGGGGCCGCAACATCGAGTCAGGACCCTACGACAACTACATCCAGACCGATGCGGCCATCAACAAGGGCAATTCCGGCGGTCCGCTGTTCAACATGGACGGCGAGGTGATCGGCATCAACACCGCGATCCTGTCACCTTCCGGCGGCTCGGTCGGCATCGGCTTCGCGGTTCCCTCGGGGACAGCGAGTCAGGTCGTCGATCAGCTCCGGCAGTTCGGCGAGGTCCGTCGCGGCTGGCTCGGCGTGCGCATCCAGAACGTCGATGAGGCGACCGCCGAAGCGCTCGGCCTGAAGGGCGGCGCCAAGGGCGCGCTCGTGGCCGGCGTCGATGAGAAGGGCCCGGCCAAGACTGCGGGCCTCGAAGTCGGCGACGTCATCGTCAAGTTCAACGGCGTGCCGGTGAAGTCGTCGAGCGAGCTGCCGCGCATCGTCGCCGCGACCCCGGTCGGCAAGACCGTGGACATTCAGATCGTGCGCAAGGGCGAGGAGCAGACGAAGGCGGTCCTGCTCGGTCGCCTGGAGGACGGCGAGAAGACCCAGGTCGCCAACGTCAAGCAGCCGGAAGCGGAATCGGTCAATCGCCAGATCCTCGGCCTCAACCTCTCCGGCCTCAACGACGAGGCGCGGCGCCGCTACGGCATCAAGGAGAGCGTCAAGAACGGCGTAGTGGTCACCAAGGTCGATCCCAACTCGACCGCCGCGGACAAGCGCATCCAGCCGGGCGAGGTCATCGTCGAGGTCGGCCAGGAGGCGGTTTCGAACCCCGCCGACGTGACGAAGCGCGTCGAGGCTCTCAAGAAGGAGGGCCGCAAGTCGGTGCTGCTGCTGGTGGCCAGCACCAGTGGCGACGTGCGCTTCGTGGCGATCGGGTTGGAGTAAGCAGCGATCCGATCGACGGTGTTGCCCTCCCCTCTTCCCGCACCGGGAGGAAGGGAGGGGCACGCAGCCGGATTGTATCTCGGAGCGTTGCGACGTCGCTGAGAAAAACTAAGCTACGAACTCAGCCGCCGAGAATCCCTGGAGGTAGAGTAGTGCGGTGAGATCGCCGTGCTCGATTCGCACCTGCGCGGCCTGCGCCACCTTCGGCTTGGCGCGGAAGGCGACACCAAGACCGGCCTCTTCGAGCATCGGCAGGTCGTTCGCCCCGTCACCCACGGCAATCGTCTCCGTTTGGCTCAGGCCCAACCGCTCGCGCAGTTCGATGAGGCTTGCGCGCTTGGCTTCCGCGCCGACGATGGGCTCGACAACCTGTCCCGTCAGGTGCCCGTCCGCGACGTCGAGGCGATTGGCGCGGGTTTCGTGGAAACCGAGACGGGCGCCGATGGGGCCGGTAAATAGGGTGAATCCACCCGAGACGAGGCAGGTGAAGGCGCCGTGCGCCCGCATCGTCGCAACGAGGGTGCCGCCGCCCGGCGTCAGGCGGATCACATCGCGGATCAGACCGTCGATAGCGCCGACAGACAGGCCCTTCAGCAGGCCCACCCGCTCCCGCAGCGCCGGTTCGAAGGCGACCTCACCACGCATGGCTCGCTCGGTGATCGCCGCCACCTGTTCCTTGATGCCGACGACGTTAGCGAGTTCATCGATGCATTCCTGCTCGATCATGGTCGAGTCCATGTCGGCGAGGAACAGCCGCTTGCGGCGGTGCTGATCGTGGGGAACCACGGCCACGTCGATCGGCTCAGATCCGAATGCCGCGCGCAGGGCTTCCGCGAGGGCCAGCGCGTCGTCGGGTGCGCCCGGCAGCAGAAGCTCGGCCGCCACCTCGCCGTGGAGAATGCGCGGTTGATGCTCCGTCCGCGTCACGCGGCGCGCCTCGGCGAGCACTGCATCGGTGATGGCGGGCCGGTCGGGGTTTGCTATCAGCGTCGCAACGAGGGTCATGGAGATCGAGGCCGTGCAGGGTTCGGACGGGCAGGACGCGGGGCACCCGGCCGCCATCCTCATTGCAGGGCCCACCGCCTCGGGCAAGTCGGCCCTGGGCTTGCGGATCGCCCGCGCTTTCGATGGCACGGTGATCAACACCGATTCGATGCAGGTCTATGCCGATCTGCGCGTGCTCTCGGCGCGGCCCTCCGACGAGGAGGAAAGGCTGGCCCCCCATCGCCTCTACGGCGGTATCGACGGGGCCGTGAACTTCTCCGTCGGACACTTCCAGCGGCAGGCGGCGGCGCTCCTCTCGAAGATGGATGCAGGAACCCTGCCCGTCTTCGTTGGCGGCACCGGCCTCTACTTCCGTAGCCTCGACGAGGGCATTTCGGATCTGCCCGAAGTGCCTGACGCCATCCGTCAGCGGATTCGCACCGAGGCGGACGGACAGCCGACCGAGGCGCTTCATGCCGCGCTGGCACGGCGTGATCCCAAGAGCGCCCAGCGCCTTCGGCCGTCGGACCGGATGCGCGTGATGCGGGCTCTTGAAATCCACACGGCGACCGGCCGCTCCATCGGCTCGTTTCAAGAATCGCGTGTGCCGGGTCCGCTTGCCGGAAAGCCGTTGCTGAAGCTCTTCCTCGCCACCGAGCGTGAGGCGCTGCGCCAGGGCATCGACGCGCGCTTCGTGGCGATGATGGAGCAAGGCGCGATGGACGAGGTCGCCGCGCTCCGCGAACGGCGTCTCGATCCGCTGCTACCGGTGATGCGCGCCCACGGCGTGCCGGCGCTGATCGCCCATCTCGACGGGACGATCTCCCGCGAAGAAGCGATCCGGCGTGGTCAAGGCGACACCCGCCGCTACGCCAAGCGCCAGTTCACGTGGTTTCGCCACCAGATGGGCGAGGATTGGCATTGGACCACGCCGGAGGCGGCGTGGTCCCTGGTGCAAGCTCGGCTCAGCGCTCCAGCCGGGCGATGAGGGACGAGGTGTCCCAGCGCTTGCCGCCCATGGCCTCGATCTCGGCGTAGAACTGATCGACCAGCGCCGTTACCGGCAGCCGGGCTCCGTTGCGGCGGGACTCGGCGAGTAGGATGCCGAGATCCTTGCGCATCCACTCGACCGCGAAGCCGAAGTCGAACTTGTCCGCGTTCATCGTGCGCCCGCGATTCTCCATCTGCCAGGAGCCGGCCGCGCCCTTGGAGATCACGTCGAGTACCGCCTCCATATCCAGGCCGGCGCGCTTGCCGAAGTGGATCGCCTCCGAGAGCCCCTGTACCAGCCCGGCGATCGCGATCTGGTTGACCATTTTGGTCAGCTGGCCCGAGCCGGACGGCCCGAGGAGGCGGCAGGATTTGGCGTAAGCCATGATGACCGGTTCGGCCTCGGCGTAGGCCGCCTCCTCGCCACCGCACATCACGGTAAGCACCCCGTTCTCCGCGCCCGCCTGACCGCCGGAGACCGGGGCATCGATGAAGCGAAGCCCGGCCGCGTCCGCCGCTGCGGACAGTTCGCGGGCGACCTCGGCCGAGGCGGTGGTGTGATCGACGAAGATCGCACCCTTCTCCATGCCGCTGAAGGCGCCGTCCGCGCCAAGCACCACCGAGCGCAAATCGTCGTCGTTGCCGACGCAGGCGAAGACTATGGCGCATCCGGCCGCCGCCTCGCGGGGCGTTGCGGCGGCCTGACCTCCGTTGGCCGCGACCCATGCCTCGGCCTTGGCGCCGGTGCGGTTGAACACAGTGACGTCGTGGCCCTTCTTCGCGAGGTGCCCCGCCATCGGCGAGCCCATCACGCCGAGGCCCAGGAACGCGACTTTGGCCATGAGATTCGTGTCTCCGGTATCCGATTGTCTCAAAGCGTGCTCTAGCCCCGTGCGCGAGACATTCAAAATGCAAACCGGATCCGTTTCAAAGCACGGTTCGGCGAAGTGGACGCCAGCCCAGGGCATCCGGTCGGATACGGCTCGAGTCGGGGCCGTTGCCGCTGCGGAGCCAGTCGGCTAGGGTCCCGCCCGCCGATGCAAGACCGCGCTCAGAACCCTTATTCCGGTCTTGCCGACCACGCCTTCTGGGATCGCTCCGTCGGCTCGCTGCCGCTGTTCGCCCTGGACCCGATGGCCGGACCGCCGGTACCGGACGGCTTCCGCCTGACGCGACAGACCCGGATTGCCACGGCGGGAAGCTGCTTTGCCCAGCACATCGCCGATAGACTCCAGGCGAGCGGCTACGATTATCTCGTCACGGAAGATGCACCCGACAGCGTCACACCGGACGAGGCGCGTGCGCGCGGCTTCCGCCTGTTCTCGGCGCGCTACGGCAACGTCTACACCGCACGCCAACTCCTTCAGCTCATCGAACGGGCCTACGGTCGCTTCACCCCCGCCGATGTAGCCTGGAAACGAGCCGATGGGCGCTTCGCCGACCCGTTCCGGCCGCGCATCGAGCCCGCCGGCTTTGCCAGCCCCGAAGCGATCGAGGCGGAGCGGCAAGAGCACTTCGCCCAAGTGCGCCGGCTCTTCGAGAGCCTCGACGTCTTCGTCTTCACCCTCGGCCTCACCGAGGGCTGGCAGGCGACGGCCGACGGCGCGGCCTTCCCGCTCTGTCCGGGCGTGGCCGCCGGCACCTTCGATCCGGAGGCCTACGCCTTCAGGAACCAGCCGGTCGAGGAGGTGATCGCGGACCTCTCCGCCTTCGCCGACGCCCTGAAATCGGTTAATCCGCGGGCGCGCCTGATCCTGACGGTGTCGCCGGTGCCGCTTGTCGCGACCTATGAAGGACGCCACGTGCTGCAATCGACCATACACAGCAAGGCGGTGCTCCGGGTTGCCGCCCAGCGTCTCGCCGACACCCGCGACGATACGCTGTACTTCCCCTCCTACGAGATCATCACATCGCCCGAGGGCGCCTTCCGCTATCTCGAGAGCGATCTCAGGTCCGTCAGCAAGGACGGTGTCGATCATGTCATGCGGGTCTTCTTCCGCCATCTCACCGAGGGCGGTGACCAGGACGCCCTCCCCGCCTCCAGCCGCAGCCTGCACGAAGCTCGCCGCGAGTTCGCCCGGCAGGCCGCCGTGGTCTGCGACGAGGAACTGCTGGCAGGCGGAGGCACGCGGCCATGGCTAGGCGAATCGTCGTCGTCGGCAACAACTGCCAAGTCGCCGTCCTTGCGGGGTGCCTGGGGTTCCTTGCGCCGAATGCTGAGATCGCGTCGGTAGAGCCGGCGACGTTCTCGCAGTTCGACTCAAGTCCCGCGCGGCTGCTCGAAGCGGTTCGGGCTGCCGACCTGACCGTGTGCTTCCCGTTCGAGGCGGGCCCGTTCGGCGAGGTGACAGCCGCGCGGATCTTCGAGACCGCCCGGTTCGTCGTGCCCGTGCCGACGATCGTCTTCCCGGCCTTCCACCCGGACATCGTCTACATCACCCACAAGGGCGGACTGTTCGGCTCGCCAATGGGCGACTACCACTCGGCGCTGATCGTCTACGGCTTCGCCCGCGGCTTCTCGGCCGATGAAATCGTCTCGCTGTTTCGAGCCGAGGTATTTTCGCGCGTCGGCTATCTCGACGGCTGGTTTCCGAATCGCGATGCCCTGCTGGCGCTAAGCCATGCCCACGGCTGCGACCTCGACCGCCTGTTCGCCGGGTGGATGCGCCGCGGCTGCTTCATGCACACGATCAATCATCCAAAACTGTTCGTGCTCGCGGATCTCGCTCGCGACGCGCTTCGCCGTGCCGAGATCCCGGCGCGAACGGCGGCCTGCGAGGATTACCTGCCCGATCCGCTCAGCGGGAGCATCTGGCCGGTTTATCCGGAGATCGCAGCGCGGCTCGGCGTCACCGGCAGCACGACCTTCAAGCCGCCGCTCGGCGGCCTGAACTTCCTCGTCGATGCCAGCCGCTGCATCGAGCTGCGGGCGATGGTCGAGGGATCGCTGGCGATCTACGCGCACACGCCGAAGGTCGCCGCACATTGCGATCGCGTTCAGGACTGGCTCGCGAGCCGAGAGCTTCGCGACAATCTGGTTCCGATCGCAGGTTGAGGCCGATCAGCCCCCGGTGACGCTCATGTGCCGCGGCACGGCCGCCGGACGAGCGCGCTCGATGACGAAGTCGTGGCCCTTCGGCTTGCGGGAGATCGCCTCGACCACGGCCTGCGTCACCAGCGCATCGTCGGGTGAAGCGCGCAACGCCGCGCGCAGATCGGCCGCGTCCTCCTGGCCCAGACACATGTAGAGCTTGCCGGTGCAGGTCAGGCGCACCCGGTTGCAGCTCTCGCAGAAATTGTGGGTCAGAGGCGTGATGAAGCCGAGCCGTCCGCCGGTCTCCTTAATCCGCACGTAGCGGGCCGGGCCGCCGGTGCGGTCGGGCAGAGGCGTCAGGGTGAAGCGTTGCTCCAGGCGTTCGCGGGCAACCGAGAGCGGCAAGAACTGGTCGGTGCGGTCGCCCTCGATCTCGCCGAGGGGCATCACCTCGATCAGCGTCATGTCCATGCCGAGCCCGTGGGCCCAGGCGATCATGTCGGCGATCTCGTCCTCGTTGACGCCCTTGAGAGCCACGGCGTTGATCTTGACCTTGATGCCCGCGGCACGCGCCGCCTCGATCCCCGCCAGCACCACCGACAGGTCGCCACGCCGGGTGATCGCCCGGAACTTGTCGGGGTCGAGCGTATCGAGCGAGACGTTGATCCGGCGCACGCCGAGATCGGCCAATTCGGGCGCGAAGCGGGCAAGCTGGGAGCCGTTGGTCGTCAACGTCAGCTCGTCCAGGGTGCCGCTCTTCAGGTGCCGGGAAAGCCGGCGGAACAGATGCATGATGTCACGGCGCACCAGCGGCTCGCCGCCGGTGATCCGCAGCTTGCGCACACCGCGATCGATGAACACGCCGCAGAGCCGATCGAGTTCTTCGAGCGTCAGCAGATCGCGCTTGGGCAGGAACTGCATGTCCTCCGACATGCAGTACGCACACCGAAAATCGCAGCGATCCGTTACCGAGATCCTGAGATAGGTGATCGCCCGCTGGAAGGGGTCGATGAGCGGCGCCGGCCGCACGGGCGCGAGGGTATCGTCGGCGGGGCCCCACATACGCGCCTCTGAACTCGACTCGGTGCCGGCATGGGTGGTTTTGTCGGCTGACAGATCCAACATCGCCATCCATATGAGGGCGGTGGCATCCTCCGGCAAGCGCGCGAGCGCAATGCCGGCATGAGAGCGTGGAATCGACCGTCATGAGTGAGCGCTGGCCCACCGAAATCCGCCTGTCCGGGGACAAGCGCATTCTGACTGTCGCGTTCGATGGCGGCGGCCGCTTCGAGCTGCCCGCCGAATACTTGCGCGTGTCGAGTCCCTCAGCGGAGGTTCAAGGCCATTCTCCGGCCGAGCGCAAGGTGCTGGGCGGCAAGCGCGATGTCGCAATCCTCTCGGTCGAGCCCATCGGCAACTACGCCGTGAAGCTGTTCTTCGACGATATGCACGATACCGGTATCTATGGGTGGGACTACCTGTTCGACCTCGGTCGCGAGTATCGGAACCGCTGGTCAACCTATCTGCGTGAGTTGGACGAGCGCGGCCTCACAAGGGACCGTGTGGCCAGCGCAACGGCGAAAACGAGCCAAGCCGGCGGAGGCTGCGGAAGCGGCAGTTGCGGCTGCCACTAAACCTGCGGCAAATCAGCGGACATGATGCGGGCCACGCCTGAAGTGGCCCGCACAACACGTCAGCTCGGCTGTTCCTCCACCTGATCGAGATCCTCGTTGGGAATCGCATCCGGTCGCGGCGGGGGATCTCCGGCAGGCGGCTGCGGAGTGGGGGGCGGATCGCCGATAGGCTTCGGCTCGGTCTCGGATTGCGGCCGATCATTCTGTGTGGTCACGCGTTTCTCCATGGATGCGGTGTCGGCCCTCTCCGTGTGGTGAGGGCGAAGTCCGTCCGGCTACGAGGCAAGAGAATCCTTCCGGCCGCTCGACGGACGGCCGGGGCGAATGTCGTTCGCTCAGGCGGCGCCCGACGTGCTCCATTCCTGCTTCACCTCGTCCGCACTCCGATTGAGGCGAACCTGATCGCCCTCGACGGCGATCACGAAATCGAGGGGGATGTAGTGATGGAGCCCGCCCGAATCGGCGTCGCTCTTGGTCAGCTTGATTTCGCCTTTCCCGACGTGATCCACCGTGCCGACATGTCCGCCGTCAGAACCGACGACGGTGGCGTGCTCGCGTATCTGGCTGGCATCGACCATGGCTATCCTCCCTGTTGAGGGGGGCCAACCGGTGTTGCGGGGGGAGGTTCCGCGTCGGCGATCCACGCGGCTTCGGGGGCGGCCTGCGACGGTCCGGCATTGAACCATCCCCCGCCCCACCCGTTGGCGTGCGACCTTTCAACGGAGGCAGCGCGTGTCAGCCAACGATTTCCAACATCGCGTCGGTCAGGACGTCGACACCGTCGATCAGCTCAGCAGCGTCGTCATTCTTGGCCTCGCCGTGGCGGGCGGCATCGCCGCGGTCGTGCTGGATCTGCTGCTGATCGGCTGACCCGCGGCTCTCTCGGACCAAGCCCAAACGAAAAGGGCCGGCATCGCTGCCGGCCCTTTCTCATTTCTATTTCGGGTGAACGATCAGCGCTGGACGACGACCCGGGCGCCGACCTTCACGCGGCTGTAGAGATCCGTCACATCCTCGTTGGTCATGCGGATGCAGCCGGACGATACTGCCGTGCCGATCGTCTCGGGCTCGTTGGAGCCATGGATGCGATAGATCGTGTTGCCGAGATACATGGCGCGCGCGCCGAGCGGATTCTCGATACCGCCCTTCATGTAGCGGGGCAGATCGGGACGGCGGCGCAGCATCTCCGAGGGCGGGCGCCAATCGGGCCATTCGCGCTTCATCGTGACAGTCTGCGTGCCACCCCAGGTGAAGCCGGGACGGCCGACGCCGACGCCGTAGCGCAGGGCCTCGCCGCCGGGCTGAATGAGGTAGAGCCGGCGCTCGGCGGTCGAGACGACGATGGTGCCGGGAGCGTGGGGTCCGGAATAGGGAACCGTATCGCGCGGAATCGCCGTCATCTGCGGCACGGTCGAGGCCAGCGGGTCGGCGGCCGAGGCGGGCGCACCCGGGACATCCGCCGGCAGAGCCGCGTTGGCGGTCGGCAGCGTGTTCTGCGGGCGCACGCGCACCGTCAGAACCTCGGTCAGCGGCTGGCGCGTGAGCGGGTCAATCTCATAGGCTGCGGCGGGGCTTGCCAGCGCGAACGTCGCGCAGGCAAGCCCGCCCAGGGCAACGACGAAACGGCGCATCAGGGCCTCTCGGGGCAGGCGAAGAATCAGGGGACGCGGTGGAAGAACCGCCGCACGATGCCGTGCGGACCCTCGCCAAGGCGTAAACGCTCCCCGATTAAAGCCAAGCTTGATTTGCAGTGCGGTACTGCTTCAGCCATCCTCGTGACCGTGTGGCCACACTGTGGCAGCGCGGCCGTGCGAGCCAGGATTATCGTTGCCGGACGGAACCTTCCAGAGCATCGCCTTCGGCAGAATGCCTCACCGTCCGCCCCTATTCCGGAGCTGCGCTGGACGCGTGAGGATGGTCTCGGAGTCCCTTGGGGGCTGCGCCAGGCGCTAGGCCGCGTCGAGCCCCAGATCGATGATCGCCGAGCTGTGGGTGATCCAGCCGACCGAGATCAGATCGACACCCGACGCCGCCACCGCGCCGACCGTCTCCCGGTTGATCCGGCCTGAGGCCTCGGTCACGGCGCGTCCATCGACCATCGCCACGGCCTGCCGCAAGGTGTCGGGGCTCATGTTGTCGAGGAGCACCGCGTCGGCGCCGATTGAGAGCGCTTCTTCGAGCTGGGCCAAGGTGTCGACTTCGACCTCGATCTTGACGAGGTGACCGGTCCGCGCGCGAGCCCGCTCGATGGCGGGGATGATGCCGCCCGCGACTGCGACGTGATTGTCCTTGATCAGCACCGCGTCGTCGAGGCCGAAACGGTGGTTCGAGCCACCACCCGCGCGCACCGCGTGTTTCTCCAGCGCCCGCAGGCCCGGCGTGGTCTTGCGGGTGCAGACGATCCGGGCCTTGCCGTGCGGTCGTGCCGCCTCGACCAATGAGGCCGTGGCCGTGGCGACGCCGCTGAGCCGGCAGAGCAGGTTGAGGGCGACGCGCTCGGCGGTCAGGACCGCGCGCGCCGGACCGGAGAGGCGGATCACCGTATCGCCCGGCGCGACGCGGGAGCCGTCGCCGCGCTCGACCGTGACCGACAGGCTCGGATCGATCAGCTCGAACGCGATGGCGGCGGCATCGGTGCCGGCGATCACCCCGTCCTGACGGGAGGCGATGACCGCCTCCATCCGCTCGCCCGCGGGCACGATCGCATCCGTTGTGATGTCGCCCGCCCGACCGAGATCTTCGAGGAGGGCCGCCCGCACTACGGGTTCCACGAGAAGGCGCGGCAGCGGCAGCAGGACATCGTCAGGCATCGGTGAGTTCCTGAAGCGCGCACGGGGCGTTAGCGGCGGCGGGCGTGAACACGGAGTGCCGGGCCGGGAGCTGACCCGGATGATCGCTGCGCCAATGGGCGCCGCGGCTTTCGCACCGATCGAGGGCGGAGCGAGCGATCATCAGGCCCGTGGCGGCCGCGTCGCTGCCGCGCTCGGACAGATCGGCCAGCCGAGCGATGGCCTGGGACAGGCCGGCCTCATCGCGCACCACGCCGACGCAAGCGTCCATGATGCCGCGAACCTCGGCGAGTGCCGCGTCATCCTGCGGCTGTATCTCGGGCAGCGGCGCCGGGCGATCCGTGCTCGCTGGGGCCGAGGCGGCATCGATCGACTCGGCGACGCGCGGCGCGAAGGCCAGCGCTTCGAGAAGCGAGTTGCTGGCAAGCCGATTGGCGCCGTGCAGACCGGTCGAGGACACCTCGCCGCACGCCCAGAGGCCCGGCACGGTGCTGCGGCCGGCGGCGTCCACGAGGATGCCGCCCATGTGGTAGTGCGCCGCCGGCCGGACCGGGATCGGTTGGACCGCCGGATCGATGCCGGCCTCGGCGCAGAGCGCGAAAACCGTCGGAAAGCGCTGCGGCATGCGGGCGCCGAGTGGGCCACAGGTGTCGAGATAGACCGTGCGGCCACGGCCGAGCGCCTGGAAGATGCCACGGGCCACGACGTCGCGGGGGGCAAGGTCCCCGCCTTCGATCCCCGCCATCACGGGCGCGCCGTCCTCATCGATCAGCACCGCCCCTTCGCCGCGGAGCGCCTCGGTCGCGAGCGGCATCGGATCGCGGCCGGCGGCGATGGCGGTCGGGTGGAATTGAACGAATTCGAGGTCGCGCAGCGCTGCCCCTGCCCGTGCGGCAACGAGAAGACCTCGCCCGAGGGCGCCCCGCGGGTTCGTGGTCGAGGCGTAGAGCGCTCCGGTGCCGCCAGTCGCCAGCACCACCGCGCGGGCGGGCAGACGGAAGGCCGCGCCGTCACGTTCACACACGACACCGCAGACACGGCCGTCGGCATCCTGCATCAGGCCGTGCAAGCCGGCCAGGAGAACCTCGATCGAGGGTGTCGCCTGGACGGCACGGACCAGCGCATCCAGTACGGTGCGGCCGGTGGAATCACCCCGCGCCCGCACGATCCGGCGCCGGCTGTGGGCGGCCTCCAGCCCGAGCGCCAGGGCGCCGTCCGCCTCCCGGTCGAAACCGGTTCCGAGGGCGACGAGCCAATCGATCAGGCCCGGCCCGGCTTCGGCGACGCGCAGGGCGACTGCCGGGTCGGTCAGGCCGGCGCCCGCGGCGAGCGTGTCGTCCGCGTGGAGCGAGGGCGCATCGTCCGTGCCCATCGCGGCGGCGATGCCGCCCTGGGCCCAACCCGTGGCGGTGCCGGCCCCGAGGGGCGCGGCGGTGATGAGGGTGACGGGGCGCGGCGCGAGCCGCAGAGCCGTGGCGAGTCCGGCTACCCCGGCGCCGACCACGACCACCCGGTCGGCAGGACTCCGGGCGAAGACGCTCATCAGGCGGCCTGCCGCGGTGAGACGGTCTGGGTCGGCTTCACCGCGAGCATCCGCTCGACGGCGAGGCGCGCCCGCTCGGCCAATCCTTCCTCGACCGTGATCTCGTGCGTCATCGTCTCCAATGCCTCACGGATGTTGCGCAAGGTGATCCGCTTCATGTGCGGGCAGAGGTTGCAGGGCTTGATGAACTCGATGTCGGGGTTGGCCACCGCGATGTTGTCGGCCATCGAGCATTCGGTCACGAGCACGACCTGGGACGGCCGTTTCTCGGTGACGTAGTTCATCATCATCGCCGTCGAGCCGGAGAAGTCCGAGGCTTCGACCACCTCCGGCGGGCATTCCGGATGGGCGATCACGGTGATGCCGGGGTAGCTCTCGCGAACGTCGGCGATGTCGGCCGGGGTGAAGCGCTCGTGCACCTCGCAATGTCCGGCCCAGGTCAGCATCTCGACTTCGGGCACCTGCTTCTGGACGTTTTGGGCCAGGAACTCGTCCGGGATCATCAAAACCCGCTTCACGCCGAGCGCGCGCACCACGTCGGCGGCGTTGCCGGAGGTGCAGCACACATCCGACTCGGCCTTCACCGCGGCGGAGGTGTTGACGTAAGTCACGACCGGCACGCCGGGATACTTGGCGCGCAGGGCCCGCACGTCGGCCGCGGTGATCGAATCGGCGAGCGAGCAGCCGGCGGCCATGTCGGGCATCAGCACGGTCTTGCCGGGGTTCAGGAGCTTGGCGGTCTCGGCCATGAAGTGGACACCGGCCAGCACGATCACGTCCGCATCCACCCGCGCCGCTTCACGAGCTAGAGCGAGGCTGTCGCCGACGATATCCGCCACGGTGTGGAAGATCTCCGGCGCTTGGTAGTTGTGCGCCAGAACCACCGCGTTGCGCTCGCGTTTCAGGCGCAGGATGGCCTCGACATCGGGAGCCAGCGCCGGCCACTCGATCGCGGGCACGTGACGGCTGACGCGCGCGTAGAGATCGGGCAGCGGGAAGGCCCGTTCAGCCGGCTCGCGAGGGGCGGATCCTGCCTCGAACATCGCGGTCTCCTTTATGCTCAAACTGAGCATTGTGCCGTCTAAGTTAGGTGCCGCCTATGGCATTGTCCAGATATGCTGAGACTGAGCATAACGATTTTGCGATGCAAAATTTTGCTGCAGATGCACACAACATGCTCATCGCGGAATGCAAAAAATATCATGCTCGCTGAGCCACAAACGAGCGGGCGTCGTCATTTGATAGGTTTTAGCAACACCTTAGGTACCTTTCCGAGCCGATTTAAAGCCAATGTTAACTGGCGAGGAGCGATAAACACCCCCGCCGTCACAGAAAGTGCTCTGCCCAATTTGAATCAATCGGAAGATGCATGGCTGAAGCCGAGCGAAACCATCCTGGGTAGGTCTTTCCATAATAAGTGGCATAAGAATCGGGGGTCTCTGACACCATGCTGTCTCTCAAGCTCGGTCGTAGTACCGGACCGTCCGCACCTGTCTCGTCCGAACTCCCGGCAGCCGGTCCTTCCGACGACGCACGCCTGATCGCGGCGATCCAGCGCTTGGCAAACCGTACCGGCCTCGACCAAACCGATATGCCCGGTAACGCCGTGGGTGCCGCCTTGAGCGACCTCGACCGGGCGCAGCGCAGCGATCTGCGTACCGAGCGGGCCAACGTCGCCGCCATTGCAAGAGAAGCCTCGGAAGGGGCGATCAACATCGGCTGGACGACCTACGACGTCGGCGAGGTTGCGCAATCGACGCAAACCATCGCGAGCGCGATCGAAGAAATGGGCGCGTCCATCGCCGAAGTGGCCGAGACCTCTGAGGCCGCCGGCTCCAGCGCCGCCGAAGCCCGCCAAGCGATGACGGCCTGCATGTCCGACGTCGGCGACGCCCGCTCGGCCATGGACGCGATCCGCGACCGCACCCAACAGATCGACGAGCGCCTGCAGCTTCTCCAGAACGCCATCGCCCAGATCGGCACGATGGCGGGCACCATCGCGACGATCTCGAGCCAGACCAACCTGCTCGCGCTGAACGCGACCATCGAGGCCGCCCGCGCGGGCGAGGCAGGCCGCGGCTTCTCGGTGGTGGCTGCCGAGGTGAAGTCGCTCTCGGGCCAGACCGCGCGCTCGACCGAGCAGATCCGCACCTGGCTCAACACCCTTCAGGGCGAAATGAGCCAGATCGCCCGTGCCGTCGAGGAGAGCCGCGGCGCCGTCTCGACCGGCAGCGGCGTGGTCGACAGCCTCGGCAGCCGTGTCGAGAGCGCGGCCGAACGGATCGCCCGCACGAGCGAGATGAACGCGGCTCTCGCTGCGGCCATCACGCAGCAGAGCAGCGCGACGGCGGAGATTTCGAGCAGCGTGCAGAGCATCGCCGCCAAGGCGGCCAAGACCCGTACCGAGATCGAGGCCATCACCAAGCGCCTCGTGAAGGCCGAGACGCTGGCGCAGACGGCTCTGGCGGATTCGAGCGGGATCGACCTCTACGAGTTGGTGCGTCTGCCGGCCGATCTCGGCCTATGGAAGCGGGGCCTCGCGACGATCCTGCTCGGCGCGGCGCCCGCCGATCCGGCGGCAGCGATCCTGCGGGGCCGAGCCGCCCGGCAGGCGGTGGAAAACCTGACCTCCGACCCGTCTCGCCGGAATGCGGCGGAGGCGTTCCTGATGGCCGAGGCAACAGCCCACGCCGAGGCCGAGCGGATGGTGAAAGCCCTCGCCCAGAGCAACTGGGATGTGGGCACGCCGGCCTATCAGGCCGCAAACGCGGCGATGAAGGAGATGATCACCGCCGCCGCCCGGATCATCGAAGCGGCCTAAGCACCGCGCAGCCCCGCCGCCGGGGCGCTTTCAGGCCGAAGCGGGCCGCCCCTGCCCTTCTCGGGCGGGCGCGGCCCCGGCCGCGATCAGGCCGCTTCCTCGTCGTCATCGAGCGTCGGATCGCCGGTCCAGGCCGTGGCGAAGGCGGCGAGGTGGCGCGCATCGGAGAAGGCGAGCACCGTGACCGTACGCTCGGTCGGCATGCCACCGGGATAGGGTGCGAGAAGCACCGTCTCCTGCGAAAGGCGCGCGTCGGGTGCGTTCGCATCGACCCACGCCTTCGCCTCAGGCGTCAGCGTTGCCGGATCGGCCAGCGCCCGCGAATCCGCACGCAGCACGATGATCGTCGTGCCAAGCCCCGGATTGGAGGCCTGGATCTGCTTGATGATGTCGATCATCAGCCTCTCACTTCAGACGCCGCAAACTCGCTGAGCTGAACCGTCGGTTGCGTGTCGGTGAAGTTCGGGATGTCCCCGAAGATCTCCGGCCCATCCTCCGACGCGGCGGCCTTGAACGCGTCGGCGGACTCGAAGCGCAGCAGCGCCACAACCTGATAGGGCGCCGCACCGCCATCGGGCGTACCGGTGCCCGTCACGACTGAGTAGTCGTGCAGACCCTTCGCGGTCCAACGCTCGCTGACCAGCGGCATGTGCTTCTTGAGATAATAGTCCATGTCGAAGCGGGTGCCGGCCCCGCTCGGGTACATCACGCTGACGAGGATCATGGCGTCTCCTTCCGCCGGCTTCTTGATCGAGCCGGCGGATCGGGAACATGTCGCGCCCGCCCGCCGGATCAAGCCTCGGCCTTCGTCAGTGCAGCTTCACCCGCGGCTCAGTGCGCCGGGTGAGCGCCCGGGCCAGGGCATCGAGGCTCGTCTTCCACCAGCCGTTCACGGCTGTCTCGTGCATCTTGTAGAGCGAACGGTACATCAGCCGGGCGAACAGCCCGGCGATGAACATGTTCTTTCCCTGGATGAAGCCCATCAGGTTGCCGACGGCGGTGTACTCGCCGAGCGAGACCAACGAGCCGAAGTCGCGGTACTTGAACGGCTTCAGCGGCCGACCCGCAAGACGGTTGGCCATCTGCCCGTAGAGGTGCGAGGCCTGCTGGTGAGCCGCCTGGGCGCGCGGCGGAATCGGCGTCTGCGAGCCTTCCTCGACGAGGTAGGCGCAGTCGCCCATGGCGAAGATGTCCGGGTCGCGGGAGGTCTGCAGCGTCGCGGTGACGACGAGCTGGTTGTTGCGGGTGCTCTCCAGCCCGCCGAGATCGTGGAGGAAGGCCGGCCCCTTCACGCCTGCGGCCCAGACCACGAGTTCGGAGGGGATGAAGCCGCCATCAGCAAGCTGGACGCCGTCGGCCCGCACCTCGGTGACGCGGGCCTGGACCCGCACCTCGACGCCGATCTTGGCGAGCTGGCCCATCACCTCCCCTGCCAGCCGCTGCGGCACCGCCGGCAGGATGCGGTCGGCGGCCTCGATCAGGGTGATCTTCAGATCCTTGGCCGGATCGATGCGATCGAGACCGGTGCGGGCGACCTCGCGGGTGGTGCGGTGCAGCTCCGCCGCCAGCTCGGTGCCGGTCGCGCCCGCGCCGATTACGGCGACGTGCAACTGGCCGGGACGCACCGGACCCTCCTGGGTGTGGGCGCGCAGCATCCCGTTGACGAGGCGCTGGTGGAAGCGCAGCGCCTGCTCTTTGGTGTCGAGGGCGATGGCGTGCTCGGCCACGCCCGGCGTGCCGAAATCGTTGGTGGTGGAGCCCACCGCCATGATCAGCGTGTCGTAGGCGATGTCGCGCACGGGCGTGACCTCACGCCCCTCGCTGTCGCGGCTGGCGGCGAGATGGATCACCCGCTTCTCGCGGTCGAGCCCGGTCATCTCGCCGATGCGGTAGCGGAAGTGGTTGGCGTGGGCGTGGTGCAGGTAATCGACCGCGTGGTGACCGACATCGAGCGAGCCGGCGGCAACTTCGTGCAGCAGCGGCTTCCAGATGTGGGTGCGCGCCCGGTCCACCAGGGTGATGTGGGCCTTGCCGCGCTTGCCGTACTTGTTGCCGAGCTTGGTTACCAGTTCCAGCCCGGCGGCCCCTCCCCCCACCACGACGATCTTGTGCTGATCCGTGACCGATTCGCTCGGAACCATCCTCGCCCCACTCCCGTCGCCGGCCGCCTCGTTCGGCGGCCTTTCAGTTTGGAATGATCTTACATTGGTAACTGTGAAAGCACCCACACGTTCGCAGCGTGTCTGGAACGCAAATCCAGCATTACTGCATGGGCAGCTTCAAAAAAAAAATTTGCCTTAAGCTGCGGGGGCGCCGGGCTGGCGAAGCGGATGAGCGCGGGCGACGGCGTCGAGCGCAAGGAGTTCGTCGGCGATGCGTTTGACCGTCGGATAGGCGGCGGTATCGATCCCGAAGATGCCGGTGCCGACCCACAGGCTGATGAGGCACAGGTCGGCATGGCTCACCGCGTCGCCCTGGCAGAACCGGCCGGTGCCCGCCTCGGTCGAGAGCCGCGTCTCCAGGGTCTTCAAGCCGGTGGTGAAGGCGTTGCGCAGGAACTCCAGCATCCGCTCCCGCGGCAGGCCGTAATTCTCCATCAGGAAGGTGCGCACCCGCGGCACGTAGAGGGGATGGGTGTCGCAGGCGACGACCTGGGCCAAGGAGCGGGCACGGGCCCGCGCCCGCGGCTCTTCGGGAAGCAACGGCATGCCAGGCCGGGTCTCCTCCAGATAGTCGAGGATCGCGAGCGACTGCGTCAGCGGCGGGCCGTCCCCGTCGAACAGGGCCGGCACCGCCCCTTGAGGGTTGATCGCGAGGAAGTCGGGCTTGTGCTGGTCACCGGCATCAAGGTCGAGGAAGACCTCCTCGTACGTGATGCCCTTGAGGTTGAGGGCGATGCGCACGCGGAAAGCCGCTGCCGAGCGCCAGTTGCCGTACATCTTCACGAGGCCGTCTCTCCCCTTGTCGTCCGGCCTTTTGCGGCCGCTTAGAACGCCTGAAGCGTCAGTTCGGTGTGCTCAACCTGGGGCGGGGCCTCGAAGTAGCGAGAGACCATCGCCCGATAGTCCTTCCAGGCCTGGGAGCCGGTGAAGTCCTGGGTGTGTGCCTCCAGCGTATCCCACTCGATCAGCAGACGGTAGCGCTGCGGCTTCTCGATCGAGCGGCGCACCGCGAAGCTCCGGCACCCGGCGGCGGCACGGAAGATCTCGGCGGCCCGAGCGATGCCGGCTTCAAACTCGGCCTCCGAGCCGGGTTTCAGATCGATCTGCGCGATTTCGAGAATCATGGAGCGTCACTTCCCAGCCGCTCCGCCGCGTCGGTTGGGCGGAGCGTTCCAAGGAGAGGGAATAGCGGACGCGACGACGAACCGTCGAGCCAAAGCGGACACTTCAGGACCCGTTCGACCGGGATGCTCCGGAAGGCGGCTTGCTTCTCATACCGAGCACACCGCAACGGTCGATCCATCAGCCCGTCAGAGGCACACGCCGTGATAGTGCGCTTCGATATGGGCGATCCTGCCGTCAGAGTCGGCGTCCCAATCGACGCTCCAGGTCAACTTGCAGGGAAAGCTCTGCTGCACAAAGTGGGAGTGGCGACGGTTCTCGTGATCGCGCCGCTTGAAGCCCTGCGCCTCCAGCACGCGCGCGAGGTCGGCCTCCGGCGAGCCGACCGGAAAGGCGCTCAGAACGCGGCTCGAGAAGGCGCGCTCCGCCTCTCGAAATGCCGGTGGTAGCCCATCGGCGAGCGGCGGTCGCCAAGCGGGTGACGGCCTAAAGGCCCACCATGCCGCGAGCCAGACGGCGCCGACCAGCGTCAAAGCGACGAGCGACGCGATTCCGACGCCCAGGAGGATGCGTTTGCTCCGTCGTCCCATCGGCGCTCCGCCCCCATCGATCAACAAAAAAGCCCCTCCCTTGCGGGAGAGGCTTTCAGGTCGTGCAAGCCGAAATGGCGCTTACGCTGCCAGGGACCGCAGCACGTAGGGCAGGATACCGCCGTTACGGAAGTATTCCAGCTCGTCGAGCGTATCGATCCGGCAGGTCAGCGGGACCTCCCGCTTCGAGCCGTCGGCGGAGGTGATCTCGGCGGTCAGCGTCTGGCGCGGCTTCAACTCGCCGGCCAATCCCTTGATCGTCACGGTCTCGTCGCCCTTGAGACCGAGCGATTCCCAGGAGGTCTCGCCCTGGAAGACCAGCGGGACCACACCCATGCCGACGAGGTTCGAGCGGTGGATGCGCTCGAAGCTCTCGGCGATCACGGCGCGCACGCCGAGCAGCTTGGTGCCCTTGGCCGCCCAGTCGCGGGACGAACCGGTGCCGTATTCCTTGCCGGCGAAGACGACGAGCGGCGTACCCTCCTCCGCGTATTTCTGCGCGGCGTCGTAGATGTACATCCGCTCCCCGTCGGGCTGGTGCAGCGTCCAGCCGCCCTCGACGACGTTGCCGGCCTCGTCCCGCACCATCTGGTTCTTGATGCGGATGTTGGCAAACGTGCCCCGCATCATCACCTCGTGGTTGCCGCGGCGCGTGCCGTACTGGTTGAAGTCCTGCACCCGCACCTGATGCTCCTGCAGGTACTCACCGGCGGGCGAGGCCGCGCGGATGTTGCCGGCGGGCGAGATGTGGTCGGTTGTGATCGAGTCGAGGAACAGACCGAGGATGCGCGCGCCCTCGATGTCGGTGATCGGGTCGGGCGTCTTGGTCATGCCCTCGAAGTACGGCGGGTTCTGCACGTAGGTGGAGCCGCCGTCCCAGGCGAAGGTTTCGGCCTCGGTGACCTCGACGCCCTTCCAGTTCTCGTCGCCGCCGAACACGTCGGCGTAGCGGCTCTTGAACAGGGTCGAGGTGATGTTCTCCTCGATGAAGCGGTTCACCTCCTCCGAGGACGGCCAAATGTCCTTCAGGTAGACCGGCTGACCGTCCGAACCCTGGCCGAGCGGCTCCGTGGTGATGTCGATCTGGAGCGAGCCGGCGAGCGCGTAGGCCACAACCAGCGGCGGCGAGGCGAGGTAGTTCGCCCGCACGTCCGGGTTCACCCGGCCCTCGAAGTTGCGGTTGCCCGAGAGCACCGCGGCGGCAACGACGTCGTTGTCGTTGATCGCCTTCGAGATCGGCGCCGGGAGCGGCCCGGAATTGCCGATGCAGGTGGTGCAGCCGAAGCCGACGAGGTTAAAGCCGAGCGCGTCGAGGCTCGCCTGGAGGCCGGACTTGTCGAGATACTCGCCGACGACCTGGCTGCCGGGGGCGAGCGAGGTCTTCACCCACGGCTTCGAGGTCAGGCCCTTGGCGACCGCGTTGCGGGCGAGCAGGCCGGCGCCGATCATCACGCTCGGGTTCGAGGTATTGGTGCAGCTCGTGATCGCGGCGATCACCACGTCACCGTGGCCGATGTCGAAGTTCGTGCCCTCGACCGGGTAGCGCCGGGCAATGTCGGCGGCTCGTCTGAACTCCTTCTCCATCGAGTCGGCGAAGCCGGCCTTGGCGCTATCCAGCAGCACCCGGTCCTGCGGACGCTTCGGGCCGGCGAGCGACGGGCGCACCGTGCCCATGTCGAGTTCGAGCGTGTCGGTGAACACGGGATCGGGGGTCTTGGCGTCGCGCCACATCCCCTGCGCCTTGGCATAGGCCTCGACCAGCGCGATGCGATCGTCCTGGCGGCCGGTGACCTTCAGGAAGTCGATGGTCTTCTGGTCGATCGGGAAGAAGCCGCAGGTCGCGCCATATTCGGGCGCCATGTTGGAGATCGTGGCACGATCGGCCACCGGCATGTCATCGAGGCCGGGCCCGTAGAATTCCACGAACTTGCCGACCACGCCCTTCTTGCGCAGCATCTGCGTGACGGTGAGCACGAGGTCGGTCGCGGTGGTGCCTTCGGGCAGCTTGCCCGACAGCCGGAAGCCGACGACTTCGGGGATCAGCATCGACAGCGGCTGGCCGAGCATCGCGGCTTCCGCCTCGATGCCGCCGACGCCCCAACCGAGCACGGCCAGACCGTTGACCATGGTGGTGTGCGAATCGGTGCCAACGAGGCTATCGGGGTAGGCGATCTCGGCGCCGTCCTCGTTCCTCGTCCAGACCGTCTGGGACAGGTATTCGAGGTTGACCTGGTGGCAGATGCCCGTGCCCGGCGGCACGACGGAGAAGTTGTCGAACGCCGACTGGCCCCATTTCAGGAAGGTGTAGCGCTCGCCGTTGCGGGCGTATTCGAGGGCGACGTTGTCGCCGAGCGCCTTCGGGGTGCCGAACTCGTCCACGATCACCGAGTGGTCGATGACGAGATCGACCGGCACCAGCGGGTTAATCTTTTGCGGGTCGCCGCCGAGCGCCACCATGGCGTCACGCATCGCGGCGAGATCGACCACCGCCGGCACGCCGGTGAAGTCCTGCATCAGCACGCGGGAGGGGCGAAAGGCGATCTCGGTCTCGGCCTTGCCCTGGTTGCCGAGCCAGGCGACGGCGGCCTCGATATCCGCCCGCTTGACCGAGCGGTCGTCCTCGAAGCGCAGAAGGTTCTCGAGGATGACTTTCATCGAGAACGGAAGGGCGGTCGAATCGGCCAAGCCGTTCTTCTCCGCCTCGGGGATCGAGTAGTAGGTGTAGGTCTTGCCGCCTGCTTGAAGCGTTTGGCGAGCCTTGAAGCTGTCGAGGGATGCCACGGCGAGTCGGGTCCTGAGCTGGCGTTAGCGAACACGGAGCAGGCATAACCTGCGCCACGAGAGGTGTTCGGCCGAAAGGCGCTCCAAGGAGCGCGCGCCGCCCCGGGGGTGCCCGGGTAGCGAGTGCCCTCGGGAAACTCCCGGCGGCCGGGAGGCCCGCGAATGACACTCAGGATGGTGCGCGAGGGGCGATTTGGACGCCCTGGAATGATCGCGCGGCGCAGCCTGGGCCGGTCTATAGAACGTTTCGAAATTGGCCGCTACTGGTCCGATGACACAGGCTCGCGACTGATATCGCGGTCCCGCCCTGCCGATACGCCCTACGCCCATCCGCGCCCAAGACGTCGCAGCGGTGCACCGCGTCCCAGAACGCCTCGCGTTGGTCCGGAGTCAGGCATGCGTGTCGGGCGTCCGATTGTGTGCGTCCGGCGAGGGGATCGCAGGCAAAAGCCTCTCCGGACGTGTCAGGTGGAGCCCGAGCATGTCTCGGCACCCATGGTCGGCCATCCTGCGAAACTGCCATCCGGCATCACCGAATCAACACCTCGGCGGCCGGAGCGGTTCGCGCGCCGTCGAACGATCCGCTATAGGCCGCACGAGACCGACCTCTCCGCTCGCGAGATGTCCCGGTGTCACCTCGCGCAAGGCGAGGAGATCAGACAGGCAGGATCGAGACGAAGCGTGCGGACCTCAACCTCATCGAAGGCCGATCCGTGCGGTTGATCGTCGAGAATCTGGCCTGTCGCCGCTCCGGACGCCGCATTTTTTCCGGCCTTTCCTTCGCGCTTGGACCCGGCGAAGGCTTGATGGTCACCGGGCGCAACGGCGCAGGCAAATCGAGCCTGCTCACGATGCTGTCCGGCCGCCTCAAGCCCGATACCGGCACGATCCGCGCCGAGGGCATCGGCGAGGCGAACCTGCCGGAATGCCTTCACGTCGTCGGGCACCGGGACGGTTTGAAATCGGCGCTGACGGCCGCCGAGAATCTGGAATTCGCCCGCGACCTGCTCGGCAATCCCGCGGCCTCCCCGAAATCGGCTCTGGAAGCGATGGGCCTGCCGCACGTGGCGCGCTTGCCGGTCGGCTATCTCTCGGCAGGGCAGCGGCGCCGGGTCGCGCTGGCGCGCCTCCTCGTCTGCCGCCGCCCGCTCTGGCTGCTCGACGAGCCGACTGCCGCCCTGGACCTCGCCTCGCAGGGGGTTCTCGCCGGACTAATGGGACGCCACCGGGCCGAAGGCGGGCTCGTGGTTGCTGCAACGCACCAAGCCCTCGGCCTGGAGGATGCTCGCGAGCTGCGCATCGCCTCAACCGCATCCGAGGCTGTCTCCGAGGCGGCGTACCAGGCAGAGGATTGGCTGTGATCCGTGCCTTCTCGGCCCTCCTCGCCCGCGATCTGAAACTGGCCGCCCGGGTCGGGGGCTCGGGCGCGCTGTCGCTCGTTTTCTTCCTGATGATCGTGGTGCTGGTGCCCTTCGCGCTGGGCCCCGACATGAACCTGCTGTCGCGGATCGGCCCCGCGATTCTCTGGCTGTCGGCGGTGCTTGCCACCTTGATCGGTCTCGACCGGTTGTTTCAGTCGGACGAGGAGGATGGCTCCCTCGACCTGATGACCGGCGCCGCGGTGCCGCTGGAGCTGGTGGTGCTGGCCAAGGTTCTGGCCTCCTGGCTTACGACCGGTCTGCCTCTGGCGCTCGCTTCGCCGTTGTTCGGCCTGCTGGTGGCACTCTCCCCGAAGGCCATGGGTGCCACGGCCCTGACGCTTGCCCTGGGCACGCCGGCCCTGGCCTTCATCGGCGCCGTCGGCGCGGCGTTGACCGCCACCATCCGCCGGGGCGGCCTGATCCTGGCCATCATCGTATTGCCGCTGATGGTGCCGACTCTAATCTTTGGGGTCTCAGCGGCCGAGGCGGCCCTGGGCGGCACGGTGCCGTTCACGACCCCGTTGACGGTGCTGGCCGCCTTGAGCCTGATCGCGGCGGTGGTCGGCACCCTAGCCGCCGCCGCCGCGCTACGCTGGTCAGAGTGAACCGGGCGCGGCTCTCGGGAGGCTGCGTCCCGGTTCGCCGGATCTACTTATCGCAGCCGATGCAGATCCCGGTGTCGATTTTGTCGTTCTTCTTCTCCATGGCGGTCTCGCGATCGCGATTTCCCGAGCCACGAGTCGCACCGCCCGCCCCGGGAGGCGGCATGGTCTGACCGACGGCCGAGGTGTTCGGTGCGTAGATGGTCGAGGTCGGACCACCACCGGTACCCGTCTGCGCCGGGCCTTGGGCGGCAGCGGATGTGGCAAGGGCCGCGACCAGAACCGCGGCAAACGAGAGACGTGTGATCATCGGCAAACTCCCTTGGAGTTGGAACGCACTAGACCCCTGAGGGTTCATGCCGATCCACCGCCGGAAGTCGTCTCACCATCGGTTCTCGCGAGCACCGTTCTATCAGGATCAAGCTCGGCAGCGGTTCTCCGGATTCAGTCAGGCCAGCAGATCGTCGCTTCGCGCAGTCCCATCAGATGGGCTTCGCGGAGCCCGAACGAAGGAGAGGCATCGAACACCTCGCCCGCCACGCTCACCTCGCAGGCTTCGCCGAGAGCGCCACCGGCGCACAGTGCGAGGGCACGTGTACGGCCTTGCGCCTCCGCGGCCGCGACCCGGATCAGAAGCTTGCCGGCCAAGCGAATATTGCCTGCTGCATCCTCCGGCAACAGGCCGATGCAGGTGATCTCGTCGTCGGTCGCGTGCACCAGATGGCAATGATCGAGCGTGACGCGTTCACCGACATGGTGACGGGCCGCGGCTGCGAAGGCCGCTGCGTCCGCATGCGCTTCGAGTGCGTGAGCGCCGCTCGGAAGCAGAAGGCCGCTCAGGATGAAAATGCGTCCGACCCGCATGGAGAACCCCACCGCACGATTGTGACCGCGCAAACTTCGCAATTTGCAGGCCGAAATCGATCAGGGGACGGCGCATTCCGGGAATCGGCGATGTCAGCGGGTCTGTCCGGTCTCGGGAGCGTGGGTGTTCTGGCTGTCGGTCGGGCCGGTCAGCGTGAAGGCGAAGACAACAAGCCCTGCAAGGATCATTAGCGCGACGGGGAACACGAGCATCCAACGGGGCATATCTGGTTTCCATAAGCGGGCATTCGGAGCACCGAAACCCTTGGGCAGCCGAATGGCTCCGCCTGAGCTGCTGAGATCGGAGCCGAACATATGCGACAAATGCATGCCCGATCCGACGCGTCGGCGATTGCTTTGTGCACTGCAACCTGAGAAATCATGGCCATGCCGGATCGCGATGGCGTCGCGGTCCTGCAGCCCTTCTTGGGCGTTTCCTCCCTAGACTTCGGGCCGTCCTTCGGGGCGGCCTTTTTTCTTTTTGGCAGTCATGCGTCCCTGCGCACAGGCCCGATCCGCGATTGTGGATCGCCCCTCGCAACGGGGAACCCGGGGCGACGGGCGCATTGACCGATGCGCAGCCATGGCGATAGCTTGACCGTTGACGGTTCCCGCAAGGGATCACAAGGGAACGCGGTGGAGGGCTTTCGAGCCAGATCCCGCGGCTGCCCCCGCAACTGTGAGCGGAGAGCCCTCCATCACCACGTCACTGGGCATGCCTCGCCTGGGAAGACGATGGGGGACAACGACCCGTGAGCCAGGAGACCTGCCGTCAGCCGTGGTCACACGCGAGCCATGCCGGGCGGGGTGTCCCAGCAGGTGTCGAGACGCTGAAGGCTCGTGGCCCGCAGCGGATCGGCCTCGGTCGCGGTGACGTGCCACCGTTGCTGCCGAGGCCTCGTTTCCATCATGTCCCCCCTTCACCGCCGCTCCTGCGGCTGGTCTCTTCTGTCCGCCGTCGCCGCCCTCCCGCTCACACTGTCCGGCCCGGTTCGGGCTCAGGCACCGCTGACGCATCTCGATGAGATCGCGGTGCAAGGCGGCACTGGGATCGGCCTGCCTGCCAACGCGCCGGCCGACGCCGTCGGTGCGGAGGCCGCCGCGGCCCTGCGGACGCCGAGTCTGACGCAGTCCTCGCCCGTCGGCCTCAACCTGCGCACGCCGTCGCGCTCGGCGAGCCGTCTCGGTCTCACGCCGCTGGAAACACCGGCAAGCCTCGACATCATCTCGGGCGAGACGATCCGTCTGCGCGGTCAGACCAGCGTGCTGGAAGCCGTGTCGCAGAACGGCACCGGCATCACGGCCTTCGGCTCGCCGGGCAATGGACTCGGTTTCTTCACCGCCCGCGGTTTTGCCGGGCAGAATTCGATCCAGACGCTGTTCGACGGCACCCGGCTCTATGTCGGCGCCAACACCGTTACCTTCCCGTTCGACACGTGGAACGTGGAACGGATCGAGGTGCTGCGCGGCCCGGCCTCGGTTCTCTACGGGGACGGGGCCATCGGCGGCATCGTCAACGTCGTCTCGAAGAAGCCGCTGTTCACGCCGCTCAACGTCGCGCGCTTCGGTCTCGGTGAGGACGGCATCGCCCGCGCGGCGGTCGACTCGACCGGGCCGATCGGCGAGTCGCTCGCCTACCGCCTCAATGTCAGCGGCAACCGTGCCGACGGCTGGATCACGCCGGAGGGCGACTTCCGCAACCTCGCGGTCTCGGGCGCACTGACGCTCCAGGCGAATCCGGATCTGGCCTTCACGCTCAGCCACGATCTCGGCTACCAGGAGCCCACCCGCTACTGGGGCTCGCCGCTGGTGAACGGGCGTGTCCCCGACGCCATCCGCTTCAACAACTACAACGTCCGCGATTCGAAGATCGCCTGGACCGACAACTGGACGCAGTTCCGGACGGAGTGGACCCCCTCGGCCGACGTGACGGTGCGCAACACCGCCTACCGCCTTCAAAGCCGCCGGCATTGGCGCGACGTCGAGCAGTACCGCTTCAACCCGACAACCGGCCTCGTCGACCGCTCCGACTATCTTGAAATCTACCACAGCCAGGAACAGGTCGGGAATCGGTTCGACGCGACGTTCCGCGGTTCCCTTTTCGGGTTGGCCAACACCTTCTCGGCCGGCTTCGACGTGAACCACGTAAGCTTCCGGCACACCAACAACTTCACCTTCTCCGAAACGCCGTCGAGCGTGCCCCTGAACAACTACGATCCCGGCTTCTTCCCGCCGGAGGGGCGGGCGAGCCCGGCCTACGCCACGCGCACGAACCAAGCTTCGGTCTTCGCCGAGGATCGGCTTTTCCTGACCGACCGGTTGTCGTTCCTCACCGGCGTGCGCTTCGACGCGCCGCGTCTGTACCGGGAGGATCTGCGCAGCGGCGCGACCTTCGAGCGCTCGTTCCGCGCCCTCGGCTACCGCTTCGCGCTGCTCTACGAGCCGACGCCGGACACATCGCTCTATGCGCAATACGCCACCGCGACGGATCCGGTGAACAGCCTGATCACTCTCTCGCAATCGCTGGCCGGCTTCGAACTCTCGACTGGCCGTCAGGTCGAGGTCGGCGCCAAGGGCCTGCTTTTCGGCGGCGCCGTCGAGTGGACGCTGGCCGGCTACCGCATCGTCAAGGACAACCTGATCTCGGCGGTTCCGGGCCAGCCGACGGTCTCGACGCAGGTCGGCCAGCAATCCTCCCTCGGCGCGGAGGCCGCGCTCTCCTGGCTCCCCGCCCCCGGCTGGCGCATCGATGCCAACCTCGCTTTGCTCCACGCTCAGTACGACGACTTCACCCAGAATGTCGGCGGGGTTGCCGTCTCCTATGCCGGCAATCAGCCGGTCAACGTGCCGGAGCAGGTGGCCAATCTCTGGGTCAATTGGGCCTTCGCCCGCGATTGGGAGGGGCGCGTCGGCCTCCAGCATGTCGGCGAAGTCTTCTCCGATTTCGGCAACACCGCGCGGCGGCCGGCCTACACGCTGGTCAATCTCGGCCTCGACCATCAGGTCACCGCCGGCTCCCGCCTGTCTCTGCGGGTCTTCAACCTGCTCGACACGATCTACGCGGTCGATGGCAGCGCCGTGAACGGTGTCGGCACCGCCTGGGTGCTGGGGCGCCCGCGCTCGCTGGAGGTCGCCTACACGATCGCGTGGTGAACGACGCGCCGGGACGCTCGAGCAAGGACGCCTGCGCGTGTCGTCACCACGCCGCAGGCTCCACCGGGAAACCAGACAGCCGATGGAGGACTTGCCTTGCGGATGGTTGATTCTTCGCACGCCATTGGGATGCGAAGGGTTCGTTTCGTTCAGGAGTTCCTCGATGCACCGCATCGCTCTCACCGTCACCGTTCTGAGCTGCCTCGGCTCTTCTGGGGCGGCCATCGCTCAAGCGCGCCCCCCGGGCATCCCTGGCGGCCCGTTCCCGCCGGGCACGATCATCCAGCGCCAGACCAACACGACGGGCAACACCGTTGATTACGTCATCGCGCCGGGCGCCACGGGGGCCGACACCATCACCACCAATTCGGCGGCCGGCGGCAATGCCGGCCAGCCGGAGCGTGCCATCCCGCAGGGCAGCGCGGGTGGCGGAAGCGGGGGCGGTAGCTCGCGCTAAGGACCTGCTCGGCGCCGACGATGCCCCCGGACGCGCCGGGCCAGCTATCACCGCAGATAAGTCTCTGAGAAATCGCTTAATTTCGTCGCGCACGTGAGGCCCGATGCAACGTCGGCGAGCGCCGTCGCGTTGGGACCCCGGTCGGTCGGCACCGTGTCCGACGCCATGAGATGGAGCGCGACGATGGGCCGGGCGGCAGCAATGGGCGTTGTGGCGGCGCTGACACTTT
Source organism: Methylobacterium sp. J-043 (assembly GCF_022829505.1). NCBI lineage: Bacteria > Pseudomonadati > Pseudomonadota > Alphaproteobacteria > Hyphomicrobiales > Methylobacteriaceae > Methylobacterium > Methylobacterium sp. J-043. The sequence continues at coordinate 673 of NZ_JAKSYB010000045.1, read as the reverse complement.
TCAGCCCGTCGCTGGCGGCAGCCCGGCTGAAGATGGACGACAAAGCATCGCTGTGGCCGCGCGCCGGAGCGAGTGAGAAGATCGACTTCACCAACCGTGTCGGCAAATCGATGAGCACGCTCTCGCCGGATCTCGACAGCGGCTATTTCATGCGCTGTCTGGAGGAGGTGGCCAACATCGGCGACACCAAGGATCTCACGCTGAGTGACATGGTGCGAACCTGCGTCTCGCTGCAGAGCAGCCGGTCCGGCGCCGCAGAATGAGGAAGCGCTCGTCCAAGAACGACGAAAAGGCCCGATCCGCCGTTGATCGAGCGCACATACAAAGCGGCAAGCAGGAAATTGGTGCCGCATGCGGCGAAAGTGAAGGCCAAGGCTAGGGCTGCGGTCACCTTCGGCGCCGTCGTCGAGCCCTACCCTGAAGCGGTGGCACCGCATCTGCGCCCGGCCTAATGGAAGTAGCCGAGCGGATAGGCCTTGAAGCGCGACCGCTTGGGTTTGTCGCCGTCGACCTCCGGCAATCGGCTGATCCCATGGCGCTGCAGGTAGCGATGCAGCGACGAGCGGGTCAGGTGCGGGATCGTGGCCTGCAGCGCGTAGAGGCAGTCGTCCAGCGGCAGGAGCGTGTGACGCCGAAAGGCGACCACCACCGCTTCGTCTTCGGGTGACAGCAC
>NZ_JAKSYB010000023.1:0-13564 GCF_022829505.1 Methylobacterium sp. J-043 | reverse complement strand
GTAGCTCGTCAGGCTCATAACCTGAAGGTCGCTGGTTCAAATCCAGCCCCCGCAACCAATACACACACGCATACACCAGACGAACACACCGACATTCCCGCACACGATCCCAAGCCCGCAGACCCCAGCCGGTCGCGGGCTTCGTTGCGTTCAGGCCAACCGACGGGGCAGACCGCGCCGATGCAGCGTGGCGGTCGCCCGATCGCCGAACGCCGATGAATCACCCGGCGCCGTGCCCCCTCCTGAAGGGGAGGGGGCTTCACGACATTCCCGAACCCAAACGATTGCCAAACGCAGGGCAGGGGAGAGGCCGCTCACCTTGATGCCGCCCAGGTTGGCGGCAGGATGGGGATTCGACGTGAGAGAATGTCCTATGACCGCCATCCGAGCGCTTCTTCTGACGGCTGCTTTGCTCGTGGGGACGGCAGGCATCTATCTTGGCTGGGCCCTGACCAGCGAGGAGGGTTATGCCGCCGGAGGCCGGGTGCTGAAGGCGCGCTACGGCTTCCTCGCTATGCCGCATGCCGAACGGCAGAGTCTCCGCAAGCTCGCGATGATGAAGGCGGCCGGGCAGTGCGAGTGGGAACTCGACGAGACGTTCTGGAGCCGCGTCTATCAGCTCTATGTCGGCGAAGAGCGAAGCGTGCGCGCAGCCGTCTACGCGACGCTGCTCGATGAGCAGGAACGCTATTTCCTGGCGGACGCAGACCATCGCCGCTGTCAGGCGGCCTGGGCCCGATTCGGCACGGCGGGCGCCGACGTGCCGGGCATTCTTCGCACCGGTCGCCCGGAGGCGGCTGATCCGGTCGAGCGGGTCCTGATCGACGTTCACGCCGAGGCGAACGCTCCCTGAAGCGACGGACCGCCGGTCCCTGCGAGGGCAGACCGGCCGCGGCGGTCGCAATCCTAAAAAAGCCCCATGGCCGCGCCATTGCGAGATGCCCGGCGAGGGCCGGATCGGTCTTGCCCGAACCGACGCTTCGCGCGACACGCAAGACCATCATGCTCAAAACAGCCTTCGTCGCCGCGCGCGACCGTCAGCGCCTTTCGGAAATCGCTTCGGTTCTGATCGGCTTCGGGCTGACCAAGATCGTCGACCGACTCGGGCTGCACAACATTCCGCTCATTCCCCGCCGAACGCCGCGGGTCGACGTCACACGGCTCTCGCAGCCGGAGCGGCTGCGCCGCGCCATCGAGACCCTGGGGCCGACCTTCATCAAGTTCGGCCAGGTCCTGGCGAGCCGCCCCGATCTGCTCTCGCCGGTCTGGACCGACGAGCTGGAGAAGCTGCACAGCCAGGTGAAGCCGGTGCCGTGGGCCTTGATCGGGCCGCAGCTCGAAGCCGATCTCGGCGCACCGCCGGAACAGGTCTTCGCCGAATTCGACCTCAATCCGATCGCCTCGGCCTCGATCGCCCAGGTCTACCGGGCGCGCCTCCATTCCGGCGAGGAGGTCGTGGTCAAGGTTCTGCGGCCGGGGCTGCGGAAGATCATCGAGGCGGATCTGCGGCTGATGGCGCACGGCGCCCGCATCGTCGAGGCGGAGTGGCCGGAGATGGCCCGCTACCAGCCTCAGGAGCAGATGCGCCACCTTGCCAACGGCCTCAACGGCGAGCTCGATCTGCTCAATGAGGCCCGCAACTGTGAGATGATCGCCGAGATCTTCGCCGGACGTGACGACATCGTCATCCCGAAGATCTTCTGGGAGTGGTGCTCCGAGCGGGTGCTCGTCCAGGAGTTCATCCACGGCATCTCGCCGAACGATGCCGCCGCGCTACGGACGATGGGAGCGGACAAGAAGGCGCTGGCGCAGAAGGGCTGCGACGCCTTCCTGCGCATGGCGCTGATCGAGGGTGTGTTTCACGCCGATCCGCATCCCGGCAACCTGCTGATCCTGCCCGGCAACCGGATCGGCTTCATCGATTTCGGCATCGTTGGGCGTCTGTCGCAGAAGCGGCGCCAGCAGCTCCTCGTTCTGATCGGCGCCATGCTCAAGCAGGATGTCGATGGCCTGATGGCCACGCTCCTCGATTGGACCGGCACATCGAATCCGGACCTGAGTAAGCTGGAACAGTCCGCCCAGAACTTCGTGCAGGCTCATTCCTCGATCCCGCTCAATCTCGGGCTCGTGCTCACCGACTTCATGACCATGGCCCGCGAGAACGATCTCGCGATGCCGACCGATCTGGCGATCCTGTTCAAGGGGCTCGTCACCGCCGACGGCGTCATGCGCCAGCTCGACCCCGCTTTCGACCTGTTCGCCGCCGCCGGCCCGACCGTGCGGGCGAGCATGCGCTCGCAATTCTCGCTGCGGGGCCTGATGCGCAAGGCGGAATCGCTTGGGACCGGCCTCTACGGCGCGGCCTCCGAGTTGCCGACGCTGATCCATCTCATGCTGGTGCGCCTCAAGCAGGGGCGCGTCACCGTCGAGATCGAGCTGAAGGGGATGGACAAGCTCGTGCGGGGCATCGAGCGGGGGGCCGCGCGGGTCGCCGTCGGCCTCGTCGTGGCGGCATTCGCCACGCAGCTCGCGCCGCGTCTCATCGATCTCGGCACGCCGGCCTTCGTCATCATCGGGATGACGGTGGCGGTGCTCGGTATCGGCTGGCTGGTGTTGCTGAGCCGCGATCGTTGAGATCGATCGGGCGGGTCCGGGTGCTCTGAACGGACGATCCGCCTCGAGGCGAAGGGCGCCATGACTTCCGTGACGGATGGGCGCGCGGCCGCCGCCCGGAAGGGCGGGGCCGGTGCTGTCGCGGGGGGGGGGGCGAAAGCCGGGTCTCATACCAAATCCGTTTGATCCCTTCGGGATGGCGGATTTGGGCTTCGCTCAGGCGCCGCGCGGGCTGGCTGATCCGGTCCCCGCTTGGATCAAGCGGAAACCGTATCAGGCCCGAATGACGGGCTTTGCCTTGAGAGCGGCGGCCAGCGCCTTGAGCTGGCGGTCGAGATCGGCCAGTTCGTTCAGGGCGATGGTCTTGTGCCCCGCTTTCACCGCGCGCTCGATGTCGCTGACCTGCGAGGAGGCCATGCGCTTCAATTCAATCGCGAGTTGGTCCCTGGTCATCGGCGCTCCTTTCGTCACCAGGCTCGATGGGCCGGTGATAGGCGCTTAGGCTTAACCGGGAGTTTTCTCCGGGGCTTTCGCGTTCACCGTTCCGATCGTTCGAGCCTGCCATCCATCACGCGGCCGAAAGCTTGAAGGGAGGGGGGGATGCAGGCCGAACAGGCTTCCTACCATGAGCAGGAAAAGAGAGAGGGCGCTACGGAGCGCGCCGCCGCGGAGGCCGCCGTCGAAAAGACACGCCGGGCCGACCGCGACACCAGCCGCATCCGCTGGCTGCGGGATCAGGTCACGCGGCTGCGCAAGCGCCTGCCGCTGCGGCGGCGCTTCTCCGGCGGGCTCGCGCATGGCGTAATGTCGGCGGTCGCTGCCATCGTTGCTTACCTGCCGACGCAGGTGCTCGGCTTGCGCGAAGGATTCTGGGCGGCGATCACCGCGGTCGCCGTCGCGCAGACTGAGTTCGGCGCGACCCGCTCCACCGCCCGGGATCAGTTCACCGGTGCCGCGATCGGCGGACTGATCGGGCTTTCCGCCTACCTGACCCTGGGACCGTCCCTGCCGACCTACGCGGCGACGGTCGTGCTCGCGATCCTCGCCTGCTGGCTCGTCAACGTGGCGAGTGCCTGCCGGCTGGCCGGGATCACCGCCACCATCATCCTGCTGGTGCCGCATCTCGGGCCGGTGGAGCGGATGGCGGGATCGCGGGTGCTGGAAGTCGGCTGGGGCGTGTGCGTGGCGATCGGCACGGTCTGGCTCGTGACCCGCTTGAACCGGAGACTCGGGATCAAGCTCTGACGGCGGCCGGCTGCAAGGATATTTGAAGGGCGTCCGCCGGGAAAAGTCGGGCGGGAACTTGGCCGTATGCCTCGGGGGTTCCTGAGACGATGCCCTTTGAGGCACCGCCTTTCCCACTTCGAGGACATTTCATGAAAGCATTATGCTGGCACGGGAAAGGCGACATCCGCTGTGACACGGTGCCGGATCCCACGATCGAGGATTCCCGCGACGTCATCATTAAAGTGACGTCCTGCGCGATCTGCGGCTCCGACCTTCACCTGATGGACGGACAGATGCCGACGATGAAGTCGGGCGACGTGCTCGGCCACGAATTCATGGGCGAGGTGGTCGAGGTCGCCGCGGGCTTCACCAAATTCAAGAAGGGCGACCGCATCGTCGTCCCCTTCAACATCAATTGCGGCGAGTGCCGTCAGTGTAAGCTCGGCAACTTCTCCGTCTGCCAGCGCTCTAACCGCAACGCCGAGATGGCGGCGGCGCAGTTCGGCTTCACCACCGCCGGCCTGTTCGGCTACTCGCACATCACCGGCGGCTATGCCGGTGGACAGGCCGAGTATGTGCGCGTGCCCATGGCCGACGTGGCGCCGATGAAGGTGCCGGACGGCATGGACGACGAGTCGGTCCTGTTTCTCACCGACATCCTGCCGACTGGCTGGCAGGGCGCCGAACATTGCGAGATCAAGGGCGGCGAGATCATCGCCGTATGGGGCGCGGGGCCGGTCGGCCTGTTCGCGATCCAGTCAGCCAAGATCATGGGCGCCGAGCGGATCATCGCCATCGACACCGTGCCCGAGCGTCTCGCGCTCGCTGGCAAGTACGGCGCGACCGACATCATCGACTTCGCCAAGGAAGACGTGTTCGAGCGCATCAAGGAAATCAGCAAGGGCGAGGGCGCCGATGGTGTCATCGACTGCGTCGGCATGGAGGCCAGCGCCGGCCACGGCGTCGCCAGCGTGATCTCGACGTTGCAGGAGAAGCTCACCTCGACCGAGCGGCCCTATGCCCTCATGGAAGCGATCCGCGCCGTACGGCCCTGCGGCATCGTCTCGGTGCCCGGCGTCTACGGTGGGCCGATCCCCGTCAACATGGGTGCGATCGTCCAGAAGGGCCTGACCCTCAAGAGCGGTCAGACCCACGTGAAGCGCTACCTCGAACCGCTGACCAAGCTGATCCAGCAGGGCAAATTCGACACCGCTTCGCTGATCACTCACCGCTCTGCCGACCTCGCGGACGGGCCCGACCTCTACAAGACCTTCCGCGACAAGAAGGACGGCTGCGTGAAGGTCGTCTTCCATCCGAACTGAAAACACTGAAAAGAGCGGTTTCGGAGCGAGCCATGGCGCGCAAGGACGGTTTGAAATTCGGCGATCTCGGCTCGCGGGCCGCCCATCTCTGCGTCGATGCGCAGCCGATGTTTTCCGAGAAGACCGACTGACGCACGCCCTGGCTCGCCCGCATCCTGCCGAACATCGAGCGCATCGCCGCCGTCCATCCGGCGTGAACCGTATTCACCTGCTTCGTGCCGATCCGCTCGGCCGAGGAGGGCCGGGGGGCATGGCGGCGCTACTCCGAGCACTGGCCCAAGATGACCCTGGATGCGTTCGGACCCGAAATGGTCGATTTTGGTGCCGAGCGTGACCCCTTTTGTGCCGCCCGCCAAGGTGATCGACCAGATCGTTGACTCCCCCTCGATGGAGCCCGAACTCGCCGGTTTGCTGGAGGCGGTCGACACCCTCGTGGTGACGGTTGGCGAGACCGATGTGGGCGTGGTGGCGACCATCCGCTCACCACAGCGGCGTTCGTCGCCGGCGTCGGGTTCGTTGCGGCGGCACGCCTGATCGGCGGCACCCGCCACTGCTGATTCCGGCCCTTGGACGGCCCATCGTTTCGACACGCGCTTCGCCGAACCGGCATCCACCTCGGTGGAGCGCACTGCAAGCTCAACCCGATGGATGCCCCGAAACGGATTCGACGTGGCGAGCCTGAACACAACCCTGGACATCTTTTCGGCGCTGCTCGCATCCGAGCAACCGGTTCCGGTCGGCGAGGCCGACGAAGCAATCTGGGCCTATCTCGCCGCGTTCGGCGGCCTCGATGCGCAAGTGCGAGCCCTCGACCGGCTCGCGCAGGGCGTGGCCGGTCTCGACGCCACGTCCGCCTTCATGCCGAGCCTGCGCGACGCCCTCGATCGTCACCGGGCGCGCCTCGCCGAACCATCCGCCTGACGGCTCTCCTCAGAACCGCTTTCGTCAAACGCGGAGTTGGCCACTCGCACCTGCTTTCAATCGGGCTTGCCGCCCCTTTGGGTGGAGCAGTGCACCCTGCACCGATGAAGGGATGGGGGACGACCCCGTCGAGTGCATACGCTTGGCATTTCGCATCTTCAAAATACGATTCCACAGTCCTTAAGGCTGCGCTTGCAACACTGCGGTGCATAAAAGGCGGGAATGGCGACGCTTCTGTTTCGAAGACGCATCAATCTCCCGGCGAGCAGCCGTGGTTTGTTGTCAGGAACAATCATTCGTTGGCGTCATATTATCGCCTCTTGTTTCCGTAGAGTGCCGGTATCTCACAGATCGACGGTACGGAGAGCGCAGGCGACGGCGCACCGTACGCCTCACTCGCGTCGCTGAGTTGGATGCTGCATGCTCAAGTTCGCCCTCACCGCTGCTCTGGCCGCCGCGCTCGCCTCGCCGGCGATGGCGGGGGATTTCGATGGGACGTGGTCGGTTCAACTCGTGACCGAAAGCGGCATGTGTGATGCCCAATACAGCTACACCCTGGCCGTACGGGATGGACAGGTCCGCCCGGTCACCGCGGTGGCCTCCGGCGGCAACACGGTGAGCGGCCGTGTCGGAGCGGATGGGGATGTCGGCCTGAACGTCGCGGCTTCGGCCGCGAACGGGACCGCCTCGGGCCGGCTCCAGGCCCGCTCGGGCTCCGGCACGTGGCGCGTTTCCGGCGGCCTGTGCACCGGCCGTTGGGTGGCCAAGCGCCACACGCTCCGGACCGCGCTCGCCGAGTAATCTGATCGTCTGCCTTTCGAAAAGAGGGGGCGGGCCCGCAAGGCTCGCCCCCTCTTTATGCGTTCGTGCGGGAGCGGTCCCTGCGCCGTCAGGCAGCCGCTTCGAGCCAGGCCCGCGCCTCGCCGATGCGGGCACGCTCGAACACCTTGATCTGCACCGGCGAGACGAAGCCGAAGGTCTCGGCCACGGCCTTGAGCCAGGTCGCGTCGGTGACGAGGGCGACGTGGCTCACGCCCTTCATCATCGAGATGCCGAAGCGCGGATCCTTGAAGAAGGCGGCCGGCTCCATACCCTCGAAGCTGCGGATGTCCTCCAGGAGCTTGATGCGGCCGCCCTTGTCGAGGTCGGCCTTCATCGCGGTCATGACCGTGTTCATCTCCTCATCGGAGATCTTCCCGTCGACGACGATCTCGGCGATGGCGGAATCGGGCTTCTTCTCATAGGTCAGCAAGGTGCGGCGCTCCTCGAATGAGCCGAGGACGAGCGCGTTCGCAGGAGATTGCGAGCGACCTCGGCCGACGGCGGACGGACGCGATTATAAGAAGCTCTGCGGGTCCACGTCGATTGCGACCTTGAGGTTACCCCGCGGCTTCGGTCCGCGCGCCAGCCAATCCCGCAGATAGCTCTGCACGTCGATGCCGCGCTCGGTCTTCACCAGCAGCCGGAATCGCCAGCGCCCGCGGATCAGGGCAAGCGGCGCCTCCGCCGGCCCGAGCACGGAGACGCCGGGCGGCGGTTCGGCGACGCGCGCCAGCGCCTGCCCGTGCGCCTCAGCCTTCTCCCGCTCTTCCCCGGAGACGATCAGCGCCGCGAGCCGTCCGAACGGCGGCAGCCCGGCTGCCTCGCGGGCATAGATCTCTTCCTCGTAGAAGCGGTCGGCATCGCCTGAGAGCAGGGCGGCGATGACCGGATGCTCGGGCTGGTAGGTCTGCACCAGGGCGCGTCCGGGCCGCTCGCCGCGCCCCGCACGTCCCGTCACCTGCTGCAGAAGCTGGAAGGTGCGCTCGGCCGCGCGGGGATCGCCGGAGGTCAGGCCGATATCGGCGTCGAGCACCCCGACGAGGGTCAGGTGTGGGAAGTTGTGGCCCTTGGCCACGAGCTGCGTACCGACGACGATGTCGCAATCGCCCGCCGCCACCGTCTCGAGTTCCTGCCGCAGCCGCTCGGCGCCGCCGGGAAAGTCGCTCGACAGCACGACGATGCGCTGCTCGGGAAAAAGCTCGGTCACCTCCTCGGCGATCCGCTCGACGCCCGGCCCGCAGGGCGTGAGATGGTCGAAGGCGCCGCACTCGGTGCAGGCCTCGGGCTTTCGCTCGGCGTATCCGCACTGGTGGCAGACCAGCGCCCGGCGGAAGCGGTGCTCCACGAGCCAGGTCGAACAGTTGCGGCACTGGTAGCGGTGGCCGCAGGCCCGGCACAGGGTGAGCGGCGCGTAGCCCCGGCGGTTGAGGAACAGCAGCGCCTGATCGCCCGCGGCCAGCGTCGCCTTCACCGCGTTCACCATCGGCGGCGACAGGAACCGCCCGCGCTCCGGCTTGTCGAGGCGCATGTCGATGGCCGCGATGTCGGGCATGGGCCGGCCGCCGAAACGGCCGGGGAGCGCGACGTGGCGGTAGCGCCCGCTCTGCGCGTTGACCCGCGATTCGATCGACGGCGTGGCCGAGGCGAGCACCACCGGGCAGCCCTCGATCTTGCCGCGCACCACCGCCATGTCGCGGGCGTGGTAGTGGACGCCGTCCTCCTGCTTGTAGGCGGTCTCGTGCTCCTCATCGACGACGATCAGGCCGAGATTCCGAAACGGCAGGAACAGGGCCGAGCGGGCGCCGACCACCACCGAAACCTCGCCGGTGGCCACGCCCGCCCGCAGCCGCTCGCGGCGCTTGCCGCCGATGCCGGAATGCCAAGTCGCCGGTCGCACCCCGAAGCGCCCGGCGAAGCGGTCGAGAAACTGCGCGGTCAGTGCGATCTCCGGCATCAGCACCAGGGCCTGCCGCCCCTGGCGCACGCACTCGGCCACCGCCTCGAAATAGACCTCGGTCTTGCCCGAGCCGGTAACACCTTCGAGGAGGATCGTCTCACCGGTCACGGCATCGGCGGGGGAAGGGGCGTTCGCGATGAGGGCGTGCGCCGCTTCCGCCTGCGCGTCGGACAGCGGCACCCGCGGATGGTCCGGGTCCGGCGGCAGCGCCACGGGTTCGGGCATCAGCGCCACGGTCTCCAACGCGCCGTCATCGATCAGTCCATCGACCACGCTGAGCGACACGCCGGCCTCCTTGGCGAGCGCGCTCTTGCCCCGCACCGCGTTGTCGGCGGCGACAGCCATCACCTTGCCGCGCGCGACCGTCTGCCGGCTCGGCGGCCGGCCGGCAGCGCGCACGCCGACACGCGGCGCCTCGTTGCGGGCGGCCTCGTCCGGCAGGCGCAGGGCCATGGCGAGCGCCGAACCCTTCGGCGCCAGGGTGTAGCGCGCCAGCCAATCGACCAGCTTGCGCAAACCCTCCGAGAGCGGCGGCGCCTCGACCTTGCCCGTCACCGGCCGCAGATTTCCCCCCGAGGCTCGCTCGTCGAGGCCCCAGACCACGCCGATCGTCTCGCGCGGCCCGAGCGGCACCTGCACGATGTCGCCCTCGGCGAGGGTCAATCCGGCCGGCACCGCGTAGCTGTAGGCGGTGTCGAGCGCGAGCGGGATCAGGATGTCGGCGACGGCAGGCATGGGATCACGAGAAGAGAATCACGAGAGCGGTCTATTTTGTTCTATATATGTTCTAGAAAACGAAGGCGAATGCGGCCCGGCCCTTATCGGATGTCCGAGAGCCTCCGCGCAACGGGAACGGCCGACAGGCTCACGGCGGCCATCACCCAGAACCCTTTCGCGCCGACATGATCGTAGAGGGCGCCCGAGAGCAGCAGCATCAGCGCGGAGGCGAGCCCAAGACCGAAGGTGCCGTAGACCGTCAGCGCCGTGGCCCGGCGCTGCTCTGGCACAATCTCCACGATCAGCCGCAGGCAGGCGAGATGCAGGAGCGCGAAGGTCAGCCCGTGCAGCGCTTGGATCAGGACGAGGCCGGGCAGCCAGGAGGTCTGCGCCTGCACCGCCCAGCGCAACGCCCCGGCAAGGGCCGCGAGCGCCAGCGCCCGATCCGGACCGATCCGCGCCAGCAGCCGCGGACCGAGCCAGAGGAACACCGTCACCTCGGCCAGGACCGCTTCCGCCCAGAGCAGGCCCGCCACCCGCGGCCCGATTCCCGCCGCCTGCCAGACGATGATCGCGAAGGCGTCGTGCATCGCATGCGCGCCGATCACTAGGGCGGCGGCGAGGACGAGCCGGCGGAAGCGGGCATTCGCGGCAAGCGCCACGAATTTGCCGCCCGCGTCCTCGGCCGCCATCGCGGGCGCGGCGGTCCGCGCGAGGCGCAATGCCAGCGCGGCGCCGGCGGCGAAAAGGACGCCGCAGGCGAGAGGGCCGGCGCCGTAGCCGAAGATCCCGATGCTGTAACCGGCAAGGACGGTGATCGCGATGAAAGCAGCCGAGCCGGCGCCGCGGATGCGGCCGTAAGCGGCCCCGTCGCGGTTGCCGGCAAGCGCCACCGTATCGGCCAGCGGCGCGAGCGGCGCGGTCGCTGCGGCCTGGGCGAGGGCGATGGTGAACAGCAGGAGGAAGCCGTGGCCGCCGAGGAAAGCGAGGGTCAGCACCGCAGAGAGGGCAAGTCCTCCGGCCAGGAAGGCCGGCACGGCGCCGTGCCGGTCGGCGAGCCGGCCGATCAGCGGTCCGGCAGCAAGCCGCACCAGCATCGCGGCGGAGAGCAACGTTCCGATTTCGCCCGGTCCCAATCCCCGCGTTTCGAGGAACGCGGGCAGGAACGGTGAGAGCGCACCATAGGCGCCGTAGAGCGTGGCAAAGAGCAGGAGGAGGAGGCCCGAACCGGTCCGTCCATCGCACGCCATGCCTTCCTCGGTCGCCGACACCCCGCATGCCTCGCGATCAATCCCTGCTGCGACGATGCCAGGGAATGCCTGCTGATCGAAGTGCGGCAAGCTGCACTCTGCCAGTATCGACGGCCAATCCGCCGTTGACGCGCAAGCGCGAACCCGCAGCATCATTCGGAAAGATGGTTGAGCTCTTCATCGATGCGTCGGAAAAACAGGGCGATGACCGCTCTCCTTTGCAACGCATTCGCCGACGCGACGCCGGCGCTGGCCGTAGGGCCATGATCGAAACGAGCGCCGACGGGACCGAGGGCGTCCTCCTTCTGCACGGCATCGCCCGCCGCGCCGCCTCCCTACGCCCGCTGGAGCGCCGGCTGACACGCGCCGGCTATCTCACTCTCAACCTCGATTATCCGGCGCGCCGGCTCGGACTCGCCGACATCGGCGAGGGAATCGCGCCCACGGTCGCGGCCTTCGGTGCGGACGTGACGCGCCTTCACATCGTTACCCATTCCATGGGCGGCCTCGTCGCTCGCGTGCTCCTGTCCCGGCACCGGCCGGACAATCTCGGACGCGTGGTGATGCTGGGCCCGCCCAACGGCGGCAGCGAGATCGCCGATGCGCTGCACCGCCTCGCGGCCTACCGCCGCTTCTTCGGTCCGGCCGGTGCCGAGCTCGGCACGGAGCGCGGGGCAGTGCAGGCAAGCCTTTGCGGCCCGGTCGATTACCCGCTCGGCATCATCGCTGGCAGCCGCAGCCTCTATCCGCTGGCCTCACTGCTGCTGCCGGGGCCGAATGACGGACGCGTCACGGTCGCCCGCACCCGCCTCGACGGGATGACCGACCATATCGTGCTTCCGACCGCGCACCCGACGATGATGTGGAATCGGCGCGTGGCCGCCGAGACCCTGCACTTCCTCCGGGAGGGGTGCTTCGGTCGCTGATGACGACGCGCTTTGCCGGTTCGCCAGAAGAACGAGCCAGCGACCACCTCTTGGAACGATGCGCGATCCGTTCCATTTTCCTCAAGCCGGCGGCTGCCCTCGCCTTGAAACTGGTCTAAGGAGCGTGCTGCCGACGGTCGCGCTCCGGGGCTCGTCGGCCGTGTGGCGGTTATGCCGCCCGTCTCGACGTGTCACCCGAGATAAAGGGGCCTCCATCGGCCATGAGTAGCCTCGTCACCGCGCCCGGCGCGACCACCCGTCCGCAATCGCAGCTCGTGACCGTGTTCGGCGGTTCCGGCTTTCTCGGGCGCCACGTGGTGCGGGCCCTGGCCAAGCGCGGCTATCGGATTCGCGTCGCCGTGCGCCGGCCCGATCTCGCCCTGTTCCTGCAACCGCTCGGCAAGGTCGGCCAGATCGTCGGCGTTCAGGCCAATCTTCGCTATCCCGACTCGATCCGCCGCGCGGTCGAGCATTCCGACATCGTCATCAACCTCGTCGGCATCCTGCAGGAATCGGGCAGCCAGCGCTTCTCGAAGCTCCAGACCGAGGGGGCTGGCGAGATTGCCCGAGCCGCTGCGGCGGTGGGTGCAAAGCTGGTCCATGTCTCGGCGCTCGGCGCCGACCCGGATTCACCCTCGCTCTATGCCCGCTCCAAGGCGCTCGGCGAGGCGGAGGTGCTGCGAGCTTCTCCCGATGCGGTAATCTTCCGTCCCTCGCTGGTGTTCGGGCCCGGGGACGGCTTCTTCAACCGCTTCGCCTCGCTCGCCACCTTCCTGCCGGCCCTGCCGCTCGCCGGCGCGCAGACCCGCTTCCAACCGGTCTTCGTCGGCGACGTCGCCGAGGCGATCGCTCGTGCGGTCGATGGTTTAGTGCCCGGCGGCCGCGTCTACGAGCTTGGCGGGCCGGAGGTGAATACGCTCGAATACTTCGTGCGCTACATGCTCGAGGTGACGATGCGGCGGCGCGCGGTGCTCGACCTTCCGGAACCGGTGGCGCGCCTGCAGGCTCGAGTGATCGAGATTGCCGACACGCTGACCCTCGGGCTGCTCCCGGCCAACCTCAAGCTGACGCGCGATCAGGTCACCTTGCTTCAGGTCGACAACGTCGTCTCGGACGCCGCGAAGGCGGAGGGGCGTACCATCGAGGCGCTCGGCATCGTGCCGACGGCGGTCGAAGCCATCGTGCCCGGCTATCTCTGGCGGTTCCGCAAGGCGGGGCAGTTCGCGCAGGGCCGCGGCACCGAGGCGGAGGCCGGTGTGCCGGATACGATCGCGCCGCACAGCGAGTCGACCCAATCGCTTCATCGCCCTGGCCGCGCCAGCGGCCCGGCGATCGGCCAGCAAGCCGCAGGTGAAAGCCGCGAAGGTGTTCGGTGGGGGACACGCGGCTGAGAGGGGAGGGCACTCCGCGCGCGGAGTGCCTCTCGGGCACGGCAGGTAGGCCCTGTGGCGGGCATTTTCGCGTTTCCTGCGTTTTTCTGATTGACGCCTGATCCGGTGCCCCCTATACCCCATTTCACCGACGGGGCGCCGCGGTCCACCGGTTGGTGGGTCGGGGTCTTGTTGGTCTTCGGGATTGTTGGCGAGCGGAGCTGATCCGGGTGACTGGACCGGGTGATCGCTGTCCTTCTGTTCCGGTGTGACGGTCGATCCGGGCGCTGTGGCGCTGGTTGGGGTCGGTTGACAGTACGTTTCACCGGCTCTAGAAGCGGCGGACTGTCCGCTCCGGCTTTACCCGCGCTGCGGACCTCATAGGTGAGGGTGGGTGGACTGGGCAGGACATCCGGGCAGCCTGTGTGTCTCTTGGGTA
>NZ_JAKSYB010000004.1:0-310 GCF_022829505.1 Methylobacterium sp. J-043 | reverse complement strand
TTCATGTGTCTCATCGTCGAGAGGGTAGCCCCGGCGCGAAGGCCGGGACCACGCGTTGTCATACCAAATCCGTTTGATCGCTTCGGGAAGGCGGATCTGGGATTCTGCGGGATCCAGTCGAGCGGGCGCGATGGGTCCCATCCTCAGTCGCAGCGCGTGCTTGCTGATCCCGTCCCCGCGCGGATCAAGCGGAAACGGTAACAGAGATTCGCGCGAGACGAAAGCCCGTGTTCAGCAATTCTTGTTCAGTGGCACCGGCCCGACCGGTGCGGGCGGGGGCTTGGCCGCGCGGGCGCCGGCCCCCTAGGTG
>NZ_JAKSYB010000067.1:0-441 GCF_022829505.1 Methylobacterium sp. J-043 | reverse complement strand
TCGATCCTCGACTCGACCTATACCGACCCGGCGGTGGCCAACAACATCGCCTGGGGCCCGTCTTCAGCCGGCGCGGACGTGTCGTCGGCGCCCTCGGCGACGCCGATGACGCCGATCCACAACGTGGTCGATTGGGTCGCGGGCACGGTCCGCGGCGTCGCCGCGGCCGGTACGGGCAACAGCCCGGGAACGACCCGCCTCGCCGCGTCACCCTCCGGCACCAGCCTCAACCGCCACGGCACCGCCGGGGCCGAGCCCCAATCGAACACGTTGTGGTTCGGCGTCATCAGCGGGGCCGCGGGCGCCGGCGGACAGTCCGCGCCGTGTGATGAACGGACCCAGGCCGGGGTGGGTGCCGCCGGGGGGTGTGTTTGGGCGACTCGGAGGGTCGAGACGCGCTCGCGTGGCGTGAGTACGTGCAGGGTGGCGAGCGCGTAGAGC
>NZ_JAKSYB010000066.1:0-73331 GCF_022829505.1 Methylobacterium sp. J-043 | reverse complement strand
GCCACCGCGAGCACGACACAAGCCGCAACGGCCCCGCCGATCTCGCCGCCTGGTGCCAGCGCTGCCACCTGGACCACGACCGGCCGGAGCACATCCGGCGGCGACGCCTGACCTTCCTGCGCCGCCGGGCGCTGGGGGACCTGTTCCTCGGGCTGTATCCGGTGCTCTGATGACAGTCGGATCCGACAGGTCACGCCTGGCCGCGCTGATCGATGGGAAGGACCGTGCGCTGCTCGCCGCGTTCCTGCGCGACGAGGGGACCGACTTTGCCCTCAACCCGTTCCCGTCGACCACGGCCGGCGCGGCGCGCCTGACCTGTGCCGGGCTGGCCTTCGAGTATCCGATCCTCGGCATCCTCTCGGCCGGCCTGCCGTGTCTCATGGAGGCGCTGGCGCAGTTGCCGAAGACGACGCCGCTCACGCGGTGCATTCTGAAATCCGCGGCGCATACCTGCGTCGTGTTCCTGACCGCCGAGAAGGCCTGCGTCGGCGCGTACCTCCACGGGAAGGCCGGGGTGCCCCTGCCGGTGTTCGCGCCGCCCGCGCCGACGCCTCGCAAGGGCCGGGGACGCCTAGCCAGGGCCCAGCAGCTCGATCTGTTTCTCGACCTCGCCTGAAGCCGGACTGGACGCCGCCTCATTCCGACTGCGCAGGCTCGATACATCTGGACGGCCATCACGACGTACGACTCTCCAGGATATTCCTTACAAATCGAAATATCTCATCCGCACTCTTGGCCGAAGCTGGAATTTCCATGATCGCGCCGACCACTACGATTGCATTTTGTTAAGTCCGCGCGGTCAACCTATGCAGATATAAATATCAGCATTGTCGAACGCGCGGGCTGTGGCATGCCATATACTTCTACGAGCGATGGGAGTTCCGCGCTCCTGCAAAGTCATCTAGCCGCGATATCGACGGCGATCGAGCGGACGCGGCAGGAAATCGCCGAGCTGCGGCATGAGCAGGAGACCGGCCGCACCTGCGACGAGTTGAACGCAGTGGTTCAGGGGATCGAGCGGGCCACCAACACCATCCTGTCGACCGCGGAAGCCGTCGATGCCCCGACCCGCGGGATCGCCAAGCGGAGCCGCGACGAGGGGACCCGGGCGGACGTGATGGCGATCCAGGATCACGTGCAGACGATCTTCGAGGCCTGCAACTTCCAGGATCTCACCGGCCAGCGCCATCGCGAAGGTGGTGAGGACGATCGAGTTCGTCGAGGAGCGGATCGTCGAGATGGTGCGCCTGTGGTCCGGTTCGAGCGCGGCGGCTCCGACGCTGGCGCGCCGCGAGCGGACCGGCAAGTCCGCGCTCCTGAACGGTCCGGCGCTGCCCGGTGCGGTCAGCGTGTCCCAGGATGCCATCGACGCAATGTTCCCTTAGGCCGTCCGGGAGCGAGATCCATGATGGGACAGATGCTTCTGATCACCGACGATCCGGGTCGGAGCGCGGATCTCGTGGGCGGTCTCGATCCCGGCTTGGCGTACCGGGTCCACGACCTGCGTGACGAGGCGGATCCGGCCGAGGCCGCGGCGGTGCTGGTCACGGATGTGGCCGATCTCGGGCCGGCCAACGTCGAGCGCCTGCGCCAGCTTCTGGCACGGACGCGCCGCGGTACTCCGCTGGTCGTGCTGCTGCGCCAGGACACGCCGCAAGCCCGCCTTCAGGCACTGGCGCTCGGGGCGAGCCGGACGGTGAGGGCTCCCTTCGACCTGGGCCGGCTCCGGCGCGCGCTGGGCGCGGCGGAGGATCGGGCGGAGACCGTGCCGGCCGAGGCCCGGCGACGGGCTGAGGCGGTGCGCGCCTTCTACGGGTCGGTCTTCGTGGCCGGCGGGCCGGTGACGCCGGTCGTGGTCGACAACGGCACCGACCTCGTCGCGCAGGCGGTCCAAGAAACCGGCATCCGCGACTGGATCCGGACGGTGCGCCGCTTCGACGATGCTACGCACCAGCACTGCCTGCTGGTGGCCGGGCTGGCCGCTGCCTTCGCGGCGGGCCTCGGCCTCGGACCTTGCGAGCGCCATCGGCTGACCAAGGCGGCGTTGCTGCACGATGTCGGCAAGATCCACGTCCCGGCCGCGATCCTCAACAAGCCGGGCAAGCTCGATGCGGCGGAGAAGGCAGTGATGCGCCTGCATCCGGCGCAGGGCGAGGCCATGCTGGCCAACCAGGGCTTCGAGCCGGAGTTCCTCGGCGTGGTGCGCTCGCATCACGAGATGCTCGACGGCTCCGGCTACCCGGACGGGCTCGTGCGGAGGGCGATCCCCGATCTCGTGCGTGTGGTGACGGTGTGCGACATCTACGGCGCCCTGATCTAGCGCCAGTCCTACAAGCCGCCGATGGCGAGCGAGGCCGCCTACGCGATCCTCCAGGGGAGGATGGGCCGCCTCGATCCTGCGCTGGTGAAGGCCTTTCATCCCATCGCGACGGCTTTCACCCCAAGCTTCCCCCTCGACACCTGACCTCGGTTTAATGGGCGTACCATGCACATCGTCCTCGTCGATCCCAGCGGCGTGATCCGCAAGACAATCTCGGGAATGCTCATCGCGGCCGGACATACCGTGGTGGCGTTCTCCGACTCGGCCGCGGCGCTGGCGCAGGTCGCTGCCGATCCGTCGGTGACCTGCGTGCTCACCAGCCTTGAGGTTCAACCGCTCGACGGGCTGGAGCTGTGCTGGTCGCTGCGGGCTCTGGCCGACGATCGGCGCCCCCTGACGATCCTGGTGATGTCCTCCGCACGGGAAAGGCGGCCGCTGGACGAGGTGCTCGATGCCGGCGCGGACGACTTCCTGATGAAGCCGCCGGAGGCACAGGAGTTGCGCGGGCGCCTGCGCTCGGCCGAGCGGGTGCTGAAGCTGCAGCAGGCGCTGATCCGGCAGGCCGACACCGACCACCTGACGCAGCTCCTCAACCGCGGGGCGCTGATGCGTCAGGCTCGGGCAGCGGTCGAGAACGCGGCGGCGAGCCGGCCGCTGGCGGTGATGCAGATCGACATCGACCATTTCAAGAAGATCAACGACCGCCATGGCCACGATGTGGGGGATCTTGTGATCCGGCATGTCGCCCAGATCCTGCGGGAGACCGGGGCGGTCGCCGGCCGGCTGGGCGGTGAGGAGTTCGCGCTTCTGTTGCCCGAGCACAGCCTGGGCGGCGCGGGGGTAGTGGCTCACCGCATCCGCAGGCAATGCGCCGGATCGGCGCTTCTGGAACGGAGCAATCCGCTGCGCTTCACGGTCAGCATCGGGCTGAGCGAATGGTCGGAGGGCGACAGCGTCGGCACGTTGCTCAAGCGGGCGGACGTGGCGCTCTATGCCGCCAAGGAGGGCGGCCGGGACCGGGTGGCGTTGACGAGTTCGTCGTTGAAGACCGAGTTCGTGAGCTAGGATCGAGCGCTGTCAGTTTGCCCGAGCGATGGGCCGCTCGGGGTGGAAAGCAGCCATTCATAACACGATGAGGCAGGACTTGTTACCTTCTAAGCCGCGCACGCGAGATGATGCGGTGGCCGATAGCAACCAGAGCGAGGCCCGGCAGCGTCAGGTGCCAGTTGTCTTCCAAGACGATGCCGTTGAACCGTCGACCGTCGCCAGTGCGATTGATCACCACAAGGCCTACGTAAAACAGTAAGCTCACACCGCAAAGCCAAACCGAGGTGCCGAAGACAAATCGCGTCATGATCATCCATATAGCGGGAGGCAGTTAATACGGCCCTGCGCCGCTATCCTAAACTCGGCGAAATCGTATTTTCACACGTTCCGCCTAAGGCACATCGGTGATCATTATGTTCGAGCTCCCACCTTGTTGGCGGGCGGCGTCGCATTGACCTGTGGTTGCGCGTGCGACGGATCACAATTAAATTTTAGCCGCAGACATGAAGCGCATAAGTCGAAAGGCTGGCGATGAGCCGTCACGAGTTCATGCAACCAGGCGTCAGGCTCGCGATCGGCTGGGATGCACCGCTCTCCACCTTTTACCTCCAGGTCTGGAGCGAGGCGCTGCAGACTGCTGAGATGGACGAGGAGGAGCGCGAGTCGCCGCAGATCTGGTTTGGAACTGAGTATGCGGAACAGCTCAGTCCAGGCCTCCTCGTCTCTGTGGCACGCCAACATCTGCCGAGCCTCCCCGTAGACATCGAGGCGGCCCTATTGCGCGATATGGTCAAGGAGCCGGCCCGGCCCCTCTCCCCCGATCACGCCAAGATCCGCCTGATGCTGGAGGCCCACTTGGGCGAGGGCTCCCCCGTGGCGCTGGCTCCGCAGCGCACCCCTGACGAGACCGCTCGCCTGGAGATGGAGGCGCTGATGAAGGGGGCGACCTCCGAAACGAGGCGCCACTAGCTGGGGTCAACCTGCTGGGTCGGTTCTGGTGAGCCTGCTCCTCGACGCGAGCCCGCGCGATGTGATCGTCACCCGCAGGGACGAAACCCGGTACGGGATTCGGGGAGCGAAGCGAGTAGGACACGGTCCCGAAGGGACGCGCCCATCCAGGAGTGCAAAAAGAAATGAAGTCTGAAATCCCCCTTTTTGCAATTTTTGTTTTGGCCTCGACTATTGCTTCAGGTTCTCTGGCTCAAGAACCACGAATTCCGTTATCGGAAGTCGGGACGCGCGCTCAATCAGCCTGCAAGTTCCCATCCCTGGCCGAGAGGGTTAAACTCGCTGCCGTTGGTACTTACGAGGGTGAAGCACTTTCAACCGCAAGCATCGGCGGCGATGACCAGGAAGTCACGGTTTCCCACCTAGAAATCGAGAGTGGGTCCGAGCCTCTTTACCTTGCGCTTACAAGCTACAGTGCGAATATTTGGCTGATAACGGGCGCTGTCGAGCGCATCGCGGACGTCGTGGCCAACTCACAGCAGGTCGGGGTCGGCAAGCGGCCGCGCGTGGGCGTTGTCGGCGTGAAGCCGGAGCGTGTGCATTTCGTGCTGGAAGCCGGGTGCTTTCCCTACTTCTACGAGCAAACCTCGCCGGAGAGCGGGCAGGCGGTCATGGCGCTCAAAGCCTCCCTTGGTCGCGCACCGGATGCGGTCGTTGCCTCCTACGGCATCGCGAGCATGTCCGTCCCATCGGGGCGACCGAACAAGCAGATCCCCGTGTCCGGCACCGTCTCACTTCCCAAAAGCGGACCGGCGAAGGACCTTTGGGCAGAGATGCTGCGCTTCAATCCGGCCGGCCTCGTCGCCATCGCCCCAGAAGCTGTCGTATCTCCACTACCTGTGAAGCGCTATGATGTGCTCCCACAGGAAGCCGGCCTTGCGCAACTCGTCGAGGAGGGTGTCCTCAAGGTGACGGGCAGCGATAACGGCATGATCTTCAATGGCGGTCGACCCGAGTTCGCAAACAAGCCAGACAATTTCCTAATCCAGCGCAAGACCAAGTTCCCGGCCGGGCTTAACGGGGCCCATTCGGTCAATTTTGTCTTGGGGCGGGGAGTGCCAATGCCGGATGGGGATCCGGGACATTCTTGTGTGATGTCCGAGGATGAAGGTCGGGCCGTCGCTGGACGAGTCCGGTGCTGACGTTTTGCAGCGGTCGTGACCCGCAGGGCCGAAACCCGCAGGTGTTCGGGGAGCGAAGTGAGTAGGGTACGGTCCCGAAGGGACGCGCCCTAAACCAATGCTCAACGAGCAGCGGCGCCAAATATTAAAAAAACCAGAAACGTTTTTTGGAATATCTGGCGAACTCCTCCTCTTTTAGAAAATCGACAACATTACTCAAAGATTTTAAACTTTTATCTATTTCTGCCATATTTTCCAATAAAGACGGGATATCGACCTCTGAAAGCAACTTGTCTGGATGTACCCTTTTCAACTCCGAAACTTTCATTGGTATTGATTTACTATTCTCAAAAACCACACCACAGTTCTCGTAGAACTTCCTTCTTCGCTCGACATTGTCTGGCGAATTATCACCGCCCAGCGTGATCGTTTCGACCGTCAAGTCAGGTGCATGAGACTGAACCCACTGCACAACACGGTCCATGGCATAAGTACCAAGGCCGTAGCCTCTCAGGCCGTCCGGATCAACGAAGATCCCTCCGTTCGTGATCTTCGCGCTACCAGCGATGCGGCTGAATGATGCGCCGAAGGAGAACCCCCGATGACGGTAGTCCGACAGGCGCCATCCGAAGACGTATTCCATCCGGATTTCGAATGATCCGCGGGATGAAGCAACGTCTTCATTTATGACAGCTTCAACAACCTCGAGCCTTTCGATACGCGACGATTTTTTATCAAATGGGCTTAACGCGCGCGGATGACGCAATTTCAAGAACTTACGGTCCACGATAAAATAATACCTTACAATAGATTGCGAAGTATGGCCAGATCTCTGGTACTGAAAAATAAATTTATTGCGTCATCGCAACGAGAGTAGCCTGCCACGTTCTCATGCTCCTCCATCGATTTTATCGTTTCGATTGTTCGTGCCTAGTGCGCGGTAGACACTGGCCCGGGCGATACCGAGGCGGCGGGCGATCTCCGCCGGGCCCACGCCCTCGGCCTTGAGGGCGCGCACCTTGGCAGGGTCGATCGACGGGCGCCGTCCCCTGTAGATGCCGGCGGCCTTGGCCTTGGCGATCCCCTCCATCTGGCGCTCACGGCGTAGGTTGGTTTCGAACTCGGCGAACACGCCGAGCATGTCCAGGAACGCCTTGCCGGCAGCCGTGCCGGTGTCGATCGGCTGCTCGGTCGCTTGCAGGCGAGCTCCTTTGGCCTTCAGGGAGCGCACGATGTCCTGCAGATCGCCGATGGAGCGGGCGAGGCGATCGATGCGTGTGACGACGAGGGTGTCGCCCTTGCCGATGAAGTCCAGCACGATGGACAGCTCGGTCCGGCCGGTGGTCGATGTGCCGGAGGCCTTCTCCGCCCGGATCGGGTCGCAGCCGGCGGCCTTGAGGGCTTCGAGCTGGATTGAGAGGTCCTGATCGAGGGTAGAGACGCGTGCGTAGCCGATGCGAGCCATGAAACGTCCCGTATGGGTCTAGACACAGTGCGCTTAACGTCCCAAAATCCCGAAAGCAACCCTAATGAGACGCCATTTCGCGTCTCACGGCACTGTCTCTCTGGGGTATATTTCTATGTATATCCCGACGATCCCAAGGTCATCCGAAGTGTCCACTGATCGCGTGGACACCACATTCGGCGAGACGGAGACTGACGCACCGGTGGGACGCCTCCCGGACGTTGCATCATGACGTCTTCCGCCGCATGCCTTCGATAATAACGGCCGCTCGGGTCACGTGATCGGGCCTCTGCCGGGAACCACCCTCTCATTCAGATCTACGTCTGCGGCTTGGCTGTAAGGGCGGCTGCGATGATTGAGAGGTCGTTGATCCGGCTGAACGGAATAATTCTCGGATTGTCGTTCGCGAATGGAAAGCGCGTGACCACAAGATGCTCGATGTGAGAGAGGCCAAGCTCGGTGGTCAGCAGGGCCTCGCGACCCAACTCCTTGCGAAGCGCCCGTTCATAGCTCGCAACACGCGCGCGATTATAGCGGGCGAACAGCTTTGGATCCGCCTCAAGTCGGCTCAGATCGATGAGATTGTTTTTGCATTGCACGTTGAAAATCACGCCATCACGCGTGGTCACGACATCGAACTCCTTCCGGTTCAGGCGTTTGATCCCAGTGAGTTGAAATCCTTGCAGCTCAAGCGCATCGGCAACGGTTTTCTCAAAGATGAAGCCGGAGCGGATCTGAAAGCGCCTGATTCTGTAAAGGAAAATATTTTTCCAGTTGTAGAGAAACCGGCTGAGTAGAGTCACCGACGAATGCAGCATGCCTGCGATTTCGACGAACGGAGTATGGCTGTTCGTATTGGCGACGTAGCTGGCGTTCGTCTGGAGAAGCGCTCGGCGCAGGGGCGGCGACAGTCCGAGATCATCCGCCAGCCGGTCGAGGTCGGCCCGGGAGATATGCACCCAGTGATCGTCGACCGCGCGTTCCGACAGGCACCGCACCAGGGCTGCGGCCGGCGCGAATTCTGAGCCGGCGAGGTCGAATTCGGCATAGGCTGTCTCGATGAGGCGGATATCGTTGCGGAGCTCGGCGGCAGAGAAGAGTCGGTCGCGTCGAACCTTCTCTAGGCTCGCGGGGCGTGGATCGTCGATGCCCGCGAACATTTCGACGATCGAAGCCCGTTCTGGATCTAGATAGAGGGTATCGAGCGCAGGATACTCATGCGAGCCCGCGAAGCCACGTCGGTCGACGTACAGCTCGTATTCGTGGAATACCTCTGACAGCATCAATTGCTGATAGAGCCCTGTAAGCGCCACGCCGTTCAGTTCCACCAGGGGGAGGAGCTGGTTGAGCGTGTCGAGCGGGTGCATGCGTCGGCTGCCGCGGCAGGCGTGAGGGAGCGTGTACAGCATCGCCACGAGGTGCCGACGACGGGACTGGAAGTAGCTTACGGCCGTCCCGACGGTCACGAAGCCAGCCGCGGCTGACGACAGGCCATGTAGCGCGAAGGAGTGACCCATCGCGGCCGCCTGCACGAGAAGGGTCATGAACCGTTTCGCGAAACTCTCACCGTAGCGGTAGGCAATGTGATGACGCACAGCCCGAAGCCGCCGCGGGCGCGTATGTAGCGCGGCGACCGGAAGGCTGATCAGGGCTGCCTTAACCGCGTCGTCGTCCAGCCCAAATAAGACAAGGTTGATGAACTCCTCGATCCCACGAAGGGTCTCGAGCCAAGCTTCGACTGTCGAGCCGGCGTCGAACGAGGCGAGCGCGGCGTGAAGGCCGCCGCTGTTGTGATCGATTTGGTCGCGTAGCAAAGCGCGCGCGTCGTCGCCTTTGAGGACCCGGGTCTGGTGATCGGCCACCGTCATCGACGTAATTTCGGGAGCGAGGGGTGCGAGCGGAAGCTGGCGCTCAACACCTGGTACGTCAACATCGAACCAATCGACTGGCCGAGGGGCTGGCCGTCTGCGACATCACAGCTGCACTCCGGCCTTTTACCCTCGCCCATATCAACCTTAAGATGCCTGTTTCGAGCAAGGGATGACACGCCTTGATCCAGGAAGCCAGCGAGACTCTCGTCAATCTGAGACGGCTCCTTGAGCGCATCCGCGATAAGAAAATGGATGTCCTGTCGGGATGGGGTGCGTTGCGAAACAATGCTCGCGTAAATGGCATCGAAGCTGATCCCGAAATCGAAAGAACGTGCACTGCGTTCCTCGAAGCCGCAGCCATCTACACTGGCGAGGGAAATCCTATGCGGACCGCTCTTCAAGATAAGGATTGGCACCGTATCGCGTTTGAGAATGCGATGGGCAAACTGCTTGAATACCGTACGGCTCTCCGCGCAGCCCGGGGCCGGGAGGATGCCCGCATTATCTGTTCCGTCAATGAAACTGAAGTCGAAGATCCATTCTAGAACATGGAGTCATCGTGCACTATTACGTTGATGAAAGTGGCAATACCGGCCTTGAATTGTTCGATAAAAATCAACCGGTACTCTATTATGGCGTGCTCGGCGCCCAAGCCAATCTCGATGTCATTGCCAAGCCATTGCTCGAAGAACTCAGGAAGGAGCTTGGTGTAAAAAGGATTCATGCGAATGAACTGGGTGTTGGCAAACTAACGCCGATCGCACACAAAATCGCGCGGTTCAGCAAAAAGAACGACTTGAGATTTTCTCTTTTGAGGGTTGTCAAGCCAGATCATGCAATTATCTCATTTTTTGACCAAGTGTTCGACGCTGGATTGAACAAAGCCGTCAGGTGGGAGGATTATTGGACACCACTTCGATATGTGCTCCTCTTCAAAGTGGCGCATCTCTTCAATGACGAATTGGCGAAGTACGCATGGAAGACGAGGCGCCAGGTCAACCCAGCGCAATGCGCAAAAATGCTGACGAT
This sequence comes from Methylobacterium sp. J-043, assembly GCF_022829505.1. Lineage (NCBI taxonomy): Bacteria > Pseudomonadati > Pseudomonadota > Alphaproteobacteria > Hyphomicrobiales > Methylobacteriaceae > Methylobacterium > Methylobacterium sp. J-043. The sequence goes on along the minus strand of NZ_JAKSYB010000066.1, from coordinate 63,470 downwards.
CTTATGCGATAGACTTTGTGAAAATTTAGACAACCTTCCGGATGTTCGATCACGGGAACTGATTTCTGGCGCTCTAAAGTGGGCTTCGGCCCATCCGCATGAGATTAGCTATGGGGTCGGCAATCACGATACGGCTCTTCAAATCTCTCCAAACCTTGTCGGCTTTCAGAACGTATTGATGCTGATTGCACAGCAATCTTCGGCTAGGAACAAGACGGTCAGAAAAATTACGGTCGACAGGCAGACGGAATTCAATAAAGCCCAAGGCGAACTAGCGGAAATTTATCAGAAATTGCGCGGCCACAACATGGAGCTTGGGCCCGGCATGCCAAGCTTCGATTTTTCCACGATGCCAGAAACACCCCCAACATTTACGCCTGGAGACGAAAGTAGCGGTCTCGAATTGGTGGATGTTTCTCTCTGGATCGCAAAAAGGCTCAAAGAAGAAAAGTCAATCTCGCAAGAACTTCATGAACTGCTGTTGACGCAGGCGAAGCGCGGACTGGCGGATGAAGTTTCACTTAGCGGGATGGATAAGAGGTGGCGCTTTATAACTCAGCTTCCGGAGCCGGACCGTCCCATCCCCACCGAACTACGGGAAGTTCTCGATGAGCACGAGATGAAACGGAAAATCGAGGTCGAAAAGCTCTGATAATTAGTGCTTCATATGAGGTCGCTGAGGCGAACTCGACGCGCGAGTGTGTAGAGAGAGGACCGCTCTGACTTAGGCTTGTGCACCAACGTGCGAGCTATGCTCTGTTCTGGAGCGTTGCCAGCTTCCGGGCAGCGCCGCGTTGTGCGCGGAGGCGTTCGCCGTAGCGGGCCGGCATCGCGGGCGTCTTCCACGAACCGGCCTGCATCACCTCGAGCAACTCGAACCCCGCCGCGAACATATCCTGCGTCGCCCCGACTCGTGTGGAATGTCCCGAGGGAAGGCGAGAGAGCTTCAGCCCGGCCGCCGTGGCGAGTGCGCGGAACACCCGCGCCACCTCCTTGTCACCGAGCGCGCTCGCTCCGACCCGCCCCCCCTTGGTGAGCGGCCGGAACAGCGGCCCGCTCTCCAACCCGGCCGCCGCGAGCCACGCCGCGATATGCGCCATGGTATCGGGGGCGAGATACTTGATCGCGCCTTCACCCTCCTGGTCTGCCTTCGAGCGCCGCACCAGCACGGTGCCGGAGCCGTCGTCGCCCTTGTGGAGATCCTCTATATATAAAGAGACGAGTTCGGACCGACGCAGCAGCGTGTCGTAGGCGACTGCGACCAGCGCGGCGTTGCGTAGCGCGATCAGCGGAGCACTGTGCTTGCCCTCCAACACGCGCCGGTGCAGCCGCTCGGGCGTCATCACGGTCAGCATGCGCTCGATGCTGCCTCGGTTGAGCGGCTCGGCCTGCTTCTGGCGCCGACCCTTGGCGCGGTTCATCCGCTTCACCGCGAGCCGCACGATCTCGTCGGCGCACGGGTTCTGAAGACCGGCCGCGCGGTGCAACGCCGCGATCGACGAGCGATAGCGCTCGACTGTGGCTCGGGATTTCAGCTCCGCCTGCGCATCAACGAAGGCGGCGACGGTGTCCGGGGTTGCCGGCAGCATTGCCCGCCCGGCCTCCCGGCACCAAGCGGCGAAGATCCGGCTGTCGGCCGCGAAGGCGCGCACTGTGTTGTCGGCGAAGGCGCCGCGTGCAGCCCGGGCGTGCCCCTCCAGGCGCTCGATGAGAAGCTCGGAACTCAGCGGCAGTGCCTCGGCCTGCGGGACCGGCACAGCCGACGCGTCGCGGGACGGCTCGGAGGCAGGATCGGCGGTGTCAAGCTCCATGGTGGGAGTCTAGCCGTTCGGGGGTTAATGATCCACAAATTCCGGACGATAGTGCTTATTATCGGACGCAATTACCCGACTCAAAAGGGTATACCCTTTTGAGGCGCGAAAGTCATCCTCTGATGACGGAGTGACACTTAGTCGCCATGGCGCATATCCGTCGCACTGTCATTCGAGCATAGATGACAGTGCGTGATCGAAACGATATGATTGTTTGAACCCAATAAAGCGGTGGCCCTCTAATGTCGTTTGTCACTGATGTAAAATTGGCCGCTAACGGCCGCATGGTTCTACCTCAGGCGGTCCGCGAGGCGATGGGCGTATCCGGCGAGACGCGGATCATTGTGACGGTCGATGGCACCGAGGTTCGTCTGTCTCCGATCGCGAACGTCGTTACCAAGCTCCAGGCTTTGTACCGCGAGCATGTCAAAGACGATGCCGACGCCGCCTCGTTCCTGGAAGAGCGGCGCGCGGATGACAGCGACACCGTGGGTGCCAAAGCGTGAGCGCCGTCGTCTTCGATACCTCTGCCGTGATCGCGCTCCTGCGCAGCGAGCCGGGAGCGGCCGTGGTCGCCGCGCGTGTCGGTCAGGCCGCCATGTCAGCCGTCAATCTTCAGGAACTCGTCAAGGCCCTGATCCTGCGCGGGTTGGCGCTCCCGGTGATTGAGGAGGTGGTGCAGGAGTTGCGCCTCGATCTGTACTCGCATGATCGCGAGGCCGCCTTCGCCGCCGCGCAGATCACGGAGGCGACGCGACAGCACGGCAGTGGGCTCGGTGACCGGAGCTGCATGGCGCTCGCGATAAAGCTCGGCGTGCCGGTCCTCACCACCGATCGGGCCTGGGCGAAGCTGAAGATCCCCGGCCTCGTGGTCGAGCTGGTACGTTGAGGCGATGGCGGGCGCCGCGGCCCTCGCAGCGATCGCGACTGGGCTGAACGAGCGGCAGCAGGCCAATCTGCTCGCGGCTTACGATGAGGATCAGGCCCGCGAGGCCTCCCACCAGCGACCTGGCGGGCCGCCGGCTCGGCAGTGGCGCTGGATCGAGTATGGCCCCGTTGGCCACAGATGACTCGACGGGCCGGGATCTCGGCTGCTGCGGGCCAAGCTGGCCGAGTCCGGCATGGTCAGCTAGGGCACCGGCGCCACCTGGGCGGCGTTGGCCGAGCGCGGTCTTCTGAGCACGAGCTACGCCCATACCGGCCTGATTGACACGCGCAGCCGCTGGCCCATCAGATCCCTCACAGTGCGCCTGACGACCGACGGCCGGAAGGTCGCTCGCCTCCTGCGGGGCGAGCCGCCGACGCGGCCGCGGAGCAAGGAGCCGAAGCCGCTCTCCCTGTCGGCCCTGCGGATGGTGGCCTACGGCCAGCAGCATCCGAAGGAGACGTTCGATTTTCACGCGCCCTGGGGCATCTGCCCGCTCGACTACCTTGTGGCCCTCGGGATCTGCCGCGGCCTCGTCAAGCGTGGCCTGCTCGATGGAGATCCTCCGACGCACCTCCGGATCACGCCGGCCGGGCTCACGCTGGACGTTTCATCCATCAACATCAACCGCCGAGCCACAACAGCTTGAGGCGGCATACGCTGTAAAAACGAACAAAGGTTGTGAACCCTCGTTGACTGAGAGGGACTGCTGTCTACGGTGCCGCTCGGCCTCCGCGTTCGCGCCGAGGAGAACCGACGAGGCGGGTTATATCCCCCCGATCACTCGCCTCGTCGGACCAAGCAACGCCGACGTATCCTCGGAACCGACCGACCTCAGGACTCCCTTGTTCAGCTACGCCTCCACGGCGAGGCGGGAAGGCCTTCAGATGGTGCGGGCGAAGGGCGTCTGGGGGTCGGTAGCGAGCCGCCGCCCCTGTTGCTCGGGGGACAGATCGTGGAAGAACTTCACCTCGTAGTTGGGGGTCCAGGCCGGCGGTGCCGGCTGTTTGGGCGAGGCGCGGAACACCTCGACGACCGGCCCGCCGAGCAGGTCGGTTTGGATACCGATCAAGGCTCGCTCGTACTGCGCCTGGCGGTAATCGGCCCGCCAGCGGGCGTCGCTGCCGGCCGGCAGCCGCGTCACGTCCTGGCGGATGTGGTACGTTTTAAAGCGTGGGATTTTAGGCGGGACCGCCTCACTCGTCCCAGGGATTGACGGGAGGTACGACCAGGTCGGGGAAGTGCCGGACGTTGCGGGTTGCGAGGGTGGCCCGCCGCGCGATGGCGGTACCAGCGATCATGCTGTCGCGCAGCTCTTGCGGTTGGCCCCGTCTCTGTCGAGCCGCCATGAGGGTTGCCGTCTCGCCGGCCGCAGCGGCATCGAACGGGGCGATCCTCCTTTGGAGCATTTCTGCGACGAGGCGATCGAACGCAGTGCGCAGGCCTGCGGCGCGCCGGCCATCCGGCATGAGGTCGAGGCCGAACTGGATCTCGAGGACGGTAATCGTGGTGATCCAGACGGAGTTTCTGGGTTGGCTGTCGAGCCAACTGACGAGAATCGGATCCGACGACGCGCGCATCAGACCGGATACGACGTTCGTGTCGAGGATGATCATGCGAAGGGATCAGCGAGGCTGTGCCCGCGGAACTGGGTCAGTTCCTCGTCGGGCTTCAGGCCGATTTCTTCGAAGAGGGACGCGATCTGCGTCCCCAACCCCGTGGTTAGTTCATCCTCGGCGGCGGCGGAGCGCAGGATGTCGCGCAACTCGGCCTCCATGCTGCGACCGTTCCGGGCAGCGCGCTGCTGCAAGCGTTCCTTCACACCGTTATCGATGTCGCGGACAAGAATTTGGGCCATGGCATCTCCTCTTGCTATCATGATAGCATACGAAATTCCTCCCACAAAGTGGGGCCAGTTGAGCTTGCCGTTCTCGTCCTCCAGTTGCTTGAGCCGTCGGATCTCCGGCACGCCCATGCCGACGAACTGCTTCTTCCAGCGATAAAAGGTCGGCTCGGATACGCCCATCTTCCGGCAGACCTCGTCCACCGTCGCGCCGTTCTCCGCCTGTCGCAGGGCGAAGGCGATCTGTTCAATCGTGAAGCGTTTGCGAGGCATGGCATCCACCCTCCTTCAGGGTTCAGGATGCCCGAAAAACTTGCGCTCAGCGCGGACCAGTTTGATGGGTCAGGGTCAAGGGGGACGTCGGTCGGGCAGCCATATCGAATCAGTCTTCACTGGGTCTGTACAGGACGCGCGGAGAATCACCTGACCCAGCCGCCGCTACCTCAGTCGGCACGACGGAATGCGGAGGGGCTCGATCCTGTGACGCGCGAGAAGTAGCGCGAGAAATACGCAGGGTCGTGGAAGCCGAGGTCGTAGGCGATCTCCGCCACCGGCAGGTCGGAGTAGCGCAGGGAGCGCTTGGCCTCCAGGATGACCCGGTCGGCGATGAGCTGGCCCGGCGTCGCGCCGGCCACAGCCCGGCAGGCGACGCGCAGACGCCCGACCGTGGTGCCGATCCGGTTGCAGTACTGCTCCAGGCTGAGGCCGGCGCGGTAATGCTCCTCGATCGCCGCTCGGAAGCGGGCGACGATCCTTGCATGGGCGGCCAGGCGAGTGGGACCATCGGCCGCCCGCGCGTCGGCAAGGCGCGCCAGTTCGACGAGGAGCAGCGTGAGATGCGCTTTCAGGGCGGCCCGCTGGGCCGGGGCCGCGCTGGCCCGCTCGCGGTCCAGCCCGTCGAGCGCCGCATCGAGGTGCGCGGTTCCGTCCAGAGCGAGGCAGCGCACCCCCTCGAACAGGGCCGCAAAGGCGCGCTCGTCCCGCCCGAGCCCGCGCAGGACCGCGTCCGAGACGGTGAGGACGCGGCCGGTGCTGCCCGCCTCGTAGACGAAGCCGTGCACCACGCCCGCCGGGACGACCAGCGCACAGGGTGCCGCGAAAGCGGTCTCCTCGCCCTCGGCCGTGACGGTGCCGCGGCCGTACCGGATGCAGAACACTTGGTGCAGGTCGGCATGGGCGTGCGGACGAATCCGCCAGGCCGCCGGGCGGCTGCGATCGTCCAGGTCTTCGAGGTGCAGAAACCCGTCATCCGCAGTCTGCGGTGGCTCGCCGTAAAGGAAATACCGGGGCACGACAGGTTTCGGCATGGGGCACGCGGCCTTTCGATAAACGGCACAAAAGTACAAGAAAAACGCCGCCGCCTCCATACCCGCGCGGCGCCGGCATCGGCAAGATCCTGCACAAGCCGGTGCGGATCGACCGTCACGGATCAGGGAGGGCCGGCCATGCGCACGCAGGTCGCGATCGTCGGTGCCGGGCCGGCCGGGATGGTCTTGGCGCATCTGCTGCACGCGGCCGGCATCGCCAGCGTCGTGGTGGAGCGCCGCACGCGCGACTACGTCGAGGGCCGCGTGCGTGCCGGCGTGCTGGAGCAGGGCACCGTGGACGTGCTCGCGCGGCTCGGCCTCGACGGGCGCCTGCGCAGCGAGGGCCTCGTCCACACGGGCGCCAACCTCGCGGTGGACGGCGAGAGCTTCCGCATCGACATGGCCGCGCTGACCGGCGCCGCAGTCACGGTCTACGGCCAGCAGGAGGTGATGCGCGACCTCTTCGATGCGGGCGAGGCGCGGGGCCTCGCGGTGGTGTACGAGGCCCAGGACCTGCGCCTGCACGATCTCGACGGCGCCGCCCCGAGCCTGACCTACCGCACGCCCGCGGGCCCGCAGCACCTCGTCTGCGACTACGTTGCGGGCTGCGACGGCTTCCACGGCATCTCCCGCCGGTCGATCCCGGCGGACGTGCTGAGAACCTTCGAGCGGATCTACCCCTTCGGCTGGCTCGGCATCCTCACGGACGTGCCTCCCGCCGCGCACGAGCTCGTCTACGCGAGTCACGCCAACGGCTTCGCGCTCGCCAGCATGCGCTCGGCGACACGCAGCCGCTACTACATCCAGTGCGGCATCGACGAGCGTCCGGAGGACTGGCCGGACACACGTTTCTGGGACGAGCTCTGCTTGCGCCTCGGCCCCGGCATCGCGGGCGGGATCGTGCGCGGCCCCGCCTTCGAGAAAAGCATTGCGCCCCTGCGCAGTTTCGTCGGCGAGCCGATGCGCTGGGGCCGGCTGTTCCTGGCCGGGGATGCCGCCCACATCGTGCCGCCCACCGGCGCCAAGGGCCTCAACCTCGCCGTCTCGGACGTGGTGATGCTGGCCGAGGCGCTGGAGGCCTTCTACGCCCGCGGCACGGGTTCGGGTCTCGACGGCTACTCGGCGCGGGCGCTGGCGCGGGTGTGGAAGGCGGAGCGGTTCTCGTGGTGGTTCACCCGCCTGATGCACCGCTTCCCCGAGGAGACCGGCTTCGACCGGCGTATGCAGCTGGCGGAGCTCGCCTATCTCGGCACCTCGCGCGCCGCCCAGACGGTGCTGGCCGAGAACTATGTCGGCCTGCCCCTCGATCCCCCCCCGGTCTCGACCTCTGTTGCGGACTTTTTCTCGGCCCCGAGCGCGAACCTGCGCGGGATGTGCGCATGAGCCACGAGAGCGCCGCCGGGATCCTCGATGTCCCCGCCCTGATCGACGCCCGCCCGATCGGCGCGGCGCAGGTCCTGACCTTTCTCCTCTGCTTCCTCGTGGTGCTCCTCGACGGGTTCGACACCGCGGCCATCGGCTACATCGCGCCCTCGCTGATGACCGAGTGGGGCGTGGGCCGCGCCGCGCTCGCCCCGGTGCTGAGCGCCGCCCTGTTCGGCCTCGCGATGGGTGCGCTGGCAGCGGGGCCGCTGGCTGACCGCTACGGGCGCAAGGCGGTGCTGGTCGCAGCGGTGGTCGAACTCGGCTTGGCCTGCCTTGCTTCCGCCTTCGAGGCTGATCTCCCGCAACTCGCGGCCCTGCGCTTCCTCACCGGGCTCGGCCTCGGGGCGGCGATACCGAACGCCGTGACGCTGACGAGCGAGTACGGCCCGGTCCGGCGCCGGGCGCTGCTCACCAACATGATGTTCTCGGGCTTCCCCCTCGGCGCGGCGCTCGGCGGCTTCCTCGCCGCCTGGATGATCCCGACGCTGGGGTGGCGCAGCGTGCTCCTGCTCGGCGGCGCCGCGCCGCTGGCCCTGGCTGCGCTGCTGGCGCTGCTGTTGCCGGAATCTGTGCGCTACCTCGTGGCCCGCGGCGCGGCGCCGGCCCGCATCCACGCGGTGCTCCGCCTGATCGCCCACGGGACTGGACCGGCCGCCGGCTACGACCTCGGCGCGGCGGCCGCGGGGCCCGGCCGGCCGGCCGGCCTCCGCCTCGTCCTCTCGCCGGCCTACCGGATCGGATTGGTCATGCTGTGGGCCGCCTATTTGATGGGGATCGACCGGTTCGGCGGCATCGCCGGCTCCTTCCTGGTGGCGGAACTTGCCGGGACGAGCCTGCCGGTGACCTTCGCGTTAGTCGCGGTTCCGGCCCTGCTCGCGGCCGCCGCCGTCGCCACCAAACGCAACGCCCGCCGCGGCGCGGCCCCGGCCCGCGCCGCCGCCCTCGGCCACTGACCGGCGGCGCGGGTCGCCCCACCGGCCGCCCGCGCCGCCCAGCCCTCACGCGACCCGAGGATTTCGATGTCCGACGCCACGTTCGACCACCCGCGGGATGCGGGCCAGCCGCCCTCGCTGTTCCCCGCCTACCGCTCGACCGTTCTGCGCAGCCCGCGCGAGCCGCTGGTGCGAATCCCCCACACGCTTACCGAGACCACCGGGCCGGCCGGGACCTGGGAGGCCCTGATGGGCCCGGCCATCGCCGACCTGACCCGCCACGACCGGGGGCCGGGCGTGGCGATCGGTCAGCGCATCGTGGTCACCGGCCGCGTTCTCGACGAGGCGGCGCGGCCCGTGCCTGACACGGTGGTCGAGGTCTGGCAGGCCAACGCCGCCGGCCGCTACATCCACCGACGCGATCAGTGGGATGCGCCGCTCGATCCGAACTTCACCGGCACCGGCCGGGTCGTCACCGATGCGCAGGGGCGCTACCGCTTCACCACGATCCGGCCCGGAGCCTATCCATGGGGCAACCACCGCAACGCCTGGCGCCCGGCCCATATCCACCTGTCCCTGCTTGGGCCGGCCTTCGCCACCCGGCTGGTGACGCAGCTCTACTTCCCCGACGACCCGCTCATCGAGATCGACCCGATCGCCAATGCCGTGCCGATGCCCTACCGCAACCGCCTCGTCGCGCGCTTCGACATCGACACGACGCAGCCGGATTACGCCCTCGGCTACATCTTCGACATCGTGCTGCGCGGGCGCGACGCCACGCCGTGGGAGCATTGAGATGACCGACGCCCTCGAAGGCCTGCCCCGCAACGCCGCTCCCCGCGCCGACAACCAGGACCCAGCCTTGTTCGGCCAGACGCCCTCGCAGACGGTTGGTCCGTTCTTCCATTACGGCCTGCCCTGGAAGGGGGGCGCCGACCTCGTCGGCGCTTCCGACATCGGCGCGCGCCTCGACCTGTTTCCGGAGGAGCATGACGTCCTCCACCTAGCCCCCCCGCGCGGGCCGGTGACGGGCGAGATCGTCTCCGTCGTCGGTACGGTGCGGGACGGGGCGGGCGAGCCGGTCACCGACGCGATGATCGAGATCTGGGGTGCCAACGCCGCCGGCCGCTACCACGGCGCCGCCGACACCCGGGCGGAGATCCCCCTCGATCCGGGCTTCATCGGCTTCGGGCGAGCGGCGGTCGATGCCGCGGGCGGCTTCCGCTTCCTCACCCTGCGGCCGGGCCGTGTGCCGGTCGCGGTCGAGAGCAACCGCTGGCAGGCGCCCCATCTCGCCATCGGGGTCTTCGGCCGCGGCCTGCTGAAGCGGCTCGCCACACGGATGTACTTCGCCGACGGGACCGACAACGACGCGGACCCGATCCTCGCCCTGGTGCCGGAGGCGCGCCGCCGCACGCTCATCGCCCCGCGCGTCGCCGAGGCACCGCCGACCTATCGGTTCGACATCGTGCTGTGCGGGGCGGACGAGACCGTGTTCTTCGCGCTGTGAGGCGGGAGACGCGTCATGGGGCGGGAGTGGTGAGGCGAAAGCCTGAGGCAAGTTCGTGAGGCAAGGTCGTGAGGCAAGAGAGATGAGCAGCAATTCCGTCGTCGTCGCGGTGGCGATCACCGGCTCGGTGCCGCGCAAGGCCGACAACCCGGCCGTGCCGATTGCGGTCGCGGAGCAGATCGAATCGACCCATCAGGCCTTCGAGGCCGGCGCGACGCTGGCCCATATCCACGTCCGCAACGACGACGAGACTCCCTCGTCCGATCCGGACCGGTTCGCCGCCGTGCAGGAGGGGCTGCGCCGCCACTGCCCCGGGATGATCGTGCAGTTCTCCACCGGCGGGCGCGGGCGCGACCCGGCGAGCCGCGGGCTGTCGCTCCGGCACCGGCCCGACATGGCCTCGCTCTCGACCGGTTCGGTCAACTTCCCGAGCATCGTCTACGAGAACCACACCACCCTGGTAACCGATCTGGCGACGCAGATGAAGGGCCACGGCGTGCGGCCCGAGATCGAGATCTTTGACCTCTCGCACATCCATGGGGCCGGGCGCCTGATCGCGGCCGGGCTGATGGACCCGCACCCCCACGTGCAGTTCGTGATGGGTGTGCAGAACGCGATGCCGGCCGAGGAGCACCTGCTCGACCTGCTGCTCTGCGAGACCCGCCGGGTCATCCCCGGGGCGACCTGGACGGCGGCCGGGATCGGCCGCAGCCAAGCGGTGGTGATGGACTGGGCGCTGGCGCGCGGGGCGGACGCGGTGCGCACCGGACTCGAGGACAACATCCGGGTCACGAAGGACCGGCTGGCGGCGAGCAACGCCGAGCTCGTCGGGCTCGCGGTCGAGGCCGTGCAGCGGCACGGCCGGCGTCCGGCGACGCCCGCCGAGGCCCGCGCCGCCCTCCGGCTCGCGGCCTGAGGATGAGCTTCTCTGCCCTCGATTCGGGCCTGCTTGGGCCGCTCTTCGCGAGCGCGGCGATGCGCGAGGCCTTCTCGGACGCGGCGCGCCTCGCCGGGATGCTGCGGGCCGAGGCGGCGCTCGCCCGGGCCGAGGCAGAGGTCGGCCTCGCGCCGGCGGCCCTCGCCGACGCCATCGCGGCGATCGCGCCGGAGACGCTCGATATCGACGCGCTGGCGGCCGGCACCGCGCTGGCGGGGGTGCCGGTGATCCCGTTCGTCGCGGCCGTGCGCAGGCGCCTGCCGCCCGAGCTGGAGCCGGCCTTCCACAAGGGCGCCACCACCCAGGACATCGCCGACACCGCCCTCGTCCTGCAGATGCGGTCGGGGTTCGACCTGATCGCGGCCGAGAGCGAGGCCGTTGTCGCCGGGCTCGTGCGCCTCGCCACGGAGTACCGCGCCACCCCCTGCGTCGGCCGCACCTACGGCCAGCACGCCGCGCCGATCTGCTTCGGCTACAAGGCGGCGACCTGGGCGCTCGGCCTTGCGGAGGTCACCGACCAACTGCCGGGCCTCCGGGCGCGCGTGCTCACCGCCTCGCTCGGCGGTCCCGTCGGCACGCTCGGCGCTCTCGGCGGGCAGGCCGAGGCCGTGGCCACCGCCTATGCCCGGCATCTCGGCCTCGGCCCCGAGACGGTCGCCTGGCACACCCGCCGCGCCCGCATCGCCGAGGCCGGAGGCTGGCTCGCCCGCCTTCTCGGGGCGCTGGCGAAATGTGCGGGCGACATCGCCCATCTCGCCTCGACGGAGGTGGCGGAAGTGTCCGAGCCCTTCGTGCCCGGCCGGGGCGGCTCCTCGGCGATGCCGCACAAGCGCAACCCCGTCTCCGCCACCGTCATCCTGGCCGCCTTCGGGGCCGCCAAGGGCCATGCGGGCACGCTCCTCGACACGATGGCCGCTGCTCACGAGCGGCCGGCCGGCGCTTGGCATGCCGAGTGGCATGCCCTGCCCCAGCTCTTCGGTCTCGCCTCCGGGGCGTTGCGCGAGGCGCGGGCGGTGGCAGAGGGGCTCGTCGTCGATCCCGGACGGATGCGCCGCAACCTCGATCTCACGCGGGGCCTGCTCTTCGCCGATGCCGCGGCCGCGGCCTGCGCGCGCCGCTGCGGCGGCGCGGCGGCGCACGCCCTGGTGGAGCGCGCCTGCGCCGAGGTGCACGCTTCCGGCCGCGACCTGCACACCGTGCTCGCGGCGATGCCGGAGGCGCAGGGCATCGATCTCGGCGCCGCCTTCGACCTCACGCACCCCGTCGCCGCCGCAGCGGCGGCCACCGACCGTGCGCTCGCACAGATCGCGGCGCGCGCGGATTCGACTGCATCGCAATGATCCTGCCGAGACGGAGCCTCGACCCCGCATGCCCCTGATCCGCATCAACGATATCGACCTGACCTACGAGTTCTCTGGCCCGAGCGGCGCGCCGGTCCTCGTCCTTTCGAACTCGCTTGGCACGACGCTGGCGATGTGGGACGGCGTGGCCAGACGGCTGCACGGGCGCTACCGGATCCTGCGCTACGACACCCGCGGGCACGGCGGCTCCGCGACCCGCGACGCCGAAACCCGGATCGAAGATCTCGCCGCCGACCTGCTCGGTCTGCTCGACGCCCTGGGCATCGCACGGGCGCATCTCGCCGGCCTGTCGCTCGGTGGCATGACCGTCCAGGCAGCGGCGGCCGCCGCGCCCGAGCGGGTCCTGAGCCTCACCCTGATGGCGACCTCGGCCCACCTGCCGAGCCCCGAGAGCTGGGGCGAGCGGGCCGCCACCGTGCGGGCGCAGGGCACTGCGGCGATCGTCGAGGCGACACTCGGGCGCTGGTTCACCCCCGGCTTCTCGGCGCACGCGCCCGCCGCCATCGCGGCGATCCGCGAGGCCTTCGTGGCCTGCGATCCGGTCGGCTACGCCGTGTGCTGCGGGGCGATCGGCCGGATGGACCTCCGGCCGGTGCTCGGCCGCATCGGGGCGCCGACCCTCGTCATCGCCGGGCGCGACGACCCGGCGACGCCGCCCGCGATGGCCGAGGCGATCTGTGCGGGCATCCCGCAGGCGGAGCTGGTCCTGTTACCGCGCGCCGCTCATCTCCTCGCCGTCGAGCACCCGGAGGCGACGGCCGCCCATCTTGGCGGCTTCCTCGACCGGCAGCGCGGCGACCGTGCCGCCACCGGCGCCGTGCCCTTCGCGGAGGGGCTGGAGAATCGCAAGGCCGTGCTGGGCACGGCCCATGTCGAGCGCTCCCTGGCGGCGGCCGGGCGCTTTGCCGGACCCTGGCAGGACTTCATCACCCGCACGGCCTGGGGCGAGATCTGGGGCGATCCGCGCCTGCCCTGGAAGACGCGTTCCCTGGTGACCCTCGCCCTGATGGCGGCGCTGGGGCGTGAGGAGGAGTTCAAGCTCCATATCCGTCCGGCGCTCGCCAACGGACTCGACCTCGACGAGTTGCAGGCCCTGCTCCTGCAGACGGCGATCTATGCCGGAGTCCCGGCCGCCAACGGTGCCTTCCGCTGGGTGCGGGACACGCTGGGCGAGGCCGCCGATGCCGGCCCCTGAGGCCGGGGCAGGAACCTGCGCCGCCCGGCGCAGATGCGCGCCGCCGGGCGGGTCGCGGTCCGGCGCCGCTTGTGAGCGCGGGTGCAGGGCTCAGGCATCCTTGCTACCGATGCGGCGCAGGAGCGCGATCAGCTGGGCGCACTCCGCCGCATCGAGCTCGGCGAGCAGCGTCGCTTCGTGGGCGTGCAGCTGCCGCCGCACCTCCGCGAAGACCGCCTGTCCCTCGGGGGTCAGGTCGAGGACGAAGGCGCGGCGATCGGCCTCGTCGGCGCGGCGCGAGATCCAGCCCTTCTCGATCAGCTCGTTCACCAGCACGACCATGTTGGCGCGGTGGATGCCGAGCACGCGGCCGATCGCCCCTTGGTTGATGCCGGGATTGGCCTCGACGACCGACAGGATGCCGAACAGCACCTGCCGCATGCCGCTGCCTTCGATGACGCGGGCAAAGTCGTTCCGCACGGCCGTGCTGGCCCGCCGGAGATGGTAGCCCACAAGATCCTCGATCGCGCCGAGCCGCGGCTGGAGATCCGCCGGGGCAATAACCAGTTCTGTCGCTTTCGCCACGCGGAGCCTCCCGAACCGGCGTGGCTTAACGAGGCGGGCAGCAGGGTTCAAGCGGACGCCGACGCGCGCCGGGCCGGTTACCGGACGCGCAGGGGCGGGGCGCCTCGGGCAGAGGGGTCCGCCGGGCGATTCCGCTTGCGGTAGGCGGCCGGACTGATCCCCGCGCGCTGGGCGAAGAAGCGCGAGAAATAGGCCGGGTCGTTGAAGCCGAGATCGAACGCGATCTTCGAGATCGGCAGCGCGGTGTAGATCAGGGCGCGCTGAGCCTCGAGCATCTGGCGCTCGTGCAGCACCGACTGCGGCGGCTTACCCACGACCTGTGTGCAGGCCGCGTGAAGGCGGTCAGGGCTGACCCCGAGATCGGCCGCGAAGCGGGCGACCGGCCAGTTCTGCCGGAGATTGGCCTCAAGCAGTCGGCGGAAGCGTCGGTAGAGTCCGGCCCGCGCCGCCGCGGCGGGCTCGGTGAAGGCACGCAGGGCGTGCGTGCGTACGACGCCGACGAGCAGAAGCTTGACCAGCGCCGCCACAGCGCTGAACGAGCCCGGCTGCGCGCCGCCGACCTCGCGCCGCAGGCCCTCGAACAGCGAGACCACGTTCATGTCGATCTCGTCGGGCGCGCCTGGGGGGCCGCTGAACACCGCCGCGGCTGTCGCGTCGAGGCGCGCGGCCTCGTGGTCGTGGGTGATGACGGACCCCAGGAAGTCGTCGGAGAGGGAGAGAACGACCCCCTCTGTCTCCGGCCGGAACGAAAAGGCGTGCACCGTGCCGGCGGGGATCCAGAGCAGCCAGGGCGCCCGGAAGCGGTCGTTGCCTGCGTCGATTCGGACCTGGCCGCCGCCCTCCGTAACCATGAGAGCCTGGGTCAGGTGGTCGTGGCGGTGGGCGGCGATCTCCCAGTCGTGCAGGCGCGCGCTCGGCCCGATCCGCTCGGCGTGCACGAAATTCGGCGCGGCGGCCTCCGCCACCTCGCCGTAGAGGCGGAAGACGGGAATCGCGCGCGTGTGGTCCGGCTGCATCGCTGGTCCTGGCCTCCCCATGGCGCGGGCGTCTCGGCGCCCAAATTCGTCCAAGTCTTTCTTGGCGGCGTGCAGGAATCCGGAATTCCGGACCTGTAGGCTCCATTGCTAGAGTGAACTTGTTCTCGGCCGGGATCTACGCCCCGGGAGCCGGAACACAGAACACGAACCGGATACACTTCGGGAGGAGATCGCCCCGCCGGCCGGCACGCGCGAGCGGCCGGATCGCGTCCGGGGCGGCCCGTGCCGCGACGGCAGGGGCGCGACCGCCGCGGGACCCCGCGTCCCGCCCGGCCGCGGTCTGCCGCGCGGCCCCTCCGCCCGGCGACGCGATGGCAGCAAGGAGGGCCTGATGACTGCGCCGAAGCCGTTCCCGATGAACGCATGGTACGCCGCGGCCTGGGATTACGAGATCAAGCGCGCGCTGACCCCGCGCCGGATCTGCGACACCCCAGTGGTGCTCTACCGCCGCGGCGACGGCGGCGTCGCCGCGCTGGAGGACGCCTGCTGGCACCGCCTTCTGCCGCTGTCGCTCGGCCATCTCCGGGGAGACGAGGTGGTGTGCGGCTATCACGGTCTGGTCTTCAACCCGGCCGGGCGCTGCACCTTCATGCCCGCGCAGGAGACCATCAACCCCTCGGCCTGCGTCCGCGCCTTCCCTGTCGTCGAGAAGTACCGGCTGATCTGGGTCTGGATGGGCGACCCGGCGCTTGCCGACCCCGCGACGGTGCCGGATTTCCACTGGAACAGCGACGCGCCGTGGGTCGGCGAGGGCGGGACCTATTACGGCCTGAAATGCGATTACCGGCTGGTGGTCGACAACCTTATGGACCTCACGCACGAGACCTACGTCCATGCCGGCTCGATCGGCGACGAGGCCATCACCCGCAACCCCTTCGAAGTCACCCATGCCGGCCGCAAGGCCGTGGTGGAGCGCTGGATGGAAGGCATCGAGCCCCCGCCGTTCTGGGCTCGGATGCTCGGCCGCCCCGGCCCCGTGGACCGCTGGCAGATCATCCATTTCGAGGCGCCCGGCATCGTGGCGGGCGATGTCGGCGTGGCTCCGGCCGGGACCGGCGCGCGGACGGGCGACCGCTCGCAAGGCGTGAACGGCTTCTTCCTGGCAGCGATCACGCCCGAGACCGAGACGAGCTGCCACTATTTCTGGAACTTCGTCCGCAACTTCCGCACCGACGACCAGTCCCTCACCAAGACGCTCAACCTCGCCCATGTCAACGACGGCAACGGCGTCTACGATCAGGACTTCGCCGTGCTGGAGGCGCAGCAGCGGGCGATCGACCGCAACCCGCGCCAGCCCTTCTACAACCTGAACATCGATGCCGGCGCGCTCTGGGCCCGCCGCCTGATCGACACGATGCTGGCGGCCGAGCAGGGCGGCCCGGCCGGGGACCCGCCGCGCCTCGCGGCCGAGTAGGGCTGGCCTTCCGCGGCGCGCAGACGCCGCCGGAGGAGGAGAGGGAGTGGGACATGCACGCGAGACCCGAATGGCAGGGCGCCCGGCTCAGGGAGATCCGCGATCTGACGCCGGACATCCGCCTATTCACGATCGAACCCGAGCGCTTCGAGCGCCCGTCGCCGGGCAGCAACATCGCGATCGGCGTCCGGATCGGGGAACGGCCCGACACGCGGCGCTACTCTCTCGTCGGACTCGCGGCGGACGGGCTCTACCGGATCGCCGTCAAACGCCTGCCCGACAGCCGCGGCGGCTCCGCCTACCTCCACGGCCTGGCGCCCGGCGCGCGGCTGACGATCTCCGCGCCGGCAAACCACTTCCCGCTCAACCGGGGACGCCCGGACTACCTCCTGGTCGCGGGCGGGATCGGCATCACGCCGATCTACGGCATGGCGGTGGCGCTCGCCGAGGCGGGCGCGCCCGTCCGCGTTCTCTACACGGCGCGCGCCGCAGCGGACCTCGCCTTCGCCGACAGCCTGCGCGAGCGCCTCGGCGCGCGGCTCCGGATCTTCCTCGACGAGCGGGGCGAGCGGATCGACCTCGCAGCCGAGACCGCCCGCCTCGCTTCAGGGGGCGAACTCTACATCTGCGGCCCGATCGGCCTGCGCGAGGCCGCCCAGCGCGCCTGGGCGGCGAGCGGCCGGCCCATCGACGGCCTGCGCTTCGAGACCTTCGGCAGCAGCGGTCGCTATCCCGCGGAGCCGTTCCGGGTCCGCATCCCGCGCCTTAGCCGGGAGATTCTCGTGCCGCACAACCAGAGCCTGCTGGACGCCCTGGAGGCGGCCGGGATCGCGGTGATCTCCGATTGCCGCCGCGGCGAGTGCGGCCTCTGCGCCGTGAAGGTCCTCGACCTCGCGGGCCGGCTCGACCACCGCGACGTCTTCCTCAGCGACGCCCAGAAGGACACGAACGCGCAGATCTGCACCTGCGTCTCGCGGGTGGCAGGCGGCAACCTCAGTATCGACGTCGCCGACCGGAGCTGACTGCGCCGATCGACTGCGAACCGGCACCCCGCGCCCGGAATTACAATCTAGAAGCGCTGTCGCGAAAAGGCGGCGAAGACGTCGGGATGGGATGGACTACGGACGACTTCGCTCTTGTCTGCCGTCGCCATTATGTTATGTCACATAACAAGAGTTGAGAATCATCGGGAGGAAACCATGCTGGACACCAGCACGGAGCCGGGCGCCGCGCCCGCGGATACGTCGTACCTGGAGCGGCGTAACCCGCTGACCGGCGCGGTCGCGACCCGGATGCCCGCCCACGACGTGGACGCCGCCCGTGCGGTCGCCGACGCGGCCGAGGCCGCCCTGCCGGCCTGGTCCGAGCTCGGGCCGACGGCCCGACGCACCGTGCTGCTGCGGGCGGCTGAGTGCCTGACGGCGCGAGCCGACGCCTTCGTGGCGGCGATGACGGCGGAGATCGGGGCGACCGAGGCCTGGGCCCGGTTCAACCTCCAGCTCGCCGTCGGCATGACCCGGGAGGCGGCGGCGCTGACCACGCAGATCGGCGGCGAGGTGATCCCCTCCGACAAGCCGGGCTGCCTCGCCATGAGCGTGCGGGAGCCCGCTGGCGTCGTCCTCGGCATCGCGCCCTGGAATGCCCCGATCATCCTGGGCGTGCGCGCCGTGGCGGTGCCGCTCGCCTGCGGCAACACGGCAATCCTGAAGGCCTCCGAACAGTGCCCGCGCACGCATGCGCTGATCGTCGAAGCCTTCCGGGAGGCCGGTCTGCCGGACGGCGCGCTCGGTTTCGTGGCGAACCGGCCTGAGGCGGCCGGCGCCGTCGTCGGCGCGCTGATCGACCACCCGGCCGTGCGCCGCATCAACTTCACCGGCTCCACGTCGGTCGGGCGGGTCATCGCCCGGCGGGCGGCCGAGCACCTGAAGCCGGTGCTGCTGGAACTCGGGGGCAAGGCCCCGCTCCTCGTGCTGGAGGATGCCGACCTCGACGAGGCCGTGAAGGCCGCGGCCTTCGGCGCCTTCATGAACCAGGGCCAGATCTGCATGTCGACCGAGCGCATCATCGTGCTCGACGCAGTGGCCGACGAATTCGCCGAGCGCTTCCGCGCCAAGGCCGCCGCGCTCAGCGTCGGCGATCCCCGGGAGGGCAGGGCGCCCCTCGGCGCGGTCGTCGACCTGAAGACGGTCGATCACGTGCGGGGCCTCGTGGAGGATGCGGTGGCGGACGGCGCGACGCTGCTGACCGGCGGGGCGGCCGACGGCGTGCTGATGCCCGCCCATGTCGTCGACCGGGTGACGCCCGCCATGCGGCTGTTCCGCGAGGAGACCTTCGGCCCGGTGGTGGCGCTCGTGCGGGCCCGTGATGAGGCAGAGGCGATCGCTCTCGCCAACGACACCGAATACGGCCTCTCGGCCTCGATCTTCACCCGCGACACTGCGCGGGGCCTGCGCGTAGCGCGGCGGATCAAGTCAGGCATCTGCCACGTCAACGGGCCGACCGTGCACGACGAGGCCCAGATGCCCTTCGGCGGCGTCAAGGCCTCCGGCTACGGCCGCTTCGGCGGTCGGGCCGGCATCGACGCCTTCACGGAGCTGCGCTGGATCACGGTCGAGACCCAGCCCGGCCATTTTCCGATCTGACGGAGGCGCGCGATGAACCGTCTCACGACACGCTGCGCGGCCGAACGGCTCGCGCTCGCGGCTGGCGCCGCCGCGGCGCAGGAGGCCGGCGCCGCCGCGCCGGGGCCGCACGACGGGATACGCCGGACCCTGTTCGTCGCGCACGGCCTCCGCAGGCCCGACCACGTCGCGGTTGATTCCTCCGCGTCGCGGTGAGGACCGGTCCCGGCCCGCGGCACCCGTCTCAAGTCTTCTCCGAACTCCCGTCGCGAATCTCATTTCGGATCTTGTCCCGCATCCACTCGCGGACTTCATTGGAACAACAGTCATGGCCAACGATCACGACACCGTCGCCTACGAGGTCCAGGACCGCGTCGCCTGGGTCCGCTTCAACCGGCCCGAAAAGCGCAACTGCATGTCGCCCGCCCTCAACCGGCGTATGATGGAGGTTCTGGATACGCTGGAATTCCGCGAGGACGTCGGCGTCCTGGTGCTCACCGGCGAGGGCACGGCCTGGTCGGCCGGCATGGACCTGAAGGAGTATTTCCGCGAAACCGAGGCGCAGGGGCTGGCCGGTACCCGCAAGGCGCAGCGCGAGAGCTACGGCTGGTGGCGGCGTCTGCGCTGGTATCAAAAGCCCACCATCGCGATGGTCAACGGCTGGTGCTTCGGCGGCGGCTACGGGCCGCTCTACGCCTGCGACCTCGCTTTTGCGGCCGAGGAGGCGCAGTTCGGCCTCAGCGAGATCAACTGGGGCATCCTGCCGGGCGGCGGCGCCACGAAGGTGGCGGTGGCGCTGACTTCGTTCCGCAACGCCATGTACCACGCGATGATGGGCGAGACCGTCGACGGCCGCACGGCCGCCGCCTGGGGCTTCGTGAACGAGGCGGTGCCGGCTGATCAACTCCGGGCGCGCGTCGCGGCGGTGGCAGCCGTGCTCCTGAAGAAGAACCCGGTCGCCCTGAAGGCCACGAAGGACGCAGTGCGGCGGGTCGCCGACATGACCTACGATGACGCCGAGGATTATCTGATCCGGGCTCAGGAAGCGGCGAACAGCTTCGACAATGAGGGTCGGAAAGAGGGCATCCGGCAGTTCATCGACGAGAAGAGCTACAAGCCGGGCCTCGGCGCCTACGACCTGTCCAAGCATAAGACCTGACGAGAGCGCCCCGGCGGACACCTGGGCGGCGGAGGCCGCCCGGCCCGTCGGCAGCCGCTGCCGCAATCCCCGACCCATCCCGATGAGCCCGCGCGCATCGCCTGCGCCGCGAGGGAGAGCCGAGTCATGCCCAACCTTGCCCGCCTGCTCCGGCCCCGATCGGTCGCGATCGTCGGCGCGTCCGACAAGCCGGGCGCGCTCGGCTCCTCGGTCCTCGCGAACCTGACGCGGGCCGGATATGCCGGCCCGATCCACCTGATCAATCCCCGGCGCGCCGAGATCGCCGGCCGCGCCTGCCTGCCCTCGGTCGAGGCGCTGCCCGAGGGCATCGACGTCGCGGTGCTGGCCATCCCCCGCGCGGCGGTGCTGGAGACCGTGCGCGCCCTGGCGGAGCGCCGGGTCGGGGCAGCGATCATCTTTTCGGCCGGCTTCGCCGAGGGCGGGGAGTCCGGGCTCGCCGAGCAGCGCGCGATCGCCCAGATCGCGCGGGACGCCGACATGGTCGTCGAGGGGCCGAACTGCCTCGGCCTCATCAATTTCGTGGACGGCGTGCCGCTCACCTTCGTGGAACTGCCCGTGACGCCCCTGGCCGGCCGGCCCGGCATCGGGATCGTGTCGCAGTCCGGCGCGATGGCGGCGGTACTCGGCGTCACGCTGCTGGCTCGGGATCTCGGCCTGTCCTACTCGATCTCGACCGGCAACGAGGCCGCGAGCGGCGTCGAGGACTACGTCGACCACCTCGTCGACGACCCCGATACCCGGGTGATCGCGATGATCGTCGAGCAGTTCCGCCGACCCGCCCGCTTCCTGGCCGCGGCCGAGCGGGCGCGCGCCGCCGGCAAGCCGGTCGTGTTGCTCCATCCCGGGCGCGGCGAGGCGGCACGCCGCTCGGCCGCGACCCATACGGGGGCGCTCGCGGGCGATTACGCGGTGATGCGCCTCAAGGTCGAGCGGGCGGGCGTCAGCGTCGTCGGCACCCTGGAGGAACTCGGCGACGTCGCCGAACTGCTGCTGCGCTGCCCGCCCTTCGGCGCGGGTGGCACCGCGGTGCTCACCGAATCCGGCGCCTACAAGGCGCTGACCCTCGACCTTGCGGAGGATGTCGGCCTCGCCCTGCCGCCGCTCGGCGACGCCGACAGCCCGGCACTGCGGGCGGCGTTGCCAGACTTCGTGCCGGTGAGCAACCCGGTCGACCTCACCGCTCAGGCCCTGGTCGATCCCGACCTCTACCGGCGTGCGCTAGCCGCGCTCTTGGACGACGCGCGAGTCGCCGCCGTGGTGCTCGGCATCATCCAGACCGACACGGCGACCTGCGCCCTCAAATTCCCGCCGATCATCGCGGCCCTGCGCGCCCTGAAGCCGGGAAAGCCCGTCGTCTTCGGCGGCCTCGACGAGGGCGCGGCTGTGGCGGGGGAGCATATCGCGGCCCTGCGCGCCCTCGGGGTCCCCTATTTCGCCACCTGCGAGCGGGTGATCCGCGCGCTAGCCGTGGCGGCGCGGCGCGGTGGGACGCCCGCGGAGGCCGTGCCGGTGCCGCCCCTGCCACCGCGCTTCGCCGACGACGTCCGGGGCGTCGCACCGGAATACCGGGCCAAGGCCCTGCTGGCACCCCTGGGCATCCCGTTCCCGGAGAGCCGCATGGCGACGACCCTGGCGGAGGCACACGAAGCGGCCGGACAGCTCGGCTATCCGGTCGTCCTCAAGGCGCAGTCGGCGGAGCTGTCCCACAAGAGCGATGCCGGCGGGGTCATCGTCGGCCTCGCCGACCCGGGCGACCTGGCCCGGGGCTGGGCGCAGCTCGCCGCCAACATCGCGCATCACCGGCCCGGCCTGGTGCTCGACGGTGTCCTCGTCGAACGGATGGGCGCGCGCGGCGTCGAACTGATCGTCGGCGGCCGCAGCGATCCGGATTGGGGGCCGGTGGTGCTGGTCGGGTTCGGCGGCGTCCAGGCGGAGGTGCTCAAGGACGTGTGCCTGCTGCCGCCGGACCTGGACGAGGCCGCCATCGCCGACCAGATCCGCACCCTGCGCAGCGCCGCCCTGCTCGACGGGTTCCGCGGCGCTCCGGCCCTCGACGTCGCGGCGGTCGCCCGCGTGGCCGCGGCCGTGGGCCGAGCGCTCCTCAGCGAGACGCGCATCCGGGAGATCGATCTCAACCCCGTCGTGGTGAGGCCCGTCGGCGAAGGCGCCGTCGCCCTCGATGCGCTCATGATCTTCGCGCCGCCCTGAGGGCGCCCGTCCTCGCCGCGACCGAACACCAGGAACCGATTGTCGGCGAGGCCAGGGGCCGTGAGCCGCGGCCCGGTTCCGGACCGGACGACAGATTTCGGAGAAGAGCCCGAACAAGGGCCGCTCATCAGACCTTTGAAGAGGGAGAGGAACGCATGGCTGACGCATTGATACTGGGGCGCAGCACCCCGAGGGCAGGAGCGGTGACGGTCGGCCTCTGCTGCCTCGTGACCTTGATCGAAGGGTTCGATCTCCAGGCGGCCGGCGTCGTCGCCCCACGGCTCGTTTCCATCTTCAACCTCACCCCTGGCCAGCTCGGCCTGTTCTTCTCGGCAAGCACGATGGGGATGCTGATCGGCGCCGCCTTCGGTGGCCGCTTCTCCGACCGGTTCGGCCGGAAGAAGACCCTCATCGTCTCGGTCGCCCTGTTCGGCCTCATGTCGATCCTCACGGGGCTGGCGCACAGCTTCGAGGTGCTGCTCCTCGCCCGTCTTCTCACGGGTGTCGGGCTCGGGTCCGCCCTGCCGAACCTGATCGCCCTCGTCACCGAGAGCACCGCGCCGGGGCGGCGCGCGAGCGCCGTGGCCCTGCTCTATGCAGGCCTTCCGGCCGGGGGCGCGCTGGCAAGTCTGTTCACGCTTGTCGGAGCGGAATCCCACCACTGGTCGACGATCTTCATCACCGGGGGTGTCGCGCCGCTTCTGGTCGTGCCGCTGATCTGGGCTTGGCTGCCGCACAGCAGCACGGCCAGCGCACAGCGGGGTGGGGGCAGCGTGAGGAGCGTCCCGACGGCCCTGTTCGGCGAAGGACGGGCAGCAACGACTCTGATCCTGTGGCTTGCCTTCGTGCTCGGACTGCTGGTCCTCTATCTCCTGCTCAACTGGCTTCCATCGCTCGTCATCGCCCGTGGCATGAGCCGGGCCGACGCCTCCTGGGTGCAGTTCGTGTTCAATCTCGGCTCCGCCCTGGGCAGCACTGCGACCGGTCTCCTGATGGATCGCTGGGGAAAAGTGACGACCGCGGCCCTCGTGTTCAGCGCGAGCGTCGCCGCCCTGATCCTGATTGCCTTGGTTCCCTCTGACCTGTCGGCGCTGGTCTTCGCGGGCTTCTTCCTCGGGGTCGCGCTGGCCGGAACGCAGGCCGTGCTCTACGCCTTGGCGCCGAGCTGTTATCCGACCGATGTCCTCGGCACGGGAGTCGGGGCTGCCGTCTCGATGGGACGTTTCGGCTCCGTCCTCGGGCCGATGCTGGCCGGAACGCTCGTCGGCGCCGGCCGGAGCGACGTCGAGGTGCTCGTCGCGCTCATTCCGATCCTGATGGTCTCGGGCGGCGCGGCCACGATCCTGAGCCTCCGTATCCGGTCAGCGTAAATCGCGTCACTTGTCGGGACCCGTCGGGACGCCGGTTTTCCAACCGTTTCAACCCGCTCCATGCGCGGAAATGCAACCACAGCGTGCTTCCGTGACGCAAGAGCACGCAGCCGCACAGCGTGGCACGCTCGAATATCAAGAATAGACCACGGCCGTTGATGCCAACCACAAGCAAATGGGGAGAGGGATGAAAGTTAAAATATCGATTTCATGCCTGTCGTACTACCGGCGGGAAAATTCGCGAAGCACACGCGGCAGAACAGCACGCGCCGCCGCTCTTCTGGCCACCACCTTGATACTTGCCGGCGCTGCGCCGGGCGCGGTGCAGGCGGAAGACCTGATCCAGGGGCCGTCGGGCGCTCCCCTGGGGCCCGAACCGCCGAAACCGTCCTCGCCCTTCTTCCGGTTCAGCGATACGCAGGTGACCTACACATACCTGAACGATCTCCGGCAGCCGGGCGTCACCGGCGGCCGGGCCGGACGCTCCATCGAAGGCCGCAGCGCGCCGGGCAACATGCTGAGCCTCACCCATGTCAATGGCTGGGAGTACGGCACCAATTTCGTCAACCTCGACCTGCGGCGCTACGGTTCGCAGATCCCGGCCGGCAGGCCGCCCTATCCCGGACCGGCCACGACCTTCGATTACGGCCAGACCACCCTGTTCCTGACCTATCGCGGCACCTTGAGCGGCAACGCCATGGCGGGAACGCCGCTCTTCGTCCTGCCCGGCATCATCAAGGACGTGTCGCTGGCCTACGGCGTCGATCACCAGAGCGACAACACGCGGCTGTCGCTGCTGCGGACCCGGGCGATGGGCGGCCTCAGCGTCTCGTTCGATGTCCCGGTCGGCTTCTTCAACCTCGCGGTGTTCGCCCAGAAGGACTGGTTCCGCTTTGCCGATCTGCTGCCGCCCCTTCGCCAGACCGGGACGGACATCGTGCCCCGCGTCGAAGCGACCTATCTGGTGCCCCTGACGTTCACGGGCCTGCCGCTGTCGCTGACGGGCTTCGCCTCCTACAACCCGCCCCGCGGCGACGACCCGAAGGGCGGACGGCTGAAGGCCGAGGTTCTGATGCGCAGCAACCTCGTCCTCGACCTCGGCGACCTCCTCTACCAAAAGCCCAACCGCATGAAGGCCTTCATCGGCGTCCTGCATCAGAAGAACCTGCTCGGCGCCAATTCCCGCGTCGTGCCCGGCGCGCAGTTCACCTCGTTCCTCGCTGGCCTGAGCTTCTCCGTGTTCTGAACGGGCCATCCATCCATTAGAGCATCGTCCCGAAAGGTGGCTGCCGGCTTTCGGAAGAAAGATGATGCGAAAACAAGAGCCTAAAGCATCGTCCTGGATCAGGTATCCAGAACGATGCTTTAGACTTCTCCGACGCTCTCCCACCTCCTATCCGAGGCGGCATGAGCGGACGCCGCCCCTATGGATACTCCGGATCGGGGTCGAGGCCGTTCCTGCCTCGTCTCTGGCGGGTCCGGTTACGCGATGAGAGGGATTTGCGGACTGCATCTCTGGCACTTCCGATCACATCGGCATCGTCTCCGCTGCGTGCGAGGACGCACCGTCGTTCCCCGCATTCGGTCCTCCTGGCTGGAACAGGCGGTCCGCTGACGGCCCAGGCTGTGTGAAAAGCGCGCTTAATGATCAGGCTGACCTTACATCGCGGAAGGTCGCCTTGAGGTTTTGCAGGACATGCGTGTCGTCGGCGGCGACCTCGTAGAAGCTGCTGTCGATGGCGCGCACGATCAACACGGGCACCGTAGTGCTCGCATCCGCGTAAGCTTGAAACTCGCCGCAGATGACCTGCTGGGTTCCGTTCGCGAGGTCTCGCAGCCGATCTCCTTTGATCCGCCTGCCGGAGGTCGCAAGCTGATCGAGACGTCCGGCCTGTCCGCCCGTCGCATCGAAATCTGCATCGTATGCGGCGACACCGCTCACCATCCATGAGCATTCGATGGCCTGCGTTCCGCAGCGCTGCCAGGATATCACGCAGGTCGAAATCAAAAATGCCGTCTCATCTCGTATATACGAACGATTTTCCTGAGAACTCTTCTTGTTAAAGTTTCGTGTAAAATAGGATATTCTTTCTTCCAAGGCGGGAAATGAAATATGGCACGCTTTGTCAAAGCCGCAGACCGCAATCACGCTACGTTGATTTCTGCCTGTCTGGACGATTGGGTTGCCCGAAATAACCCGACCCGCGTCGTCGATGAGCTCGATCTCACGGCCCTCGGCTTTGCCGGCCTGACGCCCGCCGCCACCGGTCGACCCGGCTATCACCCTGCGACGTTGTGCAGGGCGGTGACAGAACGATCCACTGGAGCGTCGGCGGAGTGCTGATGCGGGCGGGGTAAAAGCCGGCCAGTGGAGAGGCTTCTCTTTCGAGAGGGGCCGAGGATGTTCGTCGTGCAAGTCTACGCGGCCGTTCGGCAGTTCGTATTGAGCCGGGAGACGATCACCAAGATGGGTCGGTTCTCGCTACCGCCGGGCTACACACGCTCGAAGCCGGTCGAGAAGCCGAAGCTCGGGCCCCTGCTGCCGGTGATCGCGGCGATCCTGGATGCGGACCGGATCGCACCGGTCAAGCAACGGCATACGGCCAAGCGGACCTTCGAGCGCCTGCGCGACGAGCATGGCTATGCTGGCGGCTACACGGTGGTGAAGGATCACGTGCGTATCTGCCGGGCACAGGGGCAGGAGACCTTCGTGCCGCTGGCCCACCCGCCCGGTCACGCCCAGGTCGACTTCGGCGAGGCGGTGGCCACGATCGGCGGCGGCAGCCCTCCAGGGCTGGGATTGACCTGACCGGTATTTTGGACCGAGCCGATTGAGAGGCTACTGCATGGTAGCGGCCACGGGTAGCCGGAAGGCCAGATCCGGGAAGGTGACAGGCGCGGGCGGCCGGTAGCCCAAGGACGAATGCGGTCGAACGCGGTTGTACGTATTCTGCCAGATCCCAATCACGGTCTGTGCCTCCTTGAGCGAGTAGAAGATTTCTTGGCGTAGGCACTCATCCTTCAGCTTGCCATTGAAGCTCTCACAATAGCCATTCTCCCAGGGCGATCCTGGTGCGATGTACTGGATCTGTGGGCCGGTTTTGGCGACCCATTTCCGCAAAGCCTTCGAGATCATCTCTGGACCATTGTCGCAGCGGATGTTCTCTGGGATGCCATGCAGACACATCGCATCGGCCAGCGCCTCGATCACACCCAGACTATTGATGCGCCTCGCGACCTTGAGCGCCAGGCAGGCGCGACTGTGCTCGTCGATCAGCGTCAGGATGCGCAGGCTTCGCCCGTCATGGGTCTGACCCTGGACAAAGTCGAAGCTCCAGACGTGATTGCGATGGAGAGCCCGCAGCCGTACGCAGGAGCCATCGTTCAACCACAACCGGCTTCGTGGCCGATGCTTTTGCGGTACCTTGAGCCCCTCACGACGCCAGATCCGCTGAACCCGGTCCTTGCCCACCTGCCAGCCCGCCGCCTGCAGCAGCGCGGTGACACGGCGGTAGCCGTAGCGTCCGTACTCGGACGCCAGGGCGATGATGGCGCGGGTCAGCGCATCCTCGTCAGCCGGCACCGTCGGCACGTAGCGTTGCGTGCCCCGGTGCTGGCCGACGATCCGGCAGGCATGGCGCTCCGAGAGGCCGTACTTCTCCTGGATCGCGTCGACTGCCTGCCGGCGTCGCTCCGGGGCTATAAGTTTCCCGAGGCGACATCCGCCAGCACTTGCTTCTCCAGGGACAAGTCAGCCACGAGCCGGCGCAATCGCGCGTTCTCCCGCTCCAGATCCTTCATCCGACGGGCCTGATCAATCTGCAGGCCGCCGTACTCCTTGCGCCAGCGATAGTAGCTCTGCTCGGAGATCTCGGCCTCCTTGCAGGCCAGGGCCAAAGTCTTGCCCTGGGCCGTTTGAACCTCGATCTGGCGCAGCTTCAGAACCACCTGCTCCGCACTCGCCTTCTGACCTCGCTTCATATCCAGCTCCTTCAGTCCTGGCTGATCCTCTCAATCAGCCCGGTCCAAAGCCAGCCGGTCAGGTCAATCTCATCGTCCAGCCCGAGGGCCCGCATCCGGTCCATGTTCAGGCCCAGCACCTTGGCTGAGCCCTCCGACTTCACGGCGGCGTTCATGATCTTCTGGACCGCGGCGGCGGACGCCCAGCGGCGCGAGGCGGTGTCCACCACGCTCATCCCGGACATGATCTTCGTCGTCGTCAATGACCCCTTCGATCGGTTCCGATTGAACCGTCAGGCATACGAGATGCCGTTCGGTGGGGGCATCCACCGCATCAGTTCCAGCTGCCATCACCTTCGGGCCGATGCTGGCGTCCGCGTTCGATGGCTCTCGGCACAAGCCAGCAGCCAGATGGCGAGACCGCCAAGAGACAGCACCGCACCGACGAAGCCTACCGAGGAAAAGCCGTAGCCCAATGCGATGGGGATGCCGCCAAGCCATGGGCCGATCGCATTCGCCACGTTGAAGGCGCTGTGGTTGAAGACCGCCGCCGCTGTCTGGGCGTTTCCAGCCACGTCCATCAGCCGTGTCTGAAGCACACCGCTCGTGGCGCTAAAGAAGCTGACGGCCAGCATGGCAAGCCCGACGGTCCACGCGTTCTCGGCCGCGAGCGCGAACCCGACGAGGGCCAGTGCACCGGCGGACAGGAAGATCACCGGCGTTCTCAACAGAGCTCGGTCGGCGAGCCGTCCGGCAACGAAGTTTCCACCGGTCATGCCAAACCCATAGAGCGCGATCATGATCGGAACCCACCGCTTCTCCAGCCCCGTGACGGCAACGAGGATGGACGCCGTGTAGGCATAGACGGCGAAGAAGCCTGCGAAGCCGATGGCGCCGGTCAGAAGCACGAGCCAGATCTGTCGGTTCCAGAGCCCCTTGAGTTCAGTCAAGGCACCCGCTCGGCGATCCGGCATGTCCTGAGGAAGCTGCCATATGCAGAGCCCGGTCACCACAACCGCGAGAAGACCCGGCGAGGCAAAGGCCCAGCGCCATCCATAGGCCTGGCCGAGCGCCGTCACGGCGAAGACGCCGACGATCATGGCGAGGGTCAGGCCGAGGATGACCGTCGCCACGGCACTGGCACGTTTGTCACGCTCGACGAGAGAGGCGGCCATGAGAGCGGCAATGCCGAGATAGGCACCGTGCGGGATGCCGCTCGCAAAACGGAAAACCAGTAGCGTCGAAAAGGACGGCGCCATCATGCTCAAGCCGTTGCCGAATGCGAACAACGCCATGCAGCCGATCAACAGGCGTCGCCGCGATACGCGCGCCAGCGGAAACGCGATGAGGGGCGCGCCGACGACCACACCGATGGCGTATGCGCTGACGACGCGTGCCGCGGCAGGCTCGCCGAGGCTGAAATCCGCGGCGATCTCCGGAAGGAGGCTCATGGCGGCGAACTCGGCGGTTCCGAAGGCGAAGGCACCCAGTGCGAGCGTCAGGAGGATGAGTGAAACGTTGACGCGCGTTCGCTCGGCCTTTGGGATGAACGCTCTTGCGGCGGTCGGCAGGTGGGCATGGGACATCTTGTGCCTGCGGTTCTGGCGCCGCCTCGAGGCGGCGGCCTCCTTGGGGAGGCGTTTGCGTCCTCGGTTTGCCGTCGATGGGGCGAGCGAGGTGGCCGCGGCGTGTCGGCGCCGAAGGTCGCGACGGGGGCGTCGTCGCGCGTCGAGCGCTCGGCCGAATGGGATCGAGGAGCCGGCAGCTCTCGACGCACGCGATCCTATGAGCTGGGGAGCCAGCGGCGTGCGATCTCCCGGCCCGGAGAGGGGATCTGGATCAGTTCGATGAGCATCCCCCAGGGCGTGCGGATGAATCGGATCGTGTTGCCGTCCCCGGCCTCGTAGGAGCTCAACGGCGAGGGACCCTCGAGAAGCTGCGCCCCACAGTCCCGCGCCTTGGCCGCGATCGCCGCCACGTCGTCGCAGTAGATCGAGAAATGGTGGAGACCGATGTCGTTGATGCCGGTCGGCGTTGGGCGATGCACCTCGCTCATCTCGAAGAGTTCGAGGTTGGGCCCGTTGTGAAGGCGCAGCATGCGCAGGTCGCGGATCACGCTGGTGGGTGAGATCCCGTTCACCGCGCTGACCTCGGGCCCGCCGATCGGCGCGGCCTCCTTCCTGGTCAGGGCGTAGAGTTCCTCGGCCCCGAAGACATCGCGAAAGAAGCGGACCGCCGCCTCCATATCCGGGACGGTCAGTCCGACATGCTCGATGCCGCGCGGCTGGGGCGTTCGGGTGTCCTGCGTCATGGCTTCAGCTCCAACTTGCGAAGGTCTTGGCCGCGAACTCGGCCAGGGACTGTTCGCTCTCTTCGGTGTCGCCGCTGACGGAGACGGCACCGACGAACGCGTCGGCATGCGTCAGCGGTACGGCCCCGCCGAGCGGGATCAGGCCAGGCAGATCGCCGAGCCAAGGCTTCTCTCGCGCCAGCTTGCCGAACGCCTGGAGCGGCGCCCGGAAACCGGCACATGATCGCGCCTTGCCGATCGCGGCATCGACGCTGCCGTGGAAGGCACCGTCCATCCGGTTGAACGCGACCAGATGGCCGCCGCAATCGACGACGGCGACGCTGACGGCGCAGTTCCGCTCGCGCGCCGCATCCACCGTCGAGGCCAGGATGCGGTTGGCCGTCTCGCGATCGACGGATCGCTGCGTGTTGAAGGTGCTGGTTTCGGCCATGGTGCGCCTTGCCTGTCGTTTGGAAGCGGCACGCGGCGAGGGACGAGACGGTATCGATCGCTGCATGTCGGGAGAACCGCCTCCGCCGCGCCGTCGTTGCAGGCCGTCTTCGCAATGCACAATCCTCGAAACGGGAAGAATTGACGGTTTCGGGTCGGGGCCGATAGCTCCGGCGTCACCCCCGATCTCGGGTCGTGCCGATTCGGAGCTTTCCGTGGTCAAGCTGAACAACATCCAGAACCTTCGGGTCTTCGACGCCGTGGCACGCGTCGGCAGCCTGACCCGCGCGGCCCGCGAGCTAGGCGTCTCCCTCACGCTGGTCTCGAAAAGACTGAAGGAACTGGAGGCGGAACTCGGTTTGCGGCTGGTGCAGCGCTCGACCCGCAAACTCGCGCTGACCGAAGAAGGGCATGTCTTCCTCGATCGCTGCCGCGACGTGCTGGATGCCGTCGCTGCGGCCGAGGACGTGCGTCTGCGGCAGACCGAAAGCGGCATCATCCGCATGTCCGCTGGCGTGGCCTTCGCCCATCGCCAGATCGCCCCGCGTCTTCCCCCCTTCCTCGACCGCCACCCGGACGTGACGGTCCAGCTGATGGCGAGCAACGAGATGGACGACCTGATCCAGCATCGCCTCGACTTCGCCGTCCGCCAGCTCGACCTCACCGACAGCGCGCTGGTGATGCGGCGGCTGGCCCCCGATGCGCGGATCCTGTGCGCCTCGCCGGGCTATCTCGCCCGGCATGGCGTCCCCGGCCATCCGCAGGACTTGCAGGATCATCGCTGCCTGACGATTGGCCTGCCGCCGCCGCGGCGATGGCCGATGTGGCGCGGCGAGGAGGCCGTCGAGATCGACGTCCCCAGCACCGTGACCGGAACGAGCGGCGAGATCGCCCATGCCGTCGCGCTGGCCGATGGCGGCATAACGCTGAAGTCCGTCTGGGATCTCATCCCCGACCTCCGCAGCGGGCGCCTGGTGCGGATTCTGCCAGAATGGTGGGGCAGCCGGGAGCGCTGGCTTCACCTGGTCTATCCCGCACGCCGCCACCAGCCCCGACGCGTGCGCGCCTTGATGGACTTCCTTCAGGTGGAACTGGCGCAGGTCGTGGAAGAGAATGCCGATCTCGGGCTGTTCGAGAACTCGTGAGCGTCGCGCCTTGCCGGTGTAAGGCCGGAGCAACGTGCAGACTTTCCGTTTTCGCAACAATCCCTTGCTGCGACTGCCAGGAACGATGCCCGGCTCGCCCGCTTGAATGCCCCGTCACCGCCCTCGATCCGACGAGGCCGAACAAGAATATGGAGGATGACGCGACATGACGAATACGCTCGACGCAGCCATCCGAAGCGCGGCCCTGGCGGGGACTGCCGACCCTCCTTCTCGCAGCGTCCCCGGGCGGGGCGGCGGCGGGGCGGCGTCCGCCAAGGACGCTGCGCCGACGCCGATCGAGTTCTATGCCTCGATCTCCGTCAAACCGGAGGCGATGGACGGGTTCCTGGCGGTGATGCGCGCGAACGCGCGCGCCTCGCGCGAGGAGGCCGGCACCGTCTCCTTCGACGCCTACCGCCGCGCGGACTGTGGCAACGAGCTGCTCCTGATGGAGCGCTGGGCCAACGAGGCCGCGGTCGAGGCACATGGCCAGACGCCGCACCTTCAGGCCGTCGTCGACCGCATCGAAAGCGACTTGAACGGGGCGCCGCAGGAGCTGCATCTGGTGCGCCTCTCGCCGATGGCGCCGGAAAAGCCGATCACGGACCCGGCCGCCACGCGCAACGTCGCCGTCACCCTCCACGTCAAGCCGGAGAAGCGCGAAGCCTTCCAGCAGGCTCTTCTGGACGTGGTCGAGCCGTTCAACGCGATCTGGGCGGAATCCCTTGCCCGACCGCTCGGCGAAGGTCGGCGCCTTCTCTCGGACGCCGCACCGAGCTGAGCCGTCGCGCTGGCGCGCGACCGCCGAACGATCGCCCCGCGGCACCGCCCCGTGCCGGACATGGACGCTTGGTGCCGGAGCGCCGCCGTCCCCGGCGGCGCCCGCACCCTTTCCAGATCCCGCCACCAATCCGGAGACCCCGCATGACCGCCCGCCGCCGCGACGTTCTCCTGTCCGCAGGCGCCTTCCTAGCCGCCGCCACGCTTCCCGGCCGTGCCGGCTCCGCCCAGGCGACCGGCGCGGCGGGCGGGCCGCCCGAGGTCGTCCTCTCCGGCGGCTTGGTCGTCAGCATGGATCCGTTGGTCGGCGATCTCGAACGGGGCGACGTGCACGTGCGCGACGGCGCGATCGTGAGGGTCCCCGAGCCGAGATTGCCGCAGAACAGGCGCTCGTCGGCGCCGGTGGTCTTCGGGCCGCCGCCGACCGTGCGCTGGCCGATCTGCCGGAAGGCCTCGGCGAAGCTCGCCGGGTTCGGCGTCGTCCGGGGGGTGAATGTGTGCCGACCGCCCCACGGAGGCCGAGCCGGATCGATCCGGCCGGTGGCGATCTCGTGCAGCAGGGTCCCGAGGTAGCTCGGATCGGCCGGATATGGGCAGACCCGCCACAGCGCCCGGATCGCCAAGCGCTGGGCGGTCGGGTGCGCGAAGAGACGGGCGCGGGTCCGGCGCCAGCCGTCGGCCCGCTGCCGGCGGCTCTCCTGCTGCTGGCGCTCCCATTGGCCGGTACGCCGCACCATCTCGACGTCGACGTCGAGCTGGCGCTCGGCGATCGCTTCGGCGAACAGGGGCAGCGCCGCCTGCTCGCGGACTTGTTTGCGCCGGTACGCCGCGCGTTTGCGCGACGTGTCCTCGAACGGCGTCGGACGCGGCCAGCGCTTGAAGCGCATCACGCCGCCTCCTGCAGGGGCGCCGTCTCGTCCTCCGGCCCATCCTCCTCGATCTGTTCGCCGACACCGGCCGGGGCGAGCTCGGGCGGCAGGCGGCCGAGCAGCCAGTCGGCCGAGCGGCTGGCAAGCCCCGCCGCCTGCACGATGGCGCGGGGATCGGAGCGCAGCACCTCGAGCCAGGACGCGATGTAGTCGGCGTGGCGCACCGTCGGTACGATGCCGAGGCTGGCGCAGACGTAGGCTGCCGAGATCTCGGCGACGAGCTCCTCGCGGGCGTGCCCTTCGCTGCCGTAGCGGCCAGTGAAATCGCGGGCGAGCCGCGAGGGATGGCCCGTCGCGTGGCTCATCTCGTGCGCCGCGGTCCTGTGAAAGTTGATCGGCTCGTGGAAGGCCTGCGGCGGCGGCAGCACGATCGCGTCGTCGGATGGGCGGTAGAACGCCATCTGGCCACCCATGTGGATGGTCAGGCCGCTCGCCTCCATCAGGGCACGGAAGCGCGGCTCGATCAGGTCCTCGCGCGGCGGCGGGGGCGGCAGGTAGAGGTCCTCCGGCAGGCCGTCGCACTGCGCGGCGTTGAACACCCAGTACTGCTTCAGGAACGCGATCGAGCGCGCCTCCTCGCCCGCCTGCGAGGCCCGCGCACGCTCCTGCTCGGGTGTGAAGCGATTGGCGTAGACGACCGGGGTGCCCTTCTCGCCGCGGCGGACGCAGCCGCCGAGGGAGAGCGCCTGGCGGAAGGTGAGCCAGCGCTGGGTCGGGTAGCCCATGGCCATGCCGCTTCCCCACAGCAGCATCACGTTGATCCCGGAATACGCCCGGTCGGTCTGGGCATTACGCGGCATCCCGACCGCGGCGGTCCCCGGCAGGTCGCCCCACGGCTGCACCCACGGCACGCGGCCCTGTTCGAGCTGGGCGATGATCGTGTCGGTGATGCGCTGGTAGAGATCGACGCGCGGGGCTGGAGTGGCCTCGGTGCGGCGGGCAGCGGCTTTCCGGGAGGAGGAGGGGCGGCGGGCCATCGGCGGTGCTCTCGCGACGGGCGCCGGAGCCTCTCTCCAGCCTGATCTCCCGTCACGCAGCGCAGCGCCCCCTCTCCCTCTGAAGGGCAGCGCCACGCGGAAGGGTGAGCGGGGAAGGCGCGACGCCGGGGGGAATCCGCCTATCCCTGCCTGGGGCTGGAATGATCGAACACGGGCAGGTCGAACGTCGTCGGCTCCAGCTCGGTGTCGAAGAGGATCCAGACGGCGTCCTGCGCGTGCGCGGCGCGCAGCACCGCGACGAGGGAGGCGGGCAGCCCGTCGGGCATGCCGGCGCCGACGATGCCGGTGTGGATCCAGCAACCGTGGCTGTGCGGATCGACGATCAGCGCGTGCCAGGGATCTTCGGCGTCGTAGGCCGCCCCACCCGGCCGGCCGGGACCGGTCTCGGCGACGTCACGTAGTTCTCCGGCTCGAGGTACTGAACCGAGGCCGGGCAGAAAAACAGGCAGATGGTCATGGAAGGGATCTCACGACGGCTGCCGGAAACCATCTCTCCGGACACCGAACCGTCGCGAAACTCAGCCCTGTCTCCAGCTCTTCGGCGCCCCGCCCAGCGGTCCGAGGCGCCAGAACCCGATTAGGTCAGCTTGATGAGGGCTGCAAGCGCTGCAAACCCGGCCACGAAACCGGCCGCGACGATGCCGCCGAGACGCACCGTCATCTGGAGCGTCTGAAGCTCCATTGCCGTGCGCAGATCTTCCTTCGTGACGAGTTCGTGCATGATGAACTCCCGGGCCGCCTCGGCATGGGCCTCTGCCTATTCGGCAGGGATACCAGCCGTGCGCAGGGTCTTGGAATATCCGAGTGTGTCAAACGCGTAAGCCATTCCGATGTTCTCCGCTTGATCCTGAACCCGCCCCGCCCGTCGGGGCGGGGCGCCGAGGCTCCGGGGCTCAGTCCCGGCGGCTCTGCTGGCGGCCCTGCTGGCGGCCCTTGGAGCGGCTCCAGATCGCCTGGAAGGTCTTGCCATCCTCGGCGGCGAAGAGGTTGGCGAAGAGCGGGGCGGGCAGGCTCGGATCGTCGATCTTGAGGGAGATGTAGAGCAGGGGACAAAACCGGAGTTTGACGGGTTGAGCAGGCATGGATGCTCTCGTGCCCGACGATCTCTGGGCGGTGATCTCGCCGCTCCTTCCGCCTGAACCGGAGAAGCTGAAGGGCGGTCGTCCGCGTGCCTCGGATCGCTCTGCGCTGGCCGGCATCATCTTGGTTCTGCGCACCGGCATGCAGTGGAAGCACGTGCCCGGGAACGCCCTGGGCTGCAGCGGCAAGACGAGTTGGCGGCGGCTCGGTGAATGGCAGGCGGCGGGTGTGTGGGCGAACCTGCATCGCGTGCTGCTTGAACAGCTTCAGGACGCGAACGCCTTGAACTGGTCACGGGCCGCGCTCGACAGCGCCAGCGTGCCAGCCAAAAAGGGGGCGCGGCGACCGGCCCGAACCCAACTGACCGCGGCAAGCCCGGCACCAAGCGTCACCTCGTCGTTGACGCCGATGGGACACCACTCGGCCTGACGCTGACGGGGGCCAACTGCCACGATAGCCGCATGCTGGCTGCAACCCTCGACGCGGTACCGGGCCTACGGACAGGCCGCCGCGGTCGCCCGCGCCGGAGGCCGGACAAACTGCACGCCGACAAGGCCTACGATCATCGCCGCTGCCGGCAGGAATGCCGGGCGCGGAGCATCATGCCGCGCATCGCCCGCCGCGGTGTCGAGAGCAGCCGCCACCTCGGACGACATCGCTGGATCGTTGAGCGTACTCTGGCGTGGATCGCCCGTTTCCGTCGCCTGGCGATCCGCTACGAGCGACGTGCCGACCTTCATCTCGCCTTCACGACACTCGCTTGTGCCCTCATCTGCCGCAAACAGGCGAAAAGGTTTTGTCCTTAGTTCTTAATCCGTATCACCTGACCGACCTCGACGCCTTTAGTAGCTTCGATGACACGGGCCGTCGCGTAAGCCCGAGGGACATCGCCAGGAGGCTCGTGATAGACATCGATGACGACCACGCGCGCGATAACTGCACTCCCCTCGGCTTCTGCGGGCAGCGTCTCCAACAGCACCGTTTCGCTGGGAGGCGCGGGACGACAGGCGATCCCGGGCGTGGACAGCAGACCCATAGCCAAGAGAGCTAGGAATGGAATTCTGAAGGTACGTATCACGGGACGGCGCATCGAAGCCCGGATCGCATGCTCGCCGAGCATCGGCAGCACGACGCGAGGGGCGACCACAGCGCCGTGCTGCCGCTCAAGGTCATGGATTTGTAAGGTCGGCATCGTCCAGCCCCCGCCTGGGACCATCCTGGTACGGTGTTGAGCGTCTGCAATGGGTCGGAAGCGGCGGTCTTGGCTTGCAATGAAAACCGTCGTCTTTCGACCATATCGATCGATTGCTTCGGTGACAATCCACGGTGGATCGCTTACGACGTAGCAACTCTTGGCGGTGCAGCCTGGACAAGGCCTTATGAAAAATACCTCGGACCGCCGTGCGATCTTGATGGCCCTGATCCTCCTCCCTGTAAGCATGCCGGCGCCATCCAGTGTCGGGCAGCCGTCGGAGCTGAAGGCATCAGCTACCTATCGGGTCACGCGTCAGTTCTATGGATGCTGGAACGTCAAACGGCCGCCGGTCAAAGGATCACCGTGGCCGGCTTCGCAAACCACTCGGTGTTTTCATCACGGGCGAGCAATCTATGGCTCCACAAGCGATGCAGGCGACGGATGGGACTTCTGCGAGCGCTGGCGAGTGACAGGGGAGCAGCTGGCGCTGCGCGACAATTATGGACACGCGGAGCAGTGCCTTTATGCGTTCTCGCAGGACGGTCTGAAATTGATCCTACGCAACTGTCCATCGGCAGGTGATTGGCAGTGGATCAGTAAATTGACACATGGTCAGCCAACCTGCAGGACACAAGATATTATTGTGTCTACCGACAAAAGTAATGCGCAGCCTTAGTACGTTCGTTAAAAACGCAATATCCAAGATCACCAGTTGCCGTCAGAACAGCAGGCTTAGCCGATCAGGGTCGCCGTCATGGGTGCGAGCGTACGATAAGCCTCCCGTCACTGATAGATTTATTGTACAACTCATCTGAGACGGATTTTATCGAGGTCGTGCAACGAACCCTGTCCGGATGGCGGAGCGTCCGCTGAGCGATCCCCTTGCGGACACGCGAGTAGCAGAACGGATTTGAATAGCCGTGCATTCGACCACGTGAGCGCGAGCCAATTAGACCTGTCAGGCTGTCCTGCCCCAAAAAATCCCCCGGTTCCGGGGCATCGCGGCGATCATTTTGGCTGCATCCCGCACGTTCGATAGGCAAGATGGCTAACGAGCGGTGGTGTGTAACAAGGGCAACCAACCTCTCACGAATGTGCCACCATGCTTTGCCAGAAGAAAATAAAAAAATTTCCTTTTTTACTTGATTAGCAGAAGGCGCCCCGCGATGACTCTGTTAGTCCGCAGGGCTTCTTAGGATCGTCCAGAGGTAGATAATCGTGACCGCCAACGAGTTGACTGCTACGCCCGACAACGATCTCCTCGACCTCACTGCCGAGGTGGTCGCCGCCTACGTCACCAACAACACCGTACCCGCACGAGACCTTGCTGATCTCATCATCAGCGTACATGCCGCACTCTCTGGCTTGGGCGCGTCGGTCGCGCCGGCTTCTGTCGAGGAAGAGGTCCAGAATCCGACGGCCGCGCAGATCCGGAAATCCGTCACACCTGACGTGCTGATTTCGTTCGTGGACGGCCGTTCCTATAAATCGCTGAAGCGGCATCTCGGCACGCACGGCCTCACACCGGACAGCTACCGGGCCCGGTATGGCTTACCCTCCGACTATCCGATGATCGCGTCGAACTATGCGGCGCAGCGCTCGGCCCTGGCCAAGCAGATCGGTCTCGGCCGCATTGGGGGGCGGCCTAAGCAGCGGGCATCGAGTTGACGTCTCACTCAGCGCGCGACACCGGCGAGTGCACGATCAGCGACCTGGCCGAGTTGTTTTCGGTCTCGTGCCGGACTGCCGCCGCACGCTCGCCCGGCTGCCTCAAATTGCTGAGGGACACATGCAGGGGAGATCTTACGCAAATGTACAGAAAACGTTCGTTTTTCTCACACGCATGATCGCACAACCAGAAGACCGCCTGGGGTGGGAATCTGACGTTGTAGAGGAAACCTCATGACCAATAGGCCGCCGATCAAGCTGTCGCGCTTGAGGGACATCGGTTGGAGAGAGTGGGACCCAATCGGTCTCCTTGCGGCCGGTGAGACGTGGGACCATAAGCTGTTCGCCGACGAATACGACGCCTACCTAATGAAGGTGGCCGGTGATCTTCGTCGTGGCGGAGAGCTTCAAGAGGCCGCCTCCTATCTGGTCAGCATCGAGCGCGACTACATGGCTATCGGTGTTCGTCCCGGGTAGGAGTCCAGGGCCGAGACGACAGCGCGGGCCATCCAGGGCTATATGGCGGACCTCGATGGGAAGCACTCGACTTCTGCTTAGGGTGGAAGCCGGGCATCAGCGGAGCGATGATCTACGACGTCCAAGCGTTATCGGCAGGCGAGAATGGAAGCAGATTATAGAAAATTGAAGGCTGAGTGGCGCGCTGGAAACCGCGACCGAGAGAATGCACTCCAGCTGATGTACTTCGCTTGGATGCATTGGGCCGACCCATCCTTCGTTACTGGGATGGAAGATGACTCAGACGCGCATGAACTGTGGCACGCCATCTTCGACCACTTCGGTGGAGAGGAGGCACGAGATCCCGAGTTTTTGTATGTCGCTACTCTAATGGCCAGCATCACTCCGTGGGGGCTCGGGGATGAAGTTGTGTGGTACGCATGCGCAGCCCGGATGAGAGATCGCTTAGTCAAGCTGAAGCCCGAGGGCTTGTTGCCAGATCATTTTCAAGGTCGCGGTGAGTATGGCAAATATTTCTCACATCATGCGCACAGTCTGTCCAAGTGATTGAGCTATGTCCGCGAAGGGTCGGTTGCAGCTGTACCCAGATGTAAGGAAAACCGTTGTTTTCTGCACAGCCCAAGCTGTGCGCCAGCTGGAATTGCATCGGTCTCGCTATCACATGTTCTGCAAAAACTCCCGCCATATCCCTTTTTCGCAAATTGTTCTGCATTGGACATTTACTCTAAATATAAACAGATGATTGGAATAGTAATATTAAATCAGTATTGTTTCATCGGCATAGATCGGAAGTTTCTATCATATTCCAACGTCCGCTCACCACCCTTACATTTGGCTTCATAACGGAAAATTCGACTGTTATCTGGCGCTCCAGAGCAAAAATACTACCATTATTTTTGATTATTGCGCTGAAACTATAATAAGGTGAATTGATCGATATATACGGTCGGAGATGCGTCAACCGCCGGTCATCAAGCGGAAACCTGCCGCTATTGAACGACTGGATGATGATGTCTCGATCAGCTTGTGTGATGGAGGGAATCAAATCGAGGTTCCCAAGATCGGTTCGCCGAAGTTGGATGCCCTGGGCGCGCGTGAGAACGGTTAGTTCTCGTTCCAGACGTGCCGCAAGTGCGCCCATTCTCGCGCAGGGCTCAAGGAGCGCCCTCACGCTGGGGAAGATCTCTCCGCTCCTTCGTGTCTGATGGATACGCTCGAGCAATTTGGCGCGTGAAGCAGCCTCTGGGTCTCCTCTCGTCAGAACAGAGGTGATGAGGTCGATATGGCCGGTATTGAGATCGATCTTGTCGCCTTCCGCCTCGAGATCCAGCTCGACATCCATGCCCTCGAAGCGCCAGCGAACCGGACGCACCCTCCCCTCCAACAATCCCTTGATGGAGTCTTCTTCCGCCGTCACGCTGCCGGCGGCTCGCACGATGGCGGCTTGGGCGACACCCCGCGCCCGCGCTTCCTCGATCAACTGCCCGACATCGGTTGCGCTTGAGCGGATTTCGTCGAGCAACGCCACGAGCGCCCCGGAGATCGTCCCGAGCATCAGAAGGGTGAGAACCAGGACGAAGCCATCGCGTCCGCGGCGCCCGTCATGTCGTCCACCTCGTTTATCGGCCATGATGGCTTTCACGGCGACCGGTTCGACAGGCCTCCTCATGCGGCAGTCCTGCACAGCCCCCCGACGCATGGCCCATCGCTCGCTCGATGATCTCGATGGACGGTCCGAGACCGGGGACTTCGATGCGCATCAGCACCGCGAGCGGTAACCTGTCGCGGCCCACCCATTCGCTGCGCCATGCCGCGGTGACACGGTCGGGATTCTCGATGAAGTAGGAGAACGACAGGGCGCGTGCGCCCTGAAGGATCGTTTCCTCGCGCAGCATCTCCGACCGTCGATCCCTCCAGCGAAGAAGCAGAGCTCCATCCGAGCGCTCGGGATGCCATTTCAAGGTCATGGGCTCGGGGCGGTCGAAGCCCAGGATCGGCAGGCCGACCGACACCAGATTGAGTTCCGTATCCGTTCCTCCTGTGGAAAGACCGTCTGTGGTACGCAGATCGGGAACCGCCCCCGCGACAAGCGCACGAAACATCCGGGCTGCCGAGACGAGGTTTTCGCGGGCTGCGGTTTCCCGATGCGCTCGCTCATCCAGACGCTGCACGGTCCAGCTCAAGCCGCTGCTCAACGAAAGAATGAGCCCGACGATCGCGATGACGATCAGCATCTCGGCGAGGGTGAACCCGTCACGCCCGCCCGAGGCAAAATCCGGCTTCACAGGTCAGAACCCGGCAGCCGCAGGGTGTTCAGTACCACCGCGTTTCTTTCCGCTCCGCGCGCCGGTGCGACCTGGACCGAAACGTGTAAGAGGTTCGACCGACCCTGTAGACGAAACCCAGGCTCGATGTAGGGACGGATCACGATCCGCCAGTGGGAACCATCCCCGAGTTGCCCACTGGTATCCTGCGTTCGAAGCGGAAGGTCGAGGCCGATCCTGTTCAGGATGGCTTCCGCCGCGAACACGGCCCGCAAGCGATCCGTGTCGTGGGTCAGCCTCTCTGCCCTCGACGAAACCACGCGACCGACCATCGACACACACAGAGCAAGGATCGCGACAGCGACGAGAGCTTCGACGAGGGAGAACCCTTCCTGGCTGCAAGCGACGTGGCGTGACGTACAGTCTCCAAAACGTGATCCATGTAAGGCGAGTGCCCCCGGTGGCACTGGGGGCCGTGCCTCACTGAGGCCGTCACGGACCGAGCGTACGGACATCGAGAGAAGGCCTCTCGTCACGATCAAAAGGTCGAGGCCCGGAACGGCTTCCGCCCGATGGCACACCTGTCGCGGATCAGAACCCCACACGTAACAAACCTGTGAGCTCACCTGCAAGCTGGGGCGCCAAGTGGCGGAACTCGTGGCAGTTGTACCAGCGCAGCTCGAGTAACAGGATGTCGCGGTCGAGGAGCGTCATGCCCGGACACCTTCGATCGGTGGCACTGCTCGCACTCGGCATGATGCTGACGGCTTGTACGACTGGCCTCCAGACCGCATCCTCGGATGACGAGATCGGCTTGCTCGGGGCAGCTGGCTCCGGCATCACCGCCCCGCAGGGTACCGCGGTTTCGACTGGCATGCTGTTCGACCGTGGTGTCCGGAGGCCGCGAGGATACACGGAGTTGGGACGTATGGATCCCGGGCCCGAGCAGCGGGGCCAAAGACCCGAGGTCTCCAGCGATGCCGATGGGAAGAGCTTTTCCCTCAACTTCGTCGATACCGGGATCCAGGATTTCGTCAGGATCGTCTTCGACGAGATCCTGCATGAATCCGCCATCGTCGATCCAGGCCTGGAGGGGCGGATCACCGTTCGAACGACCCAGAACGTCTCGAGGACGAATGCGCTCGACCTCGTCCGCAACGTCCTGCAGATGAACGGCGCAACCCTGGCTAAAACCGGTTCGGTCTATCGTATCGAGCGCTCGGGCAACGCGGCAGGCCAGAAGGGGCGGTCGGACGATAGCGTTCGAGCCTTCCAGCTCCGCCACATCGATGGAGAACAAGCAAAAAGCGCGGTGCAAGCTTTGTCGGGCGGAAAGATCAACATCTTTTCCAGCAAGAACAGCCGCTTCATCTACGTTTCGGGAGCCGACGGCGATCTGGAAGCCGCTCGAGAAATCCTCTCGACCCTCGATGTCGATCAGATGAGCGGCATGTCCTTCGGACTCGTCCCGCTGCAGGAGGCCGGCGCCAAATCGGTCGCCACCGAGCTGACGAACATGTTCGGGGCGAGCGGCAATCTGAAGGCCATGGCGATCCAGCGCATCAACGCCGTTCTGCTGATCGGGCAGCCCCCCGATCTGCTGGGCCGCGCGAAGGCGTGGGCTCACAAACTCGATCAAGGGGGCCAGGACCAGCGGAAGGTCTTCGTCTACGCCATCCAGAACCGTCGAGCGCAGGATCTGGCAAAAGTGCTCAACGGTATGATGGGCAGCAACGCATCTTCGGA
This sequence comes from Methylobacterium sp. J-043, assembly GCF_022829505.1. NCBI lineage: Bacteria > Pseudomonadati > Pseudomonadota > Alphaproteobacteria > Hyphomicrobiales > Methylobacteriaceae > Methylobacterium > Methylobacterium sp. J-043. The sequence goes on along the minus strand of NZ_JAKSYB010000066.1, from coordinate 20,848 downwards.
TCCGAGCCGAGCTCAGGCTGCGGTCGCGCCGCTCGTTCGTCCTGCCTCTGCATCGAGCGGCGGCGCATTCAACGACCGCTTCATGAACGCCCCACCCGAGGGATCGGGTGTCGGTTCGGACAGTGGCTCGGCAACGCCCGGTGCCGAACCTGCGTCGATGGCCGGGGAACGGCCGAACCCCTTCGCCCGCGGTCATATTGGGATCAGCGCGGACATCTCGACGAACTCGCTGGTCGTGGTCGCCAAGCCCGACGAGTATCGGCTGGTGGAAGCCGCGATCCGCCGCCTCGACGTCCAGCCGGCCCAGGTCCTGATCGAAGCGACGATCTTCGAAGTTCGCCTCAACGATACCCTACGTCACGGCGTGCGCTGGTTCTTCGAAAGCGGCAATCACGGCGGCATCCTGACGGACAATGCCAGCGGCAGCACGGGCGCCGTCCATCCGGGCTTCAACTACATCTTCCAGATCCCCAGAGCCCGTGTGGTTTTGAACGCCCTGGAGGGGATGACGAAACTCGAAGTGATCTCGTCCCCCGCCCTGACGGTGTTGGATAATCAGACGGCGACCCTCAAGGTCGGTGATCAGGTTCCGATCGCCACGCGGTCCGCGCAGAGCGTCACGAACCCGGACGCACCGCTCGTCAACGACATCCAGCTCAAGGATACCGGCATCATCCTGTCCGTGACACCACGCGTGAACGTGGGCGGCCTGGTTCAACTCGATATCACCCAGGAAGTGAGCGATGTCGTGCCAACGACGAGTTCGGCGATCAACTCGCCGACGATCCGCCAGCGTTCGGTGAACAGTTCGGTCGCCGTCCAAAGTGGAACCGAGATCGTTTTGGGCGGTCTTATTTCTAAAAGAAACGAAAGTTCACATTCGGGCATTCCAGTCCTGAAAGATATTCCCCTTGTCGGAGAAGCATTCAGCAGCAATGTCTTGAACGCGAAAGACAGGACGGAACTGCTGATTATCATCAGGCCTGTCGTGATGTCGAATCAATCCGATGTATTTGCTGTTACCCAAGAAATAAAAACCAAAATGAGAAATGGCATTGATCGCCCAACACGTTCGGTCGTTTCAAGAAACTACTAATCGATGACGTAACGGTATTTCGCGAATTGATTCGATATATCTATCATGTATTTTAATCAATAATATAAAAGGTACCTGCGTTTTAGTATAAAATCAATCTAATTTATCGAAATTGTGACTGCTTGAGAACACGCATCTGCAGATGAGTGCCTTTGGAAACCTTTGGTTTGTCTGTTGCTTTGCCGAGCCTGCAACCTTAAGAACGGGGGAGTTAGAATCACTTCATCTAGAGGATGCAGGTGGTGGAGTCGTTCATGAGCGCAGCGGCAGGCATCCGCCTCTCGGTAGTGAGCCAACTCGGGCAACGAGCGATCGTCGCACTGCTTTCGGCAACGTTGATTGCAACGCCATTGCCGGCCCTTGCCCAGGCCAGGGAAGCCCCCTCCCCCGTAGTGTCCGATGGAACCGCCTCGCCTCCCTCTCCGAGCCCGGCTCCCGAGGCCCTCACACCGTCGGCACGGGAGCCCGCGCCCGCCGCGGGCGGTTCGGCCGATGGCAAGGAGCCGCAAGGCACGCCAGTGCCGACCGCCGTGCAGCCTCGATCCATGGCCGCCATGTCGGCGCGTGTCGCCGGGCAGGGGGCGGACCCGTTTGCACCCGACCTTGGCTCGGGCTCGATGCGCCACGTGGCGCAGACGCCGGAGACGCTCGGTTTCGGCGCCTTCGCTCAGAGCCTCGCGATCGAGGTGCCCAAGTTCCACGGGCTCGAGCCGAAGCTGTCGCTTCAATACAGCTCGGGCGGCGGTCTCAATGCGGGCCGCCTGATGGCCGGCTTCATCGGCGTCGGCTGGGAGGTGCAGGGCCTGCCCGACATCGTGCGCACCGCCCCCGTCAATGGGACCCCGCGCTTCGACGCCTCCGACGTGTTCCAGTTCGACGGTAAGGATCTCATTCCCTGCACCGAGGGCATGACCAGCCCGAGCTGTACCCAAGGCGGCAACTACACCGGCAAGGTCGAGAGCTACGAGCGGATCCGCTACGATACCGAGGCAAACACCTGGACGGTCTGGGCCAAGGACGGAACGCGCACGCTGTTCTTCGCGGTGGCGCACTGGGGCGGTGCCGTCGAGGCCGATGACGACGCTCCCGACCTGATCCGCTACCAGTATCGCTGGCTGCCGATCGAACGCGAGGACATCCACGGCAACAAGGTCAGCTATAGCTACACCTGCCGGACCTTGCCGGTGTGTTACCCCGAGCGGATCGTCTACAACAACACCGAGATCCAGTTTGTCGCCGCCGACCACCCGGCCTACCAGACGCGGGCGACGGGGCGGAGCCTGGCCCGGCTCGACCAGCAACTCCGACGCATCGAGATCCGCACGGGCGGGCTCGGCGTCCGCGCCTACGGCCTATGGCAGGAGACCAGTCCCTCGACGGGGCTGCAGCGGCTCGTCGACGTCCGCCGGTTCGGCACGGCCTGGGAGCTGACGGAGGATGCCCGCCCCGCCGGCGAGAACATCCTTATCGGGCACTACGCCTACAGCGAATCCGATATTCAGTTCACACCGGGATCCGATACAACACATGATGAAGTAAATGAAGTATTCGATCTGCCTGGAGACTTCGACGGTGATGGTCGGCAGGACGTTCTAATCATTCGACCTTCGTCCCAGATGGATTTATGTTCCATCGAAATTAAATTGTCGACGGCTACAGGCTTTGTTCAGCCGCAAATGGTCCAGCCTGTTGCAGGTGGAATCCTCCCTTGCTGGGCGAGCGGGCTTAGCCTCATGCCGAGTTTCGGCTTCAGGCTCGGAGATTTCGACGGCGACGGATTGACGGATATCTCGATCTACAAGCAGCCAACTTTCGGCGTGTATCTGACGCGATACGATCGTTCGACGAACACGATTTCGTTCGAAGACAAATCATTTCCTCTTTCTCACCCTGTCGCAACAAACCCGACATTTAGTTCATATGCTGACATCGAAGGCGATGGTGTGACTGAGATCATTCCAGTCGGACACAGTACAATATATAAGTACGATGGATCGTCCTTTATTCCAATTCAGTTTCCACCCGTTGCAAGGCAATCGGATAGTTTCGAGGAAAGACTGACATCGAGCGGCGACGCGAATGGCGACGGCCGGGCTGAAGTCGTCACCTACCACATCCTCAATTACGGAAATCCGGCAGAGTACCTGGCCACCCGCTACCGATGGGCCGGGATGCTGTTCGAGAGCCTGTTCGCGTATCAGTTTTCGCGCGCGGCCGACCCATTCGTCGGTACGGCTCACCCGGTCTACGACCTGCCCGGCGACCTGAACGGCGATGGTGCAACGGACGTCGTCCGCTACCATTTCCCCGACGGAATGAGCGGCGATCCGGTGATTGATCAAGCGGGTCTGCAGTCCATCAGCGACATCGGCCTGCACGTCTCGACCGGTCGCTCGTTTCAAGCCGTTGCCCAGCTCGCGCCGCAGACGAGCTGCGCGCCCATCTATCGAATGACAGCCAGCGAAAATCCTAGCGGCCCGAACGTCTGCGAGGTGCGCGTCATCGACATCGACGGCGACGGCCGCGGCGACGTCGTCGTGTCGACGCCGATCGGCACGGACGGACAGACGGCGCCCATCGAGCTGTTCCTCAATCGCGGCGGCGGAAACTGGGAACGCCGGGTGCTTCCGGCGATCTCGATCTACACGTTCGCGGACCTGAACGGCGACGGCAAGCCGGACATCATCGCCCAGGCCAACAGCACCGGGCAGAGGGGGACCTTTCCGTCCGGCTCCGTCCTCTACGCGACGGGGCCGATCCCGGATCTGATGACCGCGGTGACCTCGGCCCTCGGCGGCGTCACTCGCGTCGAGTACACCCCCTCCTCGGCCTGGGGCGCCACGCCGGGCACCCGCATGCCCTTCGTCACCCAAACCGTCTCGAAGATCACCGTCGAAGACGGACGCGGACAGGCCGCCGTCACCACCCTGTCCTATCGTGGCGGACGCTACGACTTCCCCAACCGCCGCTTCCTCGGCTTCGCCGGCCTCACCGCCACCCTGCCTTGCTCCGAGGGCGAGACCGCCTGCCCCGGCCTCGACATCGCCTTCTCGCAGGACTTCGCCTCCGTCGGCACCCCGATCCAGGTCGAACGCCGCGACGGCGCCGGCACCCCGCTGCGCCGCACCACCACCACGCTCCAGGCCAACAACGCCGCGCCGCCCTACACCGCCTTGCCGGTGACCCAGGAGAGCAGCGAGTTCTTCGCCGGCGCCGCCAAGACGGTCCGCCTCAGCCGCAGCTTCGACGCCTTCGGCAACATCACCGCCGAGACCAGCCACGGCGACGTCGATCGTGCCGGCGACGAGCGCCACCGCGCGATCGCCTACGCCGCACCCAACGTCGGATCCTACATCGTCGACAAGCCGGTCCGCGTGCGCCTCCATGCCGGCGACAGTCCCGCCCAGCCGGTCGTGGCCGACACCATCACCCTCTACGACGGCGCGACCACCGAGGGGGCCGCCCCCACCCACGGCAACCCGACCCAGATCCGCCGCTGGCGCGACACCGCCGGCGATTGGGTCAGCGCCGCCCGCGAATACGACACCTTCGGCAACCTCGTCGCCGAGACCGACGAGGTCGGCGCCACCACCCGCTACACCTACGATCCCGGTTTCAACGTGTTCGTGGTCGCCACCACCAACGCCCTCGGGCAGGCCACCGCCACCGGCTGGAACGTGCCCTGCGAACAGCCCGAGACCCAGACCGACCTCAACGGCGGCGTCACCACATGGACCTACGACGGCCTGTGCCGCCGCAGCCGGGTGACCCGTCCCGGCGGCGACTTCACCGGATGGCTCTACGTCGATATCGGCCAGCCCGACCAGCAATACGTGCGTGAGACCCGTCCCGCTCCCAACGACGCGCCCGGCGAGATCTACGCCATCACCGACATCGACGGCCTCGGCCGCACCTGGCGCACCCGCGGTCGCGGCCCGGGCGAGCAGGACATCCATGTCGATCGCGTCTTCGACGGCCGCGGCAACCTCACCACCGAGACCCTGCCGTACTACTACGGAGCACCGAGCTACGGCGTCACCACCGCCTACGACGCCCTCGACCGGCCGGTGCGCCTGACCCAGCCGGACGGCGCGGCGACCACCCTGGCCTATCGTGCCTCCGGCCTGCCGAATGGCTCCACAGCCGTGGACCGGGTCGATCCGCTCGGACGGACCTCCGCGGCCGACCGCGACGCCTACGGCAATCAGGTCAGCAACGGACGCATCACCGCCGGAGCCTGGTCGACGGTCTACAGCAGCTACGACAGCCTCGATCGGCTCGTGCAGGTCAGCGATCCGATCGGCGCGGTCTGGCGCTACGCCTACGACAGCCTCGGGCACCGCATCCGCGCCGAGGATCCCGACCTCGGCACCTGGCTCCACGACTACGACGCGGCCGGACGGCTGAGCCGCCGCACCGATGCCAAGGGCACGATCACCGACTACGCCCACGATGCCCTCGGCCGCGAGACGCAGCGGACGGTGACGCAGGCCGACGGCACAGTCGCGGTCACGGCCAGCGTCTACGACCAGGCCGGCCCAGCCACCGACCCGGATGGGCTCGTCACCCGCAACGTCGGCCACCTCGCCGAGCAGCGCAACGCCACCGTCACGCTCTGCCGCGACCACGACGAGGCCGGGCGCCTGATCCGCGAGCGCTGGCTCACCGCGGCGGACGCCCGCTGCAACGCCGAGGCGACGACCGGCGAGGCCTACCGCACCCTGACACGCTACGACAGCGGCGGCCGCGTGACAGGCCGGGCCTACCCGGACGGTGACGGCGTCGGCTATCTCGCCCCCTCCGACCCCGGCGCCTGGCGCTACGACGCCGCCGGGCGGCTGTTCTCGGTACCCGGCTCGATCGGCGCGATGAGCTACGACGCCGCCGGGCGGCTGCTGAGTGCCGCCTACACCAACGGGGTGCAGGCGAGCTTCACCTACTCCGCGACCCGGGGCTGGCGCGAGCAGGCAGTCAGCACCCGGGACGGGGCGGCGCTCCTGTCCACGGTCTATGCCCACGATGCCGGGGGGCGCATCACCGCGGTGACCTCGTCCGAGCCGGGCGAGAACTGGACTTATGCCTACGACGACCTCGATCAGCTCACCGTCGCCGACAACCACGGCGACGACAGCCGCGACCGCACTTTCAGCTACGATACCGGCTACCGCCTGCTGAGCGCGGCCGGGCTCGGCGCCTATGCCTATCCCGGCGAGGGTGGGGCCCGCCCGCACGCGCCGGCCGCGGTCGGCGCGTCGCAGCGGAGCTACGACGCCAACGGCAACCTCGTGACGGCGACGTCCGGATCGGGTCTGCCGGCCCGGACCATCACCTGGGACGGCGAGAACCGCCCGACGGTGCTGGCGACGGAAACCCTGGCCGGCGGCGGCGGCCAGCCCGACGTCGCGGTGCAGGCGGCCTACGGCCCGAACGGCAGCCGCTACAGCCTGACACGGCCGAGCCCGCCGCTCGCGCCCTGCGCCGACCCGCCGCCGGCCGTGGTGACGCTGTCGCTGGGGCCGGACCTCGAGCTGGTCCGGCGTCCGGTCTGCGCCGACGGCGCGGTGAGCGAGCAGGCGACGTGGACGAAGTACCTGCCGGGCGGGGCCAAGCGGGTCGGGTCGGGGGCCGGGGTGCAGGCGCAGGTCCTGCACCAAGACCACCTCGACAGCGTGCAGCTGGTGACAGATGCGGGGGGGGCGGTGGCGGAGCGCTCGGGCTACCTGCCGTTCGGTCAGCGGACGCAGACGCCAGCGCCGCTGCCGGGGGCGGTGCGCGGGTCGAACCTGGAGAACCGCGGGTTCGTGGGCGAGCGCGACGACGGCGACAGCGGCCTAGCCTACCTGAACGCGCGCTACTACGATCCGGCGGTGGGCCAGTTCCTGTCGCCCGACACGCTCGATCCGACCGAGCCGGGGGTGGGTACCCACCGCTACGCCTACGCCTTCAACGACCCCATCAACAGGAGCGATCCAGGCGGGCAACAATCCGAATCGGTCACGCTTGAGGAAATCAGCGTCACCGCTGGATCATCCATTGGAGGTGGATCGAACATCGGCGTCGGCTTTGGAAGCTCATTCGGAGGTGGTTGGGGATACGGTCAAGGTGGGTACTATAGCAACACATTGGCTCAAACAGGCTTGATCTATGGTGCTATGCTAGGCAGCTTTTGGGGAGGCGGGTCTGGCGGTTTGGGTGGATTTGCGGCTGGATTTGCTTGCGGGCCAGGCGCAGCCGCTTGTTCGCCAGTAGCAGCTATCGCTGCAGGTGCGGCAGGAGCAACTGCAGGTGCGGCAGGAGGTGCAGCCGTTGGAAGCTTGACCGGTAGCTTAATTGGATCTGCAGTCGATCAAGGACTTATAGTATTCAACAACTCAACGGGCTCACCTTCCGCAGCGGACAGATTCAAAACCGTCGCACGCAGTCACGGAACAACCCCAAACGGAGTTGGTAATATCGTTGGGTGGGGGGGTGGCAGAAATGCCGCAGCTGAAGCAGCAAGGCGAACAGATCAGGTTAACAAGTCGCTCGTATCACAAATGCGAGAATCAGGGTTAACACGAGAACTCGCGATAGCCGCACGAGATGCATATAGAGCTGCTGCAGAAACTGGACGGAGAGGGGGCGATGTTGCCGTTGCTCGCTTACGTCTAATGGAAAGAATTCTTCAAAATTGGTGAGAACATGATCAAAAAGATAGTAATCCGAAACAAGTCATCTTTGGAACTAGGTGTTATGCTTGAGCCATGGACAGACAGAGATGATGTCCAGCCAAATAAATCCATCGAAATAAATGTGGATTTTACGGACGAAGATGAACTTGTGATAGATATAGGAGATGATAATTTTATATCTCTTTGGACGCCCCCCGGATCAAATATAAAAGAAGAAAATTCGTAGCAAAAATGATCGACAACTTACATAAAAACACAAGCATTATAATATATAAGCCATATAACTAGCAGTCCTTTCTTGTATAGTATTGGCAAGTTGCGTAACTGAAATTGATTCGTAGAGTCGCTGCGCGCAAGCGAGCCATACATAACCTTCTTTCCGAGGTAAAAATGTCAGACCAACCATTTCTTTTGAGCAAGCCACAAAACTTTGCTGTAATACAGTTACCAAATCGCAAGTATCCCGGCGTAGTAATCCAAGGAGATACGCTAAATGAGTTGGTAAAAAGCTTGAAGAAAATAGAGACTAATGCAAAAAACTCTGAAGTCGGAGTATTAGTAGAAGAAATAGGTGAAAATATTGCGCTACTGTCAGGCGCGTTACAATTTTACTCCGAAATTTGCGATATCAATAAAATAAAAAAACCTTTTACTGAATAGATTACGTTACGATATTGCACAAACTGCACGCAATTCACATCGGTAAAGACCATAGTATCAATTTTTCATCTTGTCATCAATTTTGGCGGCGCAGGCCGTTGTGTTTTCACGCTTAATACTGAGCCTTGTCGGTGGCAACTCAATTAGGCATGTATCAGACAAACATATAGTTATTTTTCGATTGAAAATCTTATATTATGTTTTGAACAAAATTATACGATAGATATTATTCACCCTATGATCAATATGATCAAAATACATCGGCGGTAGATACGCTTGAGGAAAAAGATTGACGAGTCTAAGTACGGTAGCAAAGCGATTGATAGAATCTGGTGCTATTAGTCGCCAGACACTCGAACGCGCAGAACGAGCTGCCCAAGAAAGCGGGTCTCGTGTCGATCAAGCCCTCAATCGCCTTGGCCTCGTCTCCGACGACCTTATCATTGAGACTTGGAGCAGCGTCACCGGCATTGCGTCCATCTCTGCCTCAGAGCTTCCCACAACGCCGCCCTGCACCGAAAGCTTGCTACCGGCCTTTCTCCGCCATGCGCGCTGTGCTCCTCTTCGTATCACAGACGGGGTCCTCACCCTCGCCATTGAGGATCCCCTCGATAGCTTCACCCCGGGTGCGATCAGCGCTCGCACCGGCTACAAGATTGAACTGCGCCTTGTGCGCAGCGGCGACCTCGACGCTTGGCTCAAGAGCCTCCCCGACGACACCCTCCAAGCCACCACGCCCGCTAGCACCGACGAGGCTGTCAGCCTCGACGTCGAGCGCCTGCGCGACCGTGCCAGCGATGCTCCTGTGGTGCGCCTCGTCAACGCCCTCATCGACCATGCCATCGAGACCAAGGCCTCCGACATCCACCTCACCGCAACCCGTGTCGGATCACGCCTGCGCTACCGTATCGACGGCATCCTGCGCGACGCCGAGCCGCCGCCGGCCGGACTGCACGCCTCCGTCGTCTCGCGCATCAAGATCATGGCCGGTCTCGACATCGCCGAGCGCCGCCTACCCCAGGACGGGCGCATCCGCGTCAGCGCCCGCGGCCAGGAGATCGACCTGCGCGTCGCCACCATGCCTCACGCCCACGGCGAGGGTGCCGTCCTACGCGTCCTCGACCGCTCCGCCGTCGCGCTCGAGTTCGAGGCGCTCGGGCTGTCCGTCCCCGTCGTTGCCGCGCTGCGCCAAGCGCTCGCAGCCCCCCACGGCCTGATCCTCGTCACCGGTCCGACCGGGTCGGGTAAGACCACCACGCTCTACGCCGCGCTCAAGGAACTCACCGGCCCCAGCCGCAACATCGTCACCGTCGAGGATCCGATCGAGCATCATCTCGACGGGGTCAACCAGATCCAGGTCGCCCGCAAGGTCGGACTCGACTTCGCCGGCGCGCTGCGGGCGGTCCTGCGCCAGGATCCGGACGTGGTGATGGTCGGCGAGATCCGTGACCGCGAGACCGTCGCCGTGGCGATCCAGGCCGCGCTCACCGGCCACCTCGTCCTCGCCACCGTCCACACCAACACCGCCGTCGGCGCCCTGCCCCGCCTCGTCGATATGGGAGCGGAGCCCTACCTCGTCGCCTCGACCGTGCGCGGTGCCCTGGCCCAGCGCCTGGTTCGTCGCCTCTGCCCCGATTGCGCCGCACCGACGCCGCTCGACACCGCGCTCGCCCGCGCCATCGGCATGCCCTCCGACGGGCCGGCGCAAGTTCGCCGGCCCGTCGGATGCGCTGCCTGCGGCGGGACCGGCTTCAAGGGCCGAGTGGCGATCTCCGAGTTCATGACGCTGTCCCAGCCGGTGCGTGATCGCCTGCTCGCCGGCGACGACGAGTATGCCCTGGCCGACGTCGCCGCCGAGGGCGGCATGACGCGGCTCGGACAGGACGGCTACGAGAAAGTCCTTGCCGGCGAGATCGGTCTGGATGAACTGGTCCGGGTGATCGGACTGGCCTGATGCCGGAGTTTCGCTTCATCGCCGCGACCGCGGCCAACGAGCGCCGGGAGGGACTGCTCGAGGCCGGCGGCGTGAGCGAGGCGGCCGCCGAGTTGAGCCGGCGCGGGCTTCTCGTCATCCGCATCACCCCGCGGGCGCGGCACGGGTCGCTCTGGGCGCTCCTCAACCGGGATGTGGCCTTCACGGCCCCGATCTCGGCCCGTGAGCGGGTATCCCTGACCCTCGAATGGGCGAACCTGCTCGAAGCCGGGGTACCGCTCGACGAGATGCTGATGCTGTCCGCGACCGGGGTGCGCCGCAAGGGCGTCCGGACGATCGTGACCGCGATCCGTGAGGCGGTCAAAGGTGGCGCTTCGCTGCACGAGGCCCTCAAGGCGCATTCCCGCTGCTTCTCGCCGACCTACGTGGCCCTGGTCCAGGCCGGCGAGGCAGCCGGCGCCCTGGGACCGGCCCTGTCCCGTCTGGCTCGTGATCTCGAGGCGGGACAGGATTTCTCGGCCAGGATCCGCGGCGCCCTGCTGTACCCCGCCTTCCTGGTCGTGACGGCCACGGGGGCCATCGTCGTCCTCCTCACCGTCGTCGTACCGAGCCTCGAAGCCATGGTGACGGAACGCGGATCGGAGGCCCTGCCGTTCGCGACCCGGGCCGTGATCGCCACGAGCCACGGATTGCGCGACTACGGAATGCCTGTAGCCTTCGTGGCCGTCATGGCCATCCTCGGTGCCGTCGCCCTGTTTAGGCTACCATCCGCGCGGAGGCGCTTCGACCGCTTCGTGCTCGGGTTGCCCGGTCTCGGTTCACTCGCCCGGACCGCCGATGCCGGCCGCTACCTGCGGACCCTCTCCGCGCTCGTGGCCGGGGGCGTCGCGCTGCCCCGCGCCCTGCCCCTGGCCGTTCCCGCCCTGCGGAACCGGGCGCTGGCCGCGGCCCTCGAGACGGCACACGCGAAGGTTCTGGTCGGGGCCGCCCTCGGGGACGCACTGAGCGAGAGTCGGACGCTGCCCTCCGACGCCCTCGTGCTGGCCCGGCTCGGCGAGCGCACCGGGCGACTCGCCGAGGCGCTGGGACACGCTGCCATCCTGCTGGAGAAGAGGCTTCGGCTGCGTCTCGAAGCGATCGCCACCCTGATTGGTCCGATGCTGACCCTGGGCTTCGGCCTCGTCGCCGGGTTGATCGTCTACGCCATGCTCTCCACCATTCTCGGCATCAACGAGCTCGTGCGCTGATGATCCTTCCCGGCCGCCCCCCCGCATCCCCGCCGCGGCGCTCAGGCCCGCGAACGCGGTGGCGTGAAGCCGTGGCGAACGAGGACGGCATGACCCTGCTCGAGATCCTCGTCGTGATGGTGATCATCGGCCTGCTCGCCACCCTCGGCAGTGTCCAGCTGATGGGATATCTGGGGCGGGCCAAGACCGATACGGCCCGCCTCCAGATCAAGGAACTGGCGACGGCGCTCGATCTCTACCGGATCGACGTCGGACGCGTGCCGACCACGGAGGAAGGCATTGCATCGCTGCTGCAGGCTCCGCAGGGATCCGAGCGCTGGGCCGGGCCCTACCTGAGCCGGAAGACCGCCCTCCTCGATCCCTGGGGCCGTCCATACCGCTACACCGCGCCCGGCGAGCGCGGAGACTACGATCTGGTCAGCCTGGGAGCGGATGGCAGACCGGGTGGCGAGGGAGAGAACCGTGACATCGCCATCGCCGACGACCGCTGACCGGCAGGGGTTCACGCTGCTGGAGATGCTGATCGTCCTGGCGATCCTGGCGCTGACGAGCGTCCTCGGCGGGTTCGCGCTTCAACCACTGCGACAGCGCATGGACCTGAGTCAGGCAGCGACGCGCCTCGACGCCCTTCTGAGGACGGCACGCGCCGAGGCTTTGCGGACGGGACGCATCACACTGGTGCGGTTCGATGCCGGAACCCGACAGCTGATCCTCCCATCGCAGGGACGGACCTACACGCTGGCGCGATCCATCGCCGTCTCCGTCACCGGCGCCGCGATCGGCACCGGTTCGGACAAACCAACGATCCTCTTCCTCGGCGACGGTTCGAGTTCCGGCGGCGTGATCGAACTGCGCAGCGGCACCTTGAGAACCGCGCGCCGCATCGGCTGGCTCACGGGCCGTATCGATCGGAGCGAAGGGCCTTGATACCGGCGCGCTCCCGCCTGCATGCGGTCGCGAGCGTCGTGGGCCGCGCCTTCACCTGGTGGGGTGACGGGCTGAAGATGACGCTCCCGGCGCCGTTGGTCGCGCTCGTCCTGGGCGACACACGCATTCTCCACCTGGATATCGAGGACGGTGATGGTCGGATGAGGGCGCGGCTCTTCGCATCCTCCTTCCGTAGCCGCGTCGTGACCGAGGCTCTCGTCGCGGATGATGGGGGTGGCCCGCGTGAGATGCCCCGGTCCCTTGTCGCCGCGGCCCGCTCGCGGCCGGTCGTGCTGCACGTATCCGGTCAGGCCGTCCTCAGCCGGACCGTGACGTTGCCGACGGTCGCCTTGGAGGATCTGCGACAGGCGGTCCGCTTCGGCCTGTCCCGCTGGACCCCGTTCTCCGCCGACGACGTGGTGTACGATGCCGTCGTCGTCGGCACGACCGCTGAACAGGCGACCGTTCGGGTTCGCATGGTTCCCCGCACGATCCTCGAACCGTTCGTCGATCGCGCTCGGCGGGCCGGGCTCGGGGTCACGCAGATCGCACTCGGAAGTGCCAACGTGGCTTACGCACCGACGGCGCCGAGAGGGACGCGCGCGCAACGTGCAAACCGCATCGATGCGGCCTTGCTCACCAGCGCGCTCCTGATCACCGTGGCGATCCCCATCCTTCTCCATCTCCGTGGGAACGATGCGTTGAGAGACCTACGGGCCTCCGTCCAAGCCGAAGTGGCGCACCGCACCCGTCAAGTCGCACTCGAGACCGAGTTGGTTCGCCTCGCTGGCTGGCGCCGGACCGCGCTGCTCAAGCGGGCGAAGGTGAAGCGGGTATCCAGCGTCGTGGCGGACCTGGCCCGAGCACTTCCCCCGGAGATCCTCGTTCAAGAATTTTCCTGGAGTGGGGAACGAGGACAGGCACGCCTGTCGGGTGAGCCGGATCGCATCAACGCTGCACTCTCCCTCCTCCGCAGCACGCGACTCGAGCGGCTCACGGAACTCACGAAGGGGGTATTCAGGGCGGAACTCGTTGCGCGGGACGATCCACCGTGAAGACCGTCGCCACGACCACAACTCTGCACAAGGCTTCGTCCCTGCTGCTTCTCGCCCTCGTCGTCGTAGCGATCGCGCTTGTGGCGTGGCCGATCATCGGCTCCTTGTCGGCGATGCACGAGGACATCGCGGCCGAGCGCGCCCGTCTGGCAAACCTGCGCGCCAAGCGCGTCGACCTGAAGAGCATCGAGGGCGAACTCGAAGCCGAGCGTTCGGAAGCGACGGGCAGGAACCCTCTGATCCTGGACGTGACCGGCAGCGCCGCGGCTTGGGAGCGTATGGAGAGGCTCCTGAGGGAGATCGCAGCCCGCAGCGGCGCGACGGTCGTATCGGTCCGCGGGCTCCCGCTCGAGAACGAGGTCGACCTGAAGGCGGCACGCATGGAACTCATGCTGCGGACATCGCACGAGGGGATCAGGCCCCTGATCGAGAACATCGAGGCTGCCCGACCGCTCGTCTTCATCGAGACGATCACCATGCGCGGCAGAGCGGCTGCAGGCGTCCCGGACAGGGAGACGATCGATGTGAAGGCGACCACGCGCGTTCTGGCCACGATTTCTCCGGTTCAGGTACCGCGGCGATGACGGCGAGGCGCGTGGCGCTGGTGGCCTGCAATCTCGCTGCCCTGCTGGTACTGCTGACGATCTGGCGAGCCGAACCGGAAGGCATCGCGACAACGCGTCCCGCCGCCGTCGATCCCGCCCGCTCCTCTCGCCTCCCATCGCCCGATGGTCCTGCCGTGTCGGCTCCCATCACCGCGAAGACGTTGTTTCGAGTTCCCAAGCCCGTCGTGAAAGCAGCGTCGAACGACCAGCCGTCCCTTCCCGCGCCGAAGCCACCGTTCTGGCTGGTCGGCATCGTATGGGGGGAGACGGATCGCTTCGCGATCGTCCAGTCGTCGCGCACCGGCCCGATCCACCGGGTGCGGGCCGGCGAGACGGTCGACCGATGGCGCCTCGAGCACATGACCGCACGCGTCGCGACGTTCCGAATGAACGATGTGAACGTACCGCTCGATCTCCAGCGCGCCCGCTCACCGGCTTCCGATCCCACTCCGAACACCTACGGTCGGGTCGGCAGACACTGATGCCGAAAACAGGGCGGGCAGCACATCATCATGACGGGATGACCTGAAACATCGTCGTCGTGTGCAGGCCGATGACGAGAAAGGGCCCGAAGGGTAGCCGTGTCGTCCGTGTGATCGGGAAACCGAGCAGGGTCGCGCACCCGATTGCCGACAATCCCGTTAGACTCGCCAAGAGCATCATCGTGGGTAGGCCGGAGAGCCCTACCAGCGGTGTTGCGGCCGCGATGAACTTGACGTCTCCCAGCCCGAGCCCGGTGCGGCCACGAGCGTAGGCATAGGCTTCGCGGAAACCGTAGAGCAGTGCGAAGGCAACGCAGCCCGCAACAAGAGCATGGGCCATTGCCATCAGAGGTTCCCCCGTCCCGTCCATGGCAACGAAGCCGAGGCCGAGAGCGAACAGGCACGCGTTCAACGTATTGGGGATGATCCCGTGTCTGATATCGATCAGGGCGATCGGGATCGTGATCCCAAGTGGCAACAGCGCCAGAAGGAGTGGATCGACCATGTCAACAGTCCTGCACGACCGTTCGCAAGGATCGATCGTGGCGGCACATTCGGTGATGGAGACGGGAGCGCAGTGCGGGGCTTCGTACATCCCCTCCGGACGCCACATCTCTCTTAGAGTTACGACAAACGTTCCCGCTCCGCCTCGCAATTGTCTGTAAGTGATCACGCACGCCGCGGGGGTCTCTCGGGTTCGGGATTGGCTGTCGCAACCCGACCCTACCCGGTAATCGCCGATGACCACCCTTCGGCTTCACCATTACCTGGGACACCCCTCCTATCTAAAGGAGCGCCAGCTCAGCTTGGAGGCGTATCTGCCAGCTATTAAAATCCTGCGAATCAAAGCACAGCAGAAGAAAAATCCTGCTTGTTTGAAGCCTCCGGACAGTGTAAATCGCTGGTTCCGGAAAGAAAAAAGGCCGCCCGGTTAAGGAGCGGCCCGAAGTCTAGGGAGGAAATGCCCAAGAAGGGCTACGGGACCGCGACGCCATCGCGATCTCGCATGCAACAAAATCTCTTGTTGCGACGCACAAAGCAACCCCCAACGGGATGCCTTATGTTAAAAATGATGCGTAACCGGAGGGTACGTGCGCCAGCGCACCCTCATCGCAGACCAGCCTGCTTGTTCCCTATGTCTGCCGCTGTCCGGGCCATAGCGTAAGGCCGCCTTTCCACGAGATCTCGGCAGTACTGATTGGACCGGTCCTGATCAAACGAGACCGGAACCTGGCAGGCGCGGGCATCGTGGCCGCCGACGAAAATCCCGCGCTGAAAGCCAGCCGGTAAGTCCGGACCGGAAGGCGCCAGATGTCCTAGCAACGCTCTGTGTGAGTTCCGACGCGCTATCCTCCGCTTTGCCTGAGGATGATCAAGAGGAGCAGCTTGAACGCCTATCCCTGCTCCCGAAATGCAATACCCCGAACCTACTGCGCCGACACGGTGACCGTGCAGCGCTGCTCCTTGCCGGCCTTCGCCGCCGCCTCCCGGCACCCCGACAACACCTCCCTGTTGGCCTGGACCAGGCGGTTCGCATCGAGAATGCCTTGCCAGCCCGCCGGGCTGCCCGCCTGCATCAGCGCTCCCCCGGCCCGCCAGCGGTCGGCGTTCAGCACCGTGGCGGCGACACTCATCTCGACCGAACTCGGCAGCACCCGCGGCAGGAACAGCACCGCCAGGACCCCGGCCAGGAAGGTCGCCCCGCCGACACCACCGAGCCACAGGTTCTGCCGCCGCCGCTCCCGTACTCCCGCGACCTGCTGCATGAACTCACGCCGCACACGATCCAGATCCTTCGTCTGCCGCTCCACCCCCTGCACGGCCGTCTGCACCAGCCCTTCGGCGCGGTTCTCCATCACACGGGCATAGTGCTCCGCGCTGTGGCGCAGCAGCGGCGACTGTTCCACCGCCCGCAGCCGCTCGCCCACCGTCGCGAGCCCCTGGGTCAGCCGGGCGAGGTCGGTCCCGTAATCAACCGCCGCGCCCTGCCGCTCGAACCGGTCGAAGGCCGCCTCCACCCCGCGGCGGATCACGATCATCTCCCCGCCGAGATCGGCCGCCAGCCCCTCCACCGTCGCCCGCAGCGCCGCGAAGGCCGCGCTCGCCTCGTCGCCCGCCGCGTCGGCATCCGTGAACTCCGGGTCCGGGTTCCGGCCGCCGCCGCGATCGTCGTCGTTTCGCATGCCGTCTCCTCTCAAAACCCCAAGCCGAGGTCCTGGCCGCGGCTGCGCGCCAGTTCGCGTTGCCGGTCCTGCACGGTGAGCGCGAGCCCCAGTTCTCGCCGACGCGGACTCAGCACCGCCATCACCTCCGGATCGCGCTCCAGCGTCTCGCCCATCGCCCGGATCTCGTAGTCGCGCTGCTCCTGCGAGCGCTTGGCCCAGCCGGCGCCGATCTCCGCCTTGCCGAGGTAGATGCGGTGCGTGGGCGCGTTCTCGCTGTCGCCAGTCGTCTCGACGATCGTGACCCGCTTGGCCTGGATCGTCAGGGTCGCGATCTCGCCGGTGAAGCCGTTCTGGGTCCGGGTGAAGGTGCCGATGGTCGCCATGGTGAGGTCCTCTCTCGCTTCGGAGCCGCGCCCTCGCGGCCTCGATGGCGGTCGTTGAGCCGGAGGCGGCCGGCGCCGCACCAGCGTGCTGGCCGAAGCGCAGCGGAGGACGGCAGGGGGCCGGGTTTGTTGTTCCGCGAGGAGCCGCCCGCAGGGCGGCGGGGAAGAAACCCGGGATCCCGCCGTTGCGGTAGTCCGGCCGAGGCGAAGCCGTCCCCGGTTAGACCAGCCGATCTCGAGAGGCCGCAGGGCAGCGGTTCGTGCGCGGGGGTTCGAGGACAGCCTGGCGTCCCCTGGCCCGCCGGACCGACCTGACACGCGCTCCGGTCGATGACGCTCGCTCCGAGCTCCCAGCCAGGATCACGCCGCCTCGATGTCGGTCCGCGCGAAGCCGTCGCCCTTGTAGAGCAGCGGCAGCCGGTAGTAGCGGGCACAGGCATAGGCGAGGCAGTCGCCGAAGTTGAGGGCAGCCGGGTGCCGTCCCTCGCCGTAGCGATCGTAGGCGTCGAGCGCGCCGTCGGTGACGCTGGCGGGCACGCTGACCACTTGGATGCTGGCGAGCGCCAGATACGCCTGGAGCGCCTCCCTGGCCTCCGGGATCGGCAGGCCGAGGCTGCGGGCCACCACGACGGTGTTCGCCCATACCGCGGGCGGCGTGGTGATGCGGCGCGGCGCCCGCTGGAGGCGGGCCACAAGAATCCGCGCCTCGGCTTCGTCGGTGAGGATCGCGATCAGCGCGGAGGCGTCGACGAACATCAGCGGCCTTCGCCGTAGAGGCTGTCGATGAGCGCCTTGTCGACGGGCTGTCCCGGCCCGGAACCGGCGCGCTGCTTCAGTTGGCGCACGAAGGCGACCGACTGCTCGACGAGATCGGCCTTGCCTTTCTCGCGGGCGATCTCATTCTGAAGCGCCTGCCGGACTGCTTCGGTCTTGGTGCTGCGCGCCAACGCCGCGAGCTCATCGGCCAAAGCATCGACCTGCGGATCCTTGACGTAGAGCGGCATGAATATCCCGCGCGGGCCGAAAGGCTCGAAAGGGTAGAGCAATGCCGAGGTGGCCCGCCGACCAGCTTCTCCGGCACGGCCCGGAGCTCCCGCTGGCGGAGCAGGTCCGGCGCTACCAGCACAACATTCGCACGATCCGGGAGGTCGGCTGCGTGGTGCCGCGCTCGGCCTATGTCGACACGCTCGATCCGGTCGAGATCGAGATGTGGTTCGTCGACAGTGCGGAGAGGAAGCACCGACTGAAGGCGGCGATCCAAGGCTTGGCCGCCCTGCCGCCGGAGCCCGAACCGGAGTGAATGGAGGCCTCGGCCGAAGGCGGAGCAATTATAGATTTGACTTCTATCGCTTACGCGCGACGATGGCCTGCATCCGGTCGATGGTTACATCTATCTCGACAGAGAAACCTATCGTGCGTAATTCACTAGAGATCGATGATGGAACAAGACGGATCTTTCGATAGCTGCTTTTACGAAGATGCCATCCATTGTTCGAACGGAGATAAACAAGATCGTTTACTACGACATGCTCGGGCTCATACAGCAGCGCGCATAGCATAATACGCCGGTCGTCTGCGCGCACTGGTATAAATCGGTCGGCACCGGTCAGCTCAACCGAGAAATCTCGAAACGTCAGTGCGAGCCGGCCATTGGGACGTAATGTGTGGTAGGCATCGTGCAACAGCTTCGACACATCGGCTCGATCATCAAGGTGGGTGAGTGTATCCCCCATGCAGACAATGGCGTCGGCACCCTCTGCACCAACGATTGACTTAAATTCACGCAAGTCTGCAAGTTGAGCATCGATGGATCGACTGCCGGTAACAGACTTTAACTCATCAAGCAGTGCCTGACTTGTATCTAAAGCAATAACTGATTGGCACCCAAGATCACATAGAGCCGCTGCTCGATAACCTGGACCGCAGCCAAGATCGAGAGCCACGCCTTTCGACACGGCTAGGGTCTGTCGTCGCCTGAACGTCCTGGGAGTGTGAGCGTTTTCCGTCCTCTGGATGGAGCGGGCTGATGCTGAACGACGCGCAGTGGGCGGCTCTAGAGCCGCTGGTGCATGCCTGCCGGCCGAAGGCGAAGACCCCGCCGCAGGACCTGCAACGCACGCTCTCGGCCATCCTGTGGCGGCACCAGAACGGGGCCAAGTGGCGCGCCATTCCAGACGAGTTCGGGCCGTGGTGGCGGGCGGCGCAGATCTTCATCCGCTGGGCGCGCGCCGGGGTGTGGGAGCGCCTGCTCGCCCTGGTGCAGGAGCGCGGCGTGCAGCTCGGCATGGTGTTCCTCGACGGCACCAACATGCGGGCGCACCAGAAGGCGGCAGGTGCGGCCAAAAGGGGGGATCTGCGACCGAGCGAGACGGTCGTGAAGCGCTTGGCCGGTCTCGTGGCGGGTATGGCACCAAGGCCTGCGTGATCGCCGACGGCGCGGGCCGCGCCGTCGCCTTCCGCCTCGCGCCGGGACAGGCGCACGAACTGCCCCACGCCGTGCCGTTGCTCGACCAGTTGCCCGGCGTGCCGCTGTGGGTCGTGGCCGACCGCGGCTACTCCAGTCACGGCTTCCGTCAGCACATCCGCGACGTGGGCGCCAAGCCGGCCGTCCCCACCAAGCGCAACGAAGCACCCACCCGCTGCCCGGACTGGATCTACACCAACCGCAACCGCGTCGAGCGCCTCTGGGCGCGGCTGAAGGAATGGCGGGCGGTGGCCACCCGCTACGAGAAGACCGCCGCCAGCTTCACAGGCGTCCTCTGCCTCGCCGCAGCCTGCGATTGGATCAAGTGACAACAGGCCCTAGGAAGCCAAGCACCTCCAACAACTTGCGCTGCTCCGCAACCTTGTCCAAAAATGTCATTCCACTCATCCATAAATAATGACTGGCTAGCAAATCTTCGTAGTGGCGCTGAACTTCGCTCATGAGCGGTGCTCCATGGATCAGATTGTCGGCTCGCGGCTATCGACGATCTCCGTCTCTTGTCCAAGCCCATGGGACGGGGAGGCCCGACGACATGCACGACGGGCGAAGGCTCTGCCGCGGCAACGAACCGATCCCGTCCTGCTCACCGACTGAAGAGCACGGTCCAGGGGCAGGCCGCCCTGCCGCGTGAACCCGAGGCGGATTGAGCAAAGGCCTCGGCCGGGGCAATCCCCCGGCCCGGCGCACGCCGCTCTCATTCGCCGTGGGGGTCGAACTCGTGGATCACGCTCGCCGGGTCGCCGTCGAACTCGTCGCTGGGCATGACGCCGTAGCCGCCGTCGGTGACAAAGAGGGTGACGCAGACCATCAGCGACTGGGCCAGGTGGTAGGCGCTGCTGCGGGCGAGGGTGAGATCGTGCGCCATGGTGCGGCTCCCGTCCTGCGGCGGGGACCGTCCCCGCTCGACAGGCGCCCGAAAGGTCCGGACGGGGCCGCGATCACCGCGGGAGGCGAAGCCGGGAGCGGCCGCCCGCGCATGCGGAGCGGACCCCTTGAGGGTTGATCGTGGAAGGCCCCGGGAGTGACCAAGGGTCAGCGCCGATCAGAGCGGGGTGGCCCCTGCACGACGCGCCGAGGTATGCGCCGTCGTCGGCCTCTCGTGATGTCGTCGCCAGCGTTGCCGGATCTGAGCGGGTCGG
>NZ_JAKSYB010000060.1:0-398 GCF_022829505.1 Methylobacterium sp. J-043 | reverse complement strand
GTGGTCTGCCCCCGTTGTTGCCGAGATCTGCGTCGGCATGGAAGTCACGTCCTACGAGTCCGCCGAGATCGACACCTTCAACTAAGAAGGCGTCGCCAGCCTAGGCTGGTTCGGTTTCCATCACTTTCGTTTATCAGGAGCAACATCATGACGTGGTCCGCTCCCGTCGTCGCAGCGATCTGCTTCGGCATGGACGTCACCTCCTACTAGTCCGCTGAGACCGACATCTTCAACTAAGACGGCGTCGCCGGACTCGATCCGGTGAGCCCAGGGGCGCTGCCTGAGCGGGCGGCGCCCTTTTCGTTTGCGGTGCGACGCTACGAACAAGCAGGAAGGCCGGAGGGTTCGCGGCAGAACACTCCGCCCTTCCTGCTTTCGATATCCCGGTGCCTTGCTCA
>NZ_JAKSYB010000054.1:0-338 GCF_022829505.1 Methylobacterium sp. J-043 | reverse complement strand
GCGCCCGTCAAAGCGGCTTCGTCCTCGGACAGGACGGCGACCTTGCGCTGTGCCCACATCGTGCCACCACGTGCCAGGTCGCCGTCCTGGCCGTGGTCCAAGCCGATTCGCCCGGGTCCATCTTCCCCCTGGCGCGGGAGTATGGACGCTCCGGCTACGGTCAGATCACCGCCCTGCTCCGACGTGACGGGTGGACGGTGAACGCGACGCGCGTCTAACGGATCGGGCGGGGCGACGGGCTCAAGGTCCCGGCTCGCTACCCAATGCGGGCACGCCTCTGGATCCCCGACGGCTCCTTCCTGCGCGTACGGGCGGAGCGGCGTGACCCCGTCTGGTCG